>JAQVKF010000006.1 GCA_028694795.1 Thermoguttaceae bacterium | reverse complement strand
GGTAAACTTCCGATTTCGTCGGTGTTCGCGTCCGAACATTTTGCCCATAGAACGATTTTTCGAGGTTTCTCGAACGGATCGCGGGACATGTCTACATCGAATCCATCGGCATCGAGGCTTTCGATCTGGAGTCCAGTGGGGGAAAGACGAAAAAACGTAGCGACGTCGTTCCAGCCGCGTCAGGAGGACGCGAAAGGATGTACGAATGGAGTCGTTTGAATCGTTTGATCGACAACTGTCGGTGCTGTTGGAACAGGGCAAGAAACAAGGTTTTCTTACGTATGATAATGTCGTCGAGCTTCTGCCCGACGAGGCGATGACGCCGGAGCGGCTGGATTGTCTGCTTCTTTCTTTGCGTCAGAGTGGCATTGAGCTTTGCGATGAAACCCAGTGTTCGGTTGTCGGACAAAATACGACACTTCGGATTGCCAGCGAAACGGACGATTTCGACGATGATTCCGAAAGCGGTTATGCGGGAACGGGTTACGACGAAACGGACGAAGTGGTCGGTGGTGAGGAGGACGAGATTCCCGTTCGTTCGCTGAGTCTTGGTGATGCGCCCAAATGGTCGAGTGATCCCATTCGTCTGTATTTATCGCAAATGTCACAAATTCCACTGCTTTCACGTGATGAAGAGGTCCGCTTGGCCCAGCGCATTGAGTGGACTCGCAGTCGATTCCGCAACACGGTGATCGGCTGCCATCTGTCGCTTCAGACCACGATTGCGACGCTCGAAAAGGTTCACGCCGGTCTGTTGCCGTTTGACCGAACGGTCAAAGTGTCCCTGACCGAACAGCTGACGAAGGAGCAGATTCAGTCGCGTATGCCGCGCAATTTGGCGACGCTTAAATATCTGTTGCGTGCGAGTCAAATGGATTTTGCCACGCTTATCTCGAAACATGCCACGGTCGAACAGAAGGCCGATACGCAAAAACGACTGATACGACGTCGTCGTAAAATGCTGATTCTTGTCGAGGAACTGAGTCTTCGGACGCGACGTATTCAGGGTATGATGCGTCAGATGGATGAGATTCGTGAGGAGATGGACACGGTGTTGCGCCGCCTCGAACTGTTACGTGGCGCGGCGTCGCCCTGTCCGGAACGTACACGTTTGCGCCGTAAATTGCACCGTTTGATGTCGATCGTTCAGGAGGGACCCTCGTCGCTGCGACGTCGTTGCGAACGAATGCGCCGTGAGTATCAGGAATATGAAGACGCGAAACGGGAACTTTCAAGTGGTAATTTGCGGCTCGTCGTCTCGATTGCGAAGAAATATCGAAACCGCAACCTCTCGTTCCTTGATCTGATTCAAGAAGGCAACACGGGATTGATGCGAGCGGTGGACAAATATGAGTATCGTCGCGGTTATAAGTTTTCGACCTATGCGACGTGGTGGATTCGCCAAGCGATTACGCGAGCGATTGCTGATCAGTCGCGCACGATTCGTATTCCAGTCCATATGATTGATGTATTGAGTAAATTGCGAAATGCCGCGCGTCGTTTGACACAGGAATATGGCTACGAACCGACGACGGAGGAAATTGCGTTGGCCGCGGATGTTCCCGTCGAGGAAGCGCGACGTGTGTTGGATGTCGGTCGCACACCGGTCAGTTTGGATCGCCCGGTAGGCGAAAACGAAGACAATAGTTTTGGTGAATTCCTCGAAGATCATAGTGTTCCACGACCGGAATCGTGCGCGGGAAATGAACAACTCAAAGGTCGGATTGAGTCATTGCTCAAAACGCTTACGACACGTGAACGGGAGATCATTCGTTTGCGATACGGTCTAGGTGACGGCTACAGCTATACATTGGAAGAGGTTGGGCGTATCTTCCGCATTACGCGTGAACGCGTTCGACAGATCGAAGCGAAAGCGGTCAAGAAATTACAACATCCGCAACGGACGAAATTGCTCGAAGGTTTTTTGGATGCTGATTTTCTACAAGATCATGAACACGTAGATGCCGCGTAGCAGTGCCAGCGTCCGGGGCGTGTTCACACCATCACCATGGAAAAGTTGCTCCCCCGACCGCTTGTAACGCGAGCCGAAAGAGTCGTAAAAAGGTTGATGTGGCCCGCAGATGCGTCAGGTGAATTTTGCAGTACCCTCGTCAGGTAAAAAGTTCCTCTCCATCTGTTTTCCTTTTACCTTTCTAAACTTTACTTTACAAAACAATTCCAATTTTACCCGTTCATTGATAAACATTTTTCCATTTTGGTAAGTCGAAGACTTACCAGGATGAAAAAATAAATATGGATGGCCGCCAAGGTGTATGTCCACCGTCGGATTTTCCATATAGAAAACGGCTGGGAATGAGTATGGATACGGCATTTGTAGGCAGTGGACAGCCGAGCGTTTCCGACCGTTATCATCATAGTGTAAACACGCCCTAATAAAAAACGCTTTCCTCTTTTTTGGTATTTTCCCCGTTTTTTTAGTGGCGTTTTTTATCTGCCAAATAGCTCAACCTTCCGTTGAACATGGTATATTAAAATAAGCGGCAAGACACCGTTGCGAACGATGTAACTGTAAATATCCAATCGAATTCACATATTCCGCTGAATGCGTTCGCGGATTACCTCCATAAGTATTTTGAAACAATGAAAAGTCTCTTTTTATCCCCCTTTTTTATAGACTTCATGTTATAGAATATGGTATTATATCCAGCATGAGGATGCTGTCTGAACTATAAAGATGAAGTTTGGCATCTCAAGTACGATAATCCAACCGTTTTGATGGAAAACGAACAGCTTAAAGTTAGATTCTTTCGGATATCATTGGTGTGGAGGATCACAAAATGAAACATGAACGAGCGGGATTTACTTTGGTCGAATTGTTGGTGGTCATCGCGATTATCGGTATTTTAATCGCGTTGTTATTACCAGCGGTACAAGCGGCACGTGAAGCGGCACGACGCGCGCAATGTACGAATAATTTCAAACAATTAGGAATTGCGCTGCATACGTATCACGACAGCCACAACGCATTTCCGGCTGGTAATTGTCATTTTCTAGGATTTCGGCAGGATTCAGGCAACGTTTGGACCTCACCGACGAATGGCGCGGTTGTTTTTCTACTGCCCTATATGGAACAAAAAGCTCTCTACGACACCTATGTCGATTGGGCGAAACGCGCGGACACTGATTCCTCCGTGACGAGTGGATATTATGTGGTTTGGGATCTCGCCGCGGCAAACAAAACGTGGTACGCCAACAAGATTCCGTCGCTTCTGTGTCCCTCTGATGGAAACAATACGGAGGTGACCTCCGGGGTAGGTTCGTCGTGTACGAATATTTACTACTGTGCTGGGGATGGGATGTGGAGCTTTGCCAGCCGTCCTGATATGGAATGGACGCCACGCGCTCATGTTGGTAAGCGAGGCTTTTTCCAACGTGAAGCCTGGAAGTCAATGGCCGCGGTCACGGATGGTACAAGCAATACGATCTGCTTGAGTGAATGTGTGGTTCCGTCCAGTAATAATACATCCAATTTAAAGGGTGGTGTGGCGGCCTATCAGCCTCATGATGGTGAGGGTCGAGCGGGACTCTGTCTGAACAACGCATACAGTGCTGATCGCAAATCAATTAAAAATCCGGCACATTTATGGCGCGGACGTATTTGGTCCAACGGTCGTTCGGCGGACGCTTGGTTTACCTGTACCCTTCCACCCAACTCGGTTTCCTGTGTGGCGGGTGGGTTCACGGTTCATGAATGGGGCTCTTTTGCGCCGACGAGTAATCATTCCGGCGGCGTCAACGCACTGCGTGTGGATGGCTCGGTGATGTTCGTGAGCGATTCAATCCATACCGGAAACCTCATGGATGCACAAGTTGTTACCGGGCCGAGTCCGTACGGTACATGGGGGGCATTAGGCTCGATCAATGGAGGCGAAACGATTTCACTTCCGTAGGAATGGAATATTGGCTGTGACGCAACTGTGAATTTATGTTTGTTTTGCAAAGGAGCTTCGCTTGTTACCGACATTTGATTGTGGTCAGTGTAAATCCAAGGGATTAAGCCAATGGCGATGTTTTCGTTCCATGTTCCCAGGTATCATGGTTTTAGGCTTGTTATTGATAGTAGGATGTGGGGGGAAACCGACGCCGGAGGGGTTTCCTGACCTTGTGCCCTGTCAAGTGGAAGTCATCCAAGATGGCAAACCATTGGCAGAGGCGACGGTTGGTTTCGTGAGTGATCAACTCCAGTGGGCCGTGGGTGGAGTGACAAACGAACAAGGTGTGGCACAAATGTATACGCATGGTGATTTTGAGGGGTCACCGGAAGGGGATTTTCGTGTGACAATCACCAAAACAGTCATTGAAGGTGCTCCCACACCAGAACAGCTTGCCTCACCTAGTTTTTCAGGACGTGGCGGGGAGGCTTTCGATTATGTGGATCTTCAATACAAAGACCCCAAGAACACACCGTTCCAGGTAAAGGTGTCGGGGACGACACGTGAAAAATTCGATGTTGGAAAACCCATCCACAAAAAGGTGACCATTCGTTAATGTTGCTGTGAACCGTGTTCTGTGGGTAAACATGCCCACAGAGTTGAGGTTGATCTACGGAGTTTGCGGTGGTCGAATGACGGAATTTCAGCGAATTCCGATTAGAAAGATGGCAAATTAGGACGAGACCAACGCATTGCGTAACAGCCCGTTAGGAGCGTAAGCGAGAGAAACATTCCAAAATGTTTTGGTAGCCGACATTTTGGAATGTAACTTAGCCATGGCATCACACACGTAAACCATTTTCGGCACATACTTTGAGTAGATGTTCTCGACAACGGTCGTAGGTGGCTGCGTCGGGCATATGTTCAAACATCACCGGTGGATGTTGCGGCAACGAAGCGACCCGTTTGAGATAGGTTGCAAAATCCATCACGCCCTTACCACATTCTACCTCGACAAAATGTAAATTCATCTCGACGATCCACTGTAAATCTTTCGCATGACAGCTCACAATCTGTGGTCCGAGTTTGTCGAAAAGCTCACCAAGCAGAGCGGTTGTGTCGTAAAACAACTCCGGTCGATTCACCGCGTTGGCGGGATCCAAATGGACACCAAACGCGGGACGATCAATCGCTTTGATCAGCTCGGAGTACTGATCAGCGGAAGATGGGATGGACCAACCGACGATTTCCCAACCGAGCTTCGTGCGTTTCGGTTGAACGGCATCGATAATTTTGCGAGCGTTTTCGACCGTTCGATCAAAAAATTCTTTCGACAAATTCTTTGCGGATGGACCGAACCACAAATCTTTGTTGTATGACCCGGCGATATTCACACAGCATCGTGCGTTGAGTTCGTCGGCCAACGCCAATCCATGTTCCATCGCCTTCATATTTTCGGCCGCGCGTACGGCATCCGCATCCATAAGATTATTCCACACACCGACTTCCGCAATCGTCAGCCCGTACTTTCGGCAGGCATCTTCGAACGCACGTACTCGCGGCAAATCGTCAATTCCGACCGGTGGCCCAAACGCTGCGCGGTAACCGAGTTTGCGATGTGCCTGGACCCAGCCCTCTGGATCAGATGGTGCGTCGAAAACGGGACCACCGAGTAAAATATCGACATTTTGTACGTCTGCTGTGGGGGGCGGTGTGGATGGTATCGGCTCGGTAGTCGTTGTTGCTGGAGTGGCGGTGTCTGTGGATGTCGGCTCTTGAGCCTGTGCTAGGGAACTTAACAGTGAGAAACCACCGAAAGCGGTTCCCGCCTGTAATAATTGACGTCGTGAAATGGGTGTATTCATATAGGGTTCCTATGCCAAAATAGGTTTGGTTGGGCCGTTTTTGCTTTTTACATTTTAAACTTTTTTTGTTTTTTCCAACTAGCTAATTCAGTGGATGTGGAGTATATTCCAGTGGGTGGTATATTCTTACAGACGCGAAGGCAAACCTGTGGAGCTTTTGCTGTTTGGGTTGGCACGATCTGGAGATGAATACTTAACCGTCCAAACGTGGACGATCATGACGGTTGCGATATCGCCATGATCGGTTCGGCTTGGTTGAAATGATTCCGTACATACGTAATATGTAATATTGCGTGGAATGATATATTTTGCCCCCCTTCTGTTTCGTGAAGCAAAAAGAGGAATACCGTGTGGATTCCGGCTGAAACTGAGACGAATGTGGAACGCAATCCCTGCGGTCAGTTTCGCGTTTGGATTTTTCTCGATTTTTCACGACGGCGTCCCTTCTCACTTGAGCTTCATCGTCTGGATTTAGTATATACTCGTAATTGCTGCCTAAGCAAAGAGCAATTTTCATTTTTATGGATTGCCGACACTTAAGCGTAAACTCAAAAAGGTCCTAAACTTTCCCTCTTGCCTTTGATGACGAGATCATTGATGAAAATTCGCCTTGCATACCACCATGATGGTTTAGATGTCGAGCTGCCCAAGCCCAACGTCGCCGCGATCATGCAGTGTTCGTTGACTTCGACAAAAACGCTTCAAGAACAGTTCCGAGATATGCCGGAAAAAGAACAGTTCATACAGCTATTCGACACGCCTCAGGAACGTGAGCGCCAGTTGATCGCACTCGCATTTGCCAATCCGATTGCAAGTGTCTCGTTGGCACGACTGGCACGTGGAAAAAAATCGGCGGCAATCGCGATCTGTGACATCACACGTCCCGTTCCGAATGAAGTGTTATTGCCACCGATTTTGGAAACGCTGGCAGCAGCGGGGATTCCGACTTCGGCGATCACCTTGCTCGTGGCAACCGGATTACACCGGCCAAATACGCGGGAAGAATTATGCCAAATGCTCGGCGAGAAGATTGTCCAATCGTATCGTGTGGAGAATCATGTGGCAACGGATCTCACGTCGCATACCTATTTGGGTGAGACTCCAAGAGCGATTCCGATTTGGATTGATTCTCGTTGGTGCGACGCGGAATTAAAGATTGGTGTCGGTTTGATTGAGCCGCATTTTATGGCAGGTTGGTCGGGAGGCCGTAAACTAGTGTGTCCGGGATTGGCGGCTAAAGAAACGATTTGCGCATGGCATGCGCCACGTTTTCTCGAACATCCAAACGCCACGATTGGTGTGCTGGACCGCAATCCGGTCCATGAGGAAAATACGTGGATCGCCAGACACGCGGGCCTTGATTTTATCGTGAATGTGGTACTTGATCGTACACGCCAGATTCGGCAGGTGGTCGCTGGCGACATGGAGGCGGCCTGGCAATCGGGCGTTCAATTTGCGGAAAAATTGTTGAGCGTGACCATTCCGGAGCCGGTTGATATTGTGGTGACCTCTGCGGCTGGTTATCCATTAGATACGACATTTTACCAATCAATTAAGGGGGCGGTGGCGGCGGCGGAGATCGTTAAACCTGGTGGAACGATTATCTGCGCGGCAGGTATGCGTGAGGGGCTCGGCTCGGAGGCTTTTGTCCAATGTTTTACCGATTATCGTACGATTCACGATTTTATGGATGCCATCTTGTCGAAAAAGTACTTTCAGATTGATCAGTGGCAGATAGAGGAATTTGCGAAAGTGCTGCGAAAAGCGAAAGTGGTTTTTGTGACCGATGGCGTTCCCGCTCAGACGTTGCGTCGGATGTACGCGAAAACGGCGGAAACGGTGGAAATCGCGGTGGCCGAGGCATTACAGCACTATGGGCTTCACGCGAAAATCGCCGTGATACCGGAAGGACCGTATGTGTTAAGCCGCGTCGCCGCTGACAAACCCAACGAGTGGAACATTTTGTAAAATATTCGACACCGATTTGGGAAGGCAATGCTGGATCGCCGTTACGACTTTGCGCCGCAATCCGCAGACCATCATGCCTGCTCACCAAGTTGGAATCATTACCACCGTCTAGGGCGTGTTCATACAAGTTGCTATCTCAATCGGAGCGATCGGTTGTACCAGCGTCAGGTAAAAAGTTTGCGCATTTTCCGCGAAAATGCTTTTTCATCAAACTTTTTTTGGGCGAAATAAAACCAATGAGAGGCAACTTTTTGCAAAACGTTTCCCCTCAAACTCCCCCTCCAAAACATTTTATTAGACGTACAAACTTCAACATCAACTGGCATAAACCACACCGATTGTTGCCATTTTATTCTTGGCTATCGGTTTTTACTATGTGATTGTATGTGAACACGTCCTGGTAAAAAGTGCGAACCCGCTACCGGGCGTTCTCGACTGAATTGGGATGCGGACGTCCTTGCGTTGTCGAGAGTATTGCACTTTATACGGCGTAATCATGAGGGAGAAAAAACATGCAACGTTCCTCTGAGCTGATGACATTCATGAACACCGGATTGCTGGTGATTGATATTCAGGAACGGCTGATTCCGGTGATTCACGAGGGGACACGTCTCACGTGGAATG
The DNA here is from genome assembly GCA_028694795.1 of Thermoguttaceae bacterium. Classification (GTDB taxonomy): domain Bacteria; phylum Planctomycetota; class Planctomycetia; order Pirellulales; family Thermoguttaceae; genus JAQVKF01. The sequence goes on along the minus strand of JAQVKF010000006.1, from coordinate 37,927 downwards.
TACGACGTTTGCTGGACGCGGCCAAACTGTTCGAGTTGCCAGTGGCTGTCACCGAGCAATATCCCGAAAAGCTTGGAGCGACATTGCCCGAGCTGGTCGAACATTTGCCCACGACCCGATGCTTCCGAACGGCGAAGCGAACGTTCAGCTGTGATGAAGTGGAAAATCTCCGGTCGTTTTTGGGATCGCCAGCCTCCATTTCCATGGAGAACACGGAAGATACTGCGCTGTCGCGCGCAAACGCGGCCCCCCATTTGCCGCTCCGAAATCTTCTCATATGTGGTGTAGAAACACACATTTGTGTACAACAAACAGCACTTGATCTGCTGGCCGCGGGTTGGCGTGTATTTTTAGCGACTGACGCGATCGGTAGTCGTTTTCCACATGATCATGAGGTGGCTTTGCGACGGATGGAGGCCGCCGGGGTCGTCCTGACCACAACGGAGGCGACGATGTTCGAATGGTGTCAAACGTCACTCGCCCCACAATTCCGCGAGGTCAGTCGCTTGGCTCGTGAGACCCTGGGCCATCATGAGAACTGAAATTTAATCTGCCGAGATAACTTTGGGAGACACTGAAAAAAGTGGGGAACTGTGATGGATGAAATTTGCTGGGAAGGAAAATTTTTACGCATTCGCAAGACGGGCCGCTGGGAATGGGCGCAACGATGCGGAACCGCCGGCGGGGTGAATATCGTGCCGCTCACCGAGGACGATCAATTGGTACTTATTGAACAGTTTCGTGTGCCGATGGGACGTCGTGTACTGGAATGGGCCGCCGGATTGGTAGGGGACGAAAATAAAGACGAAACCGCTCTTGAGGCCGCGCGGCGTGAACTTCTCGAAGAATGTGGTTATACCGCGGAAACGTGGATTGATTGTGGACGATTTCCCAGTTCCGCCGGTATGACGGACGAATGCAACGGGATCGTTTTGGCTCTTGGGGCGAAACGTGTCGCGGAAGGCGGTGGTGTCGATCATGAACAAATTACCACGCACTGTGTGCCGCGTTCGCAAATCGATGCGTTTATCCAATTGAAAATCGACGCGGGATTGCTCGTGACGCCCCATCTGTTCGCGGGGTTATATCTGCTGGAACGTTATCGAAAGTGAAAATCTGTCTATGTTATGGACCGCGATTCCGCCCTTATTTTTCATGGAAAATCGGCGGAATCCATTTTATTTCGGGAAAGACGTTTTTTTCTCGGCGAATTTTACCTTATCTTGGAGGGATGATTTTGGCGAGATTGGCGTTTGTGTCGCCATGTACCCCAGCCGATTACGCTCATCCCCATTAGCATCGCCCATGTGCCAGGTTCCGGTACCACCGTACCACGTGAAATGGTCATTTTGCCCAACGCGAAGTAGGCTGGCGTGTTCATTCCCCATATGCCGGAGTCAGATGAATTCATGCTGAACGAAATTTGTGAACCCGCGAAACCATCCTGAGTTAGATTGATTTCGAACCAACCGTTGGCGGTCGTCGTATCGTCCAGTGGATTGAGATCGAGCGTTTTGATGTCGGCCAAATATTCGGCCATCAGATATGTCTTTTCGAGCGTGTTGCCCCATGTGTCCGTCCCCGCAATCGTGAGGGAGAGCCAATCGTGATCCGTTCCATTCGTACCGCCAAATTTCTTGGCAAAGCTGTCCCCACCTAGCATCGAAAGTACCGTATAAGTTGTATTTGAAAGCCAGATCGAACCAAATTGCATGTCATTTGCCAATGTGATTGTTGGATCGGAACTCGCTCCCATACCTTCAATCGCACAGTAACTCACGACGTAATTTCCAGAATTCGAAATGGAACGAATGCCACTTTCGTTCTGGTAGACCGCGAATTGATTAGTCCAACCGCTGGTTTCCGTATCAACCACGTTGGAATACGCAAAACCATCCCAATTTCCCCAGTCGGTGTGATAACCATTACTGAACGTAACACCATCTACATTGAATTGGCCCGCTCCGTCTTTTCCTTTCCAGTACTGCCCCGTTACCGTGCCGCTCGTCCCCTCATGTTTCCCCTGATACTGGATGTCTGTCGGATGGAGCTGACCAAAATCCAACGAGACCATCTCTGCCCAACTGGTGACCGCCTGTACCGCCATCATTCCCAACACAGCCAAACCTAAAATTCGACCTGTTCGAACTCGCATCTGAAAACTCCTTTTGTTTTCTGAATGGGTATACAAAAACACACTGTTTTTTTTTATATAATATTCCAAATGTTTAGACTGTTTCCACGTCGATTCCATGGACGATATGGACCCTTTGGAAAAAAATAGCGTCCCAAAGCGGTTTACGCCGAAAAATCGCACGCCATATGGATGGAGTATCCCTGTTGCGATTAAAAATGCGACGGATGAAAACCGTGTCCACAGTGATTTCCCGACGAAAAATTGTCAGTGGAAATACTCCAGCAAAGAAGACTCGCAAAGGCCCCGTCGCTCAGATACCCCGCTTCTGACCTATGGTCACAGAAAATATGGTGAACATATGTATCGAATGGTGGCAAAAATGGTCGTGGAAAGCATCTATATCAGAGGTAAAAAACATAGAAACACTTCTCCCAACCAAACACGCTCCCACTTCGCGTATTCACCGCGCAGTTGAGGTGATTGGCAAGAAAATCGTTTGTTTCGGCCACCTTGTTTCCACGCAAGGTCCCGACATCGTCATCCCGACTCCAAGATGGGTGGACCAAACCACTGCGATTTTCAATGGAAAAGGCCACGAAAAACTACTCTTTGAGCGGCGAAGATGATAAAAAGTACTGGCAGGTTTTCTGACTTTTCGACTCGAAACTCCGGCCTTCTCATACGTCACGAGATTACTCAGAACGTACAATGGTTTCTCAGAATAAAAGTTTCTACAGACCATATGCCGCATTGGCAGGCCGACCTTTTTCGAACGCAGCTCCATTTAGAACCTGTTCAGTCACCTACGATTGAGACATTCGGTCATACGTCGAACTACAGCGGCGTGGACCATTCCGGCTTTTCGATTGGACCGGATTCCCTGTTATCGATTTTATGACTTCGCGAGCATCAAGGCTCGCTGAAAAATCGACCACCAGCACACCTTCGGTCATTGTAACCAAAGATGGGACAATCAAAAAGATGAACGTTTGTATTTTCGGGTTATTTTCGGCCGACGGATATTCGGCACGATCTTGCCTCCGCGACATTCACTTTCAGACTTTTTACCGGACAACTTTGGGTCGTTTCCGTCAGGGGAAGGGCGGAGCGGAGGATGTGACCGCGCCCACTACCTGTGATACCGATGTCATGAAGAAGTCTGCGTCATACGTCGCGCGATCAGCAAGGCAATTTCGAGCGATTGTTCAAAATTAAGTCGTGGATCGACTTCTGATTCATAACGTTCCGGCAGATTTTGGTCGGAAATATTCCTCGCGCCGCCGATGCATTCCGTCACGGCCTCGCCAGTTAGCTCAAAATGAACACCGCCCAAGAAGGAATGGTTAGCCGTATGCAGGTCGAATGCCTGTTCGAGTTCGCTCACAATGTCGTCGAACGACCGTGTTTTTTTGCCGCATTTCGCTTTACGTGTGTTGCCGTGCATCGGATCGCAGACCCAGAGTACCGGTTCGCCCGCTTTTTGGACCGCGTGAATGAGCGGCGGAAGATGTTCCGCGATTTTAGACACGCCAAAGCGATGGATTAAAATCAAACGTCCTGCTTGGCGATATGGATTTAACACACGGCAAAGCTGAACGAGTTCGTCCGGTCGCATCGTTGAGCTGATTTTCACACCAATCGGATTCTCGATTCCACGCATATATTCGACATGTGCTCCATCGACGGCTCGCGTTCGATCACCAATCCATGGCAAATGCGTTGCTAGATTGTACCAACCTTCCTTACGCGGCACGGTACGTGTTTTCGCCTGTTCGTAATCGAGATGGATCGCCTCGTGACTCGCGAAAAACTCCGCTTGATTGAGTTCGCCTAGCTGACGACCGAGAATCATCTCCATAAAATGAATTGAGCGGCTCATGCCATCAACGATTCCATGGAATGCTTCTCGACGTTCCGATTGTTCGAACGCGCCCATGTCCCAGATTTCAGGATGATGTAAGTCCGATAAGCCGCCCTGAATGAAACTGCGGATAAAATTCATCGTCATCGCGGAGTAGGCATACGCCTGAATGAGCCGTCGCGGATCAGGCGTCCGTGCTTCCGGCGTAAACTCCGGAGCGTTGACCATAGGCCCGCGATAGGATGGAAGCGTGACGCCATTTTGTGTCTCGGTCAATGAGGAACGCGGTTTCGCGTACTGTCCGGCAAAGCGTCCGATGCGAATAATCCGACGGTGCATGCCGTAAGCCAACACGAGACTCATTTTCAGTAGAATTTTTAGCTTCCGCGAAAGATTCTCAGAAGTGCATTCCGCGAATGACTCGCTGCAATCGCCGCCCTGAAGCAAAAATGCCTTACCTGCTTGTGCGTCGGCGATGGCCGCGCGAAGCAGATCAACCTCACCACTGGTGACCAACGGTGGAAGCTGGGCCAATTCCGCGAGCGTTTCCCGCAGCTTTTCCGCGTCTGGATACGTGACACCCTGGACGAGCGGCTTGTTTTTCCATGAATCGGGGGACCAGTTAGTTGAACTTTTCGAAAACTGTCTCATCGTACCGTGCAGCGAATCAAATGGCAAACATTTCCGACAGAAACGCACCAGATGATCCAATCCCTTTATATAAACAGACCAAAACCAAGGAAAGAAATCTCCCCGCTATTGTATTCGGTCCGTCTAAAAATGAACAGTCCACTTCACAAGGTTCCACCCTTCGAGGCGACAGGCGGAAAACCCGCGATTTTCAAAAAATGAGTCACAAGTGGAACCGTTTTGTGACCCATCTAGGGGGGGTTCACACAAATTGCCACCTTAATCGGACGACCGGTTGTACCAGTGTCAGGTAAAAGGTGCTAGCGTCAGGTAAAAAGGCCAAAAAAGTTTGCGCATTTTCTGCGAAAACGCTTTTTTCGTCAAACTTTTTTGAAACGAAAAATCAATGAGAGGAAACTCTTTGCAAAAAGTTTCCTCTCAAACTCCCCTTCCAAAACATTTTACTGGACGCACAAACTTCAATATCCACCGACATAAACCGCCTCGACTGCAGTTATTTCATTCTTGACTATCGGTTTTATCATGCGATTATTATGTGAACGCGTCCTAGATGATCATCGCTATTTCTATTGGGATACCGTTATTTTTCCATCCAGAGATATTGATATCGACCCTCTGGTGCGACGTCGCCATCGGTGTACATTTTCATAAAATCGCCCTCGACGGGAACGTTATCCACCCATTTAAAACTGAGCTTTTCCACCTGTTCGCCAAACAGCCGACGAGGCACCGCAACCATCATTCGATTTCCCTCGACATGCATTGGAACTGAGGCGGCATCTTGCCACGTTTGCGATGCGGCATCGTAACGCGAAATCGTCGTGGTTGTTTCATTCACCACTTTTGCGTTGATCGCAAAATCAAAACCTTCCCAACCCGTTGTACGACTTTGATCGACATCAATAAGACACCGCATCCAATTTGCATCGGATGAGGATGTGAGCGTATCGGCGGTTTCAACATAAAAATAGATATTTTCCTGATCCGCGGCGACTTTCATGTTCAACAGATCGTTCCGTCCAGTGTCATTCGTGTAACGTGTACATTGGTTGTAACCATCGTGATCGCGATGTGCGGGATCGCCACGGTCATCTCGAAATTCCGGTGACACGTTATCCCATTGCGACCAATCGCCCGTCAGCTCAATGGTTTTCGGACCGGAGGTCTTCTGCGGCGGGTTGACCCCTTTATAATGCCGAACGAACGACACCAATTGATAGTAATAATCGTCACCAATATCGCTTTTCGACGGTTCGATATCACGACTATGCTCCATATTGAACTGATCGACGAACATGACGGGCATACGTACTCCAGCGAACTCGTCAAATCGTCCGGCAATCCATTCGTTCCAACCAGTAATAAAAAGGACACGCGGGTCTTCTTTTAGGGCCAACTCGAATTGCTCGCTAAAATTATAACCATAACGCGAAGCGTTGGGTTCGGTATCGCGGTCCCCTTGATCATGAGTAAAACTTCGACCATGCGCGTTCGGTGCGCTGAGTGTAGCGAGTTTGCCATCAACCGCGTTTTGAGCGACGCCAACGGACATCTGCTCTTTCTCACCACGTGAATTTTTGAACATATGCTGCGGATAAACTTCGAGCCAGCTCCACATGTCCGGTTTCGTTTGTCCCATAAAATAATCGGGCTGAGGGCGTCTAAACGTGAAGAAATTGGTTATTTCGGACGACTTGCCCGAAACCCATCGGTACGAAAGTTCTCGCGCACCATCGACCGGTTTTCCATTCACGAACGCCGTTCCACCGTCTATTTTTTCCGTTTTGGTGCTCCACCAACCGATTTTCCCATTCGACGCGGAGGCCTCTAAATAGTACGTACCTGCGGCGAGCGGTTGATCAAAATTCAGCGAAAGCCATGCGTTATCACCAACGTCCTTAAAACGTTGACTGTTAATTTTTTCACCACTCGGTCCATCTCGATACAACGTCAGCGTAATGGCGGAACCTTTTTGGTTATAGGTTGGAAAACGCCCCGCCACATTGCAAATTAAATCTTTTGTCGTGAATGTTTGTCCAAGTGTCCTCGCCTCAGTGATTTCCACCGGTATTTCTGATTTCTCGAAACGGAAATCATCACCCAGAAAATCGGGGTCCGCGAGAATAAAAGGTTTGCCATCCCAGATGAACCACAAATCTTTGTATAGTCCTGGTTTATACAGGTTTTCATACAATTCGTTGACTACTTTTTTCGGCGCCCAAAATGGTGTCAGGAAGGCGATTTGCGGCGTTTTTCCACCTTCACTACGTACTTGCGACCACGTTTTGCAAAGTGCTTCGTAGTATTCTTTATACGTGATTTGGTTGGTGACATCGAAAATAACGACATCGACCCCCGCCTCCGTCAACAGTTGCGCATGTTTTCGCAGCACATACGGATCGTTGGTCCGATAGTAGCCGTAAATGGATTCGCCCCAATGGTGTGCGGCGTGCAGTGGTCCCCAAAGTGGTGAATCCGGTTTGCCCATCGCGTCTGGATCTTCGGCCAAAATTTTTGAAATATCCTTTGGACCATTGGCCTCATGGGCACCGAGCCAGAGGAAGTAAAAAATAGCGACCGTCCGATCTTGGCGTGGTGGTCCCACCTCGTCAAAACCTGGCAGCATCCGACCGAGAGCATCTGTCGCAATCCACGTGTCCGATTGGAGATCACGCGGCGGATAGTTCGTACTGGTAGCGGTACCCGCCTCGGTATCGGTGGCGGTGTAACCTATCGCGGTGGAAAATAGCATGCCCACGCACCATGCGACAGGCAGAAGATAACGATTTCTCATGGTAGGCTCCATAGGGGGATAAAAAAGCACAAATGCCAAAGGCGATTGGCGACAGTTTTCTGGTACGATTTTTCGAAACGATTACCCCCAAAGTGAGGGAAGCGTGTCGAGCAACTCGCAAAGCCATGGATCGCTCCACGGGTTGCACGGCCAAACGACGGAAAAAACGGAAACTATCAGCAATAACAGCGCAAAACCTCGCAGCCATCGCGAGGCGGCCATTCTGTCGAGCGTTGGAAGCATTGATAGCAACCAAAACGGAATGAGCCAAAATGTCCAGCGAAGTCCGCAAGTTAGTCCGCCATAATTCCGGTCAATGAGTGGCCGCATCAGATAAAATCCAATGACCAGCAAGCTGAGCGAAAGAAACAGGAACGCGGAAAGCCGCATACGCTGCGGATTGCTGCACAGCCAAATGCCCATGCCGATAAAGCTTAGTAACCAGACGGGGGTGAGCGAAAAAATACCGTGATGTCCGACTAAACAGTGCAGGGCATACGTTCTGCGGCTTGGTTCGCCCTGATCGCGCCCCTGCGGATGATCCCAATAACTTTCGACCGTTTGTCCACCCCGTTCATAACTGTACGAATACCAGTTGTCCGCGGGATCCGTTTTGCTTCGGTGCATATATGGCAAGCGAACGCTATCATGTGCGATGAGATTGGTCGCGAAATAGGGAACGATTACCACCAGCATTGCGGGAATGGCGGCGAGGCATAATTTTTTATGGTCGACGATCAGCAGGAAAAGTCCGACCGCGGCCAAAAAAGCCAAACCAGGTAGCTCGAACGAGGCGGTCAGTGCCGCGCCGAGTCCGGCGACAAAAAAACAACGCAGTCGACGATCGTCATCCAAACGCATACGAACTAATGCGTAAAGGGTGAGGGCGACCGAAACCGCCGCGGGAAGATGATTGTTAATTACTACCACGAACGCCGAAAGAAGCGTACCCAACACCATCACCGCGACCGTGAAAATTTTCGACCAATCGTATACGCTCAATCGTTCGATCAACGCGATCATGATGACGAAATAGACGACCAGCGGCACGAGATTGAACAGCACCAACAAGAGACGTCCGACCACAAATGGATGTGTCGCGAGTGTCCAACCGGTGGTTTTGACCACGCACCAATACGCCCCCGCCATCACCGTTGGAAAAAGCGGTGGCTTACTCGAATAGAAATGATCGTCATGTTTGACCATATCGATCGTATCCCAACCGGGCTGTTGGATGACTTTATCGATGGCGTAAGGAGCACCTTCAACACGCATGTCCGGTTCCACCAACGCCCGTACCGTACACCAGCGGCTGCGATCATTACCGCTCAAAAACGGACGGGTCAGGACGGCGTATTTCCCGTTTAATTCCGTCTCTTTCCGAATCAGCTTCTCCTCGATCTCGTCGATCGTATACGGTCGCATGACTGGCGAACCATCGGCTTGTAATTGGGGTGAACCATCTGCCTGCTTGACGGGCATCTGTTCATTTTCGAGTTTCGATCGAAGTTTAGCCAACTCTTCCGGAATTTTTTTGATCCGTTCCTTCTGGATACCGACCATCTCGACGCTCTGAATTGAACCGATTCGTCCGAGGGACCAACCGACGCTCAGGCAGATCAAGATGGAGTAAACCATCCATCGTAGCGTTCGCGTCGGATCGGTGATATGCTCAGCCGATCCCGCGAGGGGCGTCGTAGACGCGGCGGTTTCCATAGTCGATTTTGTCGCCACGGCAGTTGGTCCAGCGGTTTTTTCCGTCGTTTTTGAGAAGACGGAAGCGAATTTTGGGGTACTCATACGTGATCTCAATGGGTTAGGATTCGTGCGAATCTTCCAGTATCATGTGGATCGTTTTTCAATGTTGATTCGAGGATTTTGGGGCATCTTTCCCATGTTCCGGGAATTTTATTCAAAATCGACGAATTCCGGCAATCGGCGTTCTAAAGCTCGTTGAATCTGTGCGGCACAATCCTGATACGTTTGTAGCGGCATGCCATATGGATCGACAATATCTCGGCCATCTGGATCCAGTAAATGGACACGGCTTGCCGATTTCGGCCACCGACTGATGATCGCCTGACGATGCCCCTTCGACATCACATAAATGGCGTCGGCGCAACGTACCAATCGCTCGTCCAATTGGGTAGATTGGTGCCCGTCCAACGATAATCCCAGCAAGTGCATCGCTTGTTTTGCGTGAGGACTGGCCGTATCGCCATCGAATGCCGCAATGCCTGCCGAAAGAATCTCCACCACTTCCGGCTGGTACTTTTGGGCGTTAGACGATTTCATCGGCGAAGCCCCAACCGCACAAACGGTTGATTTCGTGGGGATTGGCGACGGTCTTCCAGATTCTACGGATGATGCGGAAAATACACTCTCCGGCATTTGGCCGATTTCCATTGCTCGGGTGTCAAACTTAGCTTCGGGGGGGCTCACCCCCATCTCAGGTTTGGCTGGGACGATATCCGTGTCCATTTTAGCCCCCGCCACCTTAGAGGGGTGAGACGTTCCCTCCGCATGTTCGCTGTGTTTCGTGATCGGGAGTTGACACAGTGGTTCCTGCTCCTCATAAACGGCTAAATCGCAAATTTGTTCCGTGTCGGCCACTCGTTTTTGATGCCGTTCCAGCAATGCTCGACAGATGACCTCGGCCATCGGACTGCGACAGGTATTGCCCGTGCACGCGAAAACAATCATACGCGATGCCAACTGATGGAGCGTTGAAGCTTTGATGACCCCCTCACGGAGTATCTCGTACTCCCAACCATGAACTCGCACCACCGTCGAGGCCTCGGAGTATTCACACGGTCCACCATCCACCACAATATCGACTCCCGCTGGTAACGATTCAGTCGCTTCGTGAGCGGTACATGCGGGCGTATTTCCCGAAATATTCGCGCTGGTCAACACAATTGGCTCTCCGACCGCATGCAATATCGAACAGGTTACCTGGTGTGATGGAACACGGATGCCCAGCGTACCGCTCGGCGCGATCAACTGGCGAATCGCCTCTGGAACCGCGATGCCTAGCGGCGAGGCGTCGAGTACCAACGTCAATGGACCGGGCCAACAACGTCGCGCAAAACGCTCTGCCAGCGGAGAAATCTGCGGTAACATTTTGCGTACCCATGAATAATCGGGAACGGCAAGCGAAAAGGCGTGTCCCGGCTTGCGTCCCTTAAAATTACTCAACCGTGCCACCGCGTTCGGACGTGAAAGAAGCACCGCAAGTCCGTAGACCGTCTCGGTTGGAAGAACCAAAATTCCTCCCAATTTCAACGATTCCACGATTCGATAAATATCCCGCTCCGTTCCCTGCATAGATGCTAAATTCAAAAATTCCACGTGAATACCTAACTCTCAAAAAGATGATGGCAAGCAAAAAAAGAAAAGATAGAACCTCTTTTTCACACGTTAGTTCCACCCTCCCACCAGCTTAGCGAATCTTCCTGTCTCGCGTCAATACCCACCAGATGTTTTTAGAGTATCTCATCAGAAATTTCAAATCTTTTGCCAATCATTGGGGTGACTCTTCGAAACACCAAATGTCCGTCTCCATCCAAACACGGACAGCGCCGGACACTTTTTCGGATATCGAAGCCTTGGATCCCAAAAAATCCATATTTCGAGCGACTCGGAGGGTTTACATATCGCCAAAGGAACGATTCGAATTCCGTCTGATTCATACGCCCCCGATGCACACATCGGCAGTTCCCTAACAATCCGTTTTGTCTGGCTAACGTGAACACACAAAAACACGACCTACCTGTCCGCCTAAGCGGTCCAGATAGCTCGCGTCTTGCAGAATACCACACTCTTACCCCTCTTATCCGACTCTCGTGTACCGAAGCCGTATCTAAAACGGACCTGGAACACATGAGGCAAACACCTCTTAGCCAAGCCATCTTTCCATCAGAACCACACCGAACACAAAAGAATACACGCCTAAATGGCAAAACCACACACCGGCACTCTAAGCCATAGTGGTTTCGACATTCAAGCCTGGTTCAACTTTGGATGCGTTTCCGAAAGAAAAACTACTCGCCAATATACGGAATCAACGCCATGAAACGAGCGCGTTTGACCGCACGGGTGATCGCATGCTGCGAAATCGCTGAGCAACCACTCTTACGACGTCCCAAAATTTTTCCCTGACGATTCGTCAGTTTGCGAAGAAGCTCGACGTCTTTGTAATCGACATACATCGGACGCGGACGCTGACCGTCCACGAACAGCGGGTCTTTCTTCTTACTGCGTGGCTTCGCTTTCGTATTGCGTTTTACCGTACCCTTACGCGCTTTGTTCATCGGTCGCATCGTTACTCTATCCTCTTATTCAAAACCACCGCAAACGGATCGTTGACCACCTGTGTTCGTGATCACCTCCGAATGCCTTGCTGATCCTCTTGATATTCGCTCCGCACCTTAACCGTGCCGCTCTTGGCTTCCACGAGCTATGCGGCCCTCTTACGCTCACGTCCCGTCGATTCCCGGTCCTTCACCATTCAAAACGAACCGCAGATGGCATCAAGCGGACCGTAGACCGCGTTCCAATCGACAACACCCCTACCCAGTCAAACCCAATAGAGGTTCAAGAGATTCTAACGGATATTTTTTGATTTGCAAGCGGGGGCAACAAAATCCTCCCTGATTCTCCCCCGGATCATCTCTCCACTCGTATTACTATCCCTTTGATTTTGCGTTTCGATACGAGTTTTTCGTCGTAAAATTGTTTTTGGCCGGATTGCCATCCGCCAATTTTCAATCGAAATGGGGATGATCGCGATTTATCCAAAAAATGGGGGCCATGCCATTCTGATTGCCTAAATATACGACACTGTGTGATTCTACTAACGTGCCCCCAAAAAACCTATTCCAAAAAGATTCGGCTTTTTATTTCGATGACAACCGGTTATAATGGGGATATATATGGGGCTGAGTGCCACTGGCCTGCTTACCTACGACAATTTTTCACTTTTCCGAATTAAAATCTGGAATTTTTTCGTTTGGAAAGTTGTTGATTCTCGCGACTGACGAAAATGGGTGGTTTGCGGTTTTTTTAACGATAACGCTTTTGGCGTTTGCGTGGGGACCGTTTTGAGCATCATTTCGGCTTGCCGCTCGTTTAGCGTGGGAGAAACGCCAGAAAAATTGGTCATAGGACCTAGCGGTGTCCCTCTGTTCTTTTCGAAATTTTTGGTCGTCCGAATCTCGATGAGGATTTCCCATATTCCTTAAAAAGCGTATATACCAAATTCACACCTCCTTGATCGCCAGATCATGCGGGACGAACTGTTGGAAATCAGATTCCATTCGGTTTACGTGTGTGGCTGGCGGTAGAGAGAAACGAAGATACCGGCTCAAATGGAGCAATCGTGGAGGCTTTATCCTTGGGTGTGGCGTTGGCGTAAAAATAACCCGATTTTTATTTAACACAGGTTGCGCCGTGACGACTCGGCGAGACCGGATCGAATTTTGATGGTTCGAAGAAGAGTTCGTATTCGTTTTTTGAAGTCTGGAATGCTGCGGTATCTCGGTCATCGGGATTTTGTGCGCGCAATTGAGCGGCTATTGCGTCGAGCAGGTATCGTTCCTGCTATGACGGAAGGTTTTCATCCGAAGCCCAAAATGAGTTTTCCACTTGCTTTGGCGGTGGGCATTGAGGGTTGGGATGAAATTTTGGAGCTGGAGTTGCGTGGTTTTTTGGAAGAGCCGTCTGGTTTCTCGGAGAAGTGTGAGGTACGTGGCGATTATCCTTCCTTCGCGGAGGAATTATTGCGACGTACAGGCCGTGAACCGATTCAAAACCTCGTCTTTCATACGGTGACGGATCTGGGGCCGGAAATTAAGAAGTCGTTGATTCACAACGCGGTCTATCGAATCGAGATTCCGCGAGGGTTGCTCGCGGAAATCGCGTCCAAATTGACCGAGATTCTCACGTCTGGCACTTGGCCGATGGAACGTGAAAATCGTTCTCCTGTCGATTTGCGGCGTTCGCTGGTTTCTGCGACATTTTCCGAAATTTCCGCCGAGCATTCGCAAGAAAATCGCGAGTCGCCAAATGTACGGGAAATCTCCCAATCGGTCGAAAATTCTGGGGCGAACGTTCCGATAAAAAGTGGCGATATGGTCGAGCTGACGATGCGATTTGCGGTGACTGCAGGAGCGGACGCCGGTCCTCGTGAGCTGTTGAAGGCCTTGGGGATTGCGAATGTCGAGGCGGATGGTGCGATTCTTTCGCGAATGGCACTGGAACTAGACCCCGCCACGGATGAACGTGTGACCGCGTAAATGGATTCGCCCTATGGGTGGGCAAAAACGAAGACACGGACCCCGATAGGACGAAATTTCCGTCTAAAACGGATAGCAAACGGGTCCTCAATGGCAAGCGTAGACAGCAGATAAACGAATAAGCGAAAACGAACCGGAAAAATTCGGAAAGAAGCGATTAGAGATAGAAACATGGCAAAGCAAGAGATGTTGATTAACGCCTCGCAAACGGAAGAGTGTCGTATTGCGTTGGTGGAAGATGGCGTATTAGAAGAACTTTACGTAGAGCGAGTGGGCCAAACGAGTTGTGTTGGCAACATTTATAAGGGTGTCGTCACGAATGTCGAGCAGAGCATTCAGGCGGCGTTTGTCGATTTTGGTATCGGTCGGAATGGTTTTCTCCATGTTTCCGATCTGGAGCCGCAATATTTTCGTCAAGGAGGTTTCGATCCGAGCCGATCAATTGACTCGCAGGGGGGACGCAATGGAAGTTTGAGCCATGACGAAGATTTTGACGAGGATGATGGTTATCAGAGTCGTTCGCCGCATCAAGAGCGAATCGGCAGTCGTCCACGGGTCAAACCTCCGATTCAGGATATTCTGAAGCGGGGTGACGAACTGCTTGTGCAAGTGATTAAGGAAGGAATTGGTACTAAGGGGCCGACGCTTTCGACTTATATCAGTATTCCGGGGCGTTATGTGGTTTTGATGCCGGCGTTGGGGCGAATTGGCATTTCACGCAAGATCGAAGACGAAGATGTTCGCAAACGTTTGCGGCAGATCATGATCGAATTGGATCCGCCCAAGGGGCTGGGGTTCATCGTGCGAACGGCTGGGGCGGATCGAACGAAAAAAGATTTTTCACGGGATATCGCCTATCTTCTGCGTTTATGGAAGGTGATCGTCAAACGGATCCGCAAAGTGCCGGGGCCATGTGCGATCTATGAAGAAAGCGACATGATGATTCGAACGATTCGTGATGTCTTTTCGACCGATATCGACTCGATTTGGATTGACGAACCAGATGCGTACCAGCGTGCGAAAGAATTTTTAGAACAGGTGATGCCGCGTTGTGTCGATACGCTACATTACTACGAAGGCAAAGATCCGCTCTTCCATAAGTACCATTTGGACGAAGAGATTGCCAAGATCCATCAACGAAAGGTACCGCTCAAAACGGGTGGTTCGATCGTCATTGATCCGACAGAGGCCCTCGTGGCCATTGATGTCAACAGTGGAAATTTCCGTTCGGAAGACAATGCTGAGGATACCGCGTACCAGATGAATCTCCATGCGGCCAAGGAAATCGCGAGGCAGCTCCGATTGCGCGATCTGGGTGGGGTCATTGTGAACGACTTTATCGATATGCGATTGGAAAAACATCGTCGTGGGGTTGAACGTGCTCTGCGAGATTATATGCGTCGTGACCGTGCTCGGACGAAAATCTTACGAACATCGCCCTTTGGATTGATCGAAATGACTCGCCAACGTATTCGTCCGGCTCTCAAAAAGAGTATTTTCCAAGATTGTCCGTGTTGCAAAGGAACGGGGTTAGTCAAAACAGCGGAGAGTATGTCGATTGAGGTGATGCGGATGATTCTACAAGCGGTCCAAAACACCAATATCGCCGAGATTCATGTGAGCGTCGCAAGTGAAGTGGCGGATGATCTCAACAATCGGAAACGTCGCGAGATCGCAAAGATTGAAGATGATAACGATATCGACATATTGATTGACGGTGTGGAAGATGCCACGCCAGAGCTGTGCGAATTCGAGTGTCACGATGTTGATGGTCGTGAAATCAAATTCCTTGGCAAATAGCTCATTTTACCAGCCTCCCGGCCATTCATGGGGTCGGGTTGGTGTGGAACGATATGTCATGTCTGTTCACCAAGTTTGGTGTTTGTGCGTCTGGGATGTGTTCATGTTATTATGGCGGCAACGGCCGGGACGCCCGACGGTCCACCGCCCAGAGGTACCATATCCGTGATCATTTTCAACTCAACCGAGATAGACCTTCGGCGGTGGACATATACCCTAGCGGACATCCATATTCATTTTTCCACTGGGCAGTGCTAAAGCATGATCCTATGGAAAAATGGTTAAAAATTAACGAGTGAGAAAACGTCAAAGAATAAGGGAGAAAAAGGAAAGCAGATGGAGAGAAAAACTTTTATAAAAGTTTTTTCCAAAAATCATCTTTTCAAAATTTTTTACCTGACGGTGTTAATACCAACGTCTGATAAAAAATCCTTTCGGCTTGCGTTGCAAGCGGTCGGGGACGCAGCTTTTCCATTGTGGTTGTGTGGACGCGTCTTGGTAAAAGTTTGAATTGGACGGCAATATCCTTACGTCGCCGTTGAACTGTGTGTTGCATTTTACGAGCATTCATGAGAGGGATCAATCGGTCGGAGACCATTTGAAGAGCGTGTCACATTCCGAGGAACGCAGACAGAGCCATTGGAGCGAGGTTCCTTTTTCCGTAAATGTATTGGGGCGATCTCGAAGTGAAATCACGAAATATTCGCTCTGTTGCGAGAATGCGGAGCGTGTTTCTCCGGCGATACGCTGCCAAACCGTTTCCAACGTATCGGTCGTGTGTGGCTGAGCCACGGCCAACCGTTGCATCGCCTGACGAAGTGAGCTAGTGGTAAGTGGTTCCATCTCGTAAGATGTTGGCCATGGTGTCTTTGTCCATGTGGGTGATTGCTGCCCTGTGATTTCCAACCGGAACAGACCGCCTCCGTGGCGATATTGCTCCAAAAGCAGTGTCGTCACCAGTGCGACACCGCGCTCCAATCGATATCGATCTTTGGCGTAAGAGGTTTCCGTGGTACCCTCCGTACGAGACGCGGTAGCAGAAGTTGCGTCCGCCGATGTGGGCAACGGAACTGTGGATAAACGCGAATGTTCCGAAGAAGACTCCGGAGAAAATAACGACAGATTGTGCGATGACATAGGGAGATACATGTCGAGTAAAATCGTCATCGCCTGTTTACGCGGTTCCGCGAATTGACGCACAATCCACTGACGATGTTTTGCCGAGGCCCGCCAATGAACCGTTCGCTGTGAATCGCCCATACGCCACTCACGCACACCAAAAAACTCCAAGCCTGGCCCAATCCGCTGAGCTCCACCCGATTCTGATTGGATGGATCGTCGTAATCGCCACTGAGAAGAAAAACGACCAGGACGTGGAAAAACCCATAACGCGTCTGAATCAGCCTCGATATTGCGTTCGCTATGATACAAACCAAACGGTGTTTCCGTAGAAATCTGGAATGGACCAAATCGATAGGCCCCACGCCGGTCCAAGCGTAGACGAATCGTCGCTCTCTGCTCCGCTGTCCGACGAAATCCTGGAAAGAAACATTGCAGTAATGTCGGCGGATTATTTGGATTTTGCAGATTCAGCAAATGATCTTGGGCGGTAAAATTCCATCCGAAACGCCGACCTCGTGAGCGTGCGGTTAGCTCAACGTCAAACTCCTCTCCCGCTCGTACGGCCAACGGATGTTCACGTTGGAGCGAAAGTGCCGAAATCGCTCGTCGCGCGATCCAACGGTTGAGTAGTACGGGAGCAAGAAAAATACCCACCATCAAAAAAATCAGATTGATCTGTCCAACCATTGCCACTACAAGCAAAATGACCGTCAATCCCAAATATTCCCAACCGCAAGCCGTCATTCGACCACAAAGACGGTTCGACGGCGTGGTAGGATTCAGTGGCGGCGAGCTGGATAAGGAGGTGGTCATCGTGATCCGATTCCGATTGAAAATGGGATAGGTCAATCCTGCTGGATGCTATGGTTGTGACAAGATACCGTGAGCGTCAACCGTACTCACATAGAATCCAGTTTATCACGAAATGGTCTGTTGACGCAACACCTCCTCATAAAGCTCGATATACTGTGACGCACATCTGCGGCTGGAAAAACGCTGAGCTAAATCTAAGCCTCGTTTGCGTAATTCTTGCCACGATTCAAATGAATGAAGGAGGGAAACTAAACGATTCGCGGCCGATTCAGGCGAAAACACATCGGTGTACAAGCATCCTTCTCCCTCACGCAGCCATTCTTGTAAGGCACCTTTCGAGCGATACGAAATCACAGGTGTTCCACACGCGATACCTTCCAGGATAGAAAGTCCAAAGGTTTCGCTGTTGGAAAAGGCGAGTGAAACATGACATTCGCGTAAAAATGTTTCGGGATCAACACGGTTTCCAGTAAAACGGATGAGCGAATCCAACCCTAACGCCTGAGTCTGCTGGCGACATTCGTCCAGTTGTGGCCCGTCACCAATCATGGTCAATTGAGCCGAAATTTGATACTCGTCCCGTAAAATACGGATGAGGTGAATCGCGTCCAGTGGATGTTTATCAGATGCGACGCGGCACACCATGCCGATACGAAACCGTTGTTCACGAAAATCGTTTTCCAACGTTGTGACTGATTCCGCAGTTCGCGGTTGGAAGCGGGCGATATCGACACAATTGTAAATCAACCGATGGGGCACATTTTCCAGTCGTGGTAAATCGCGTAAAACCCAATCTTGTACATATCCTGAAACCGCGCTCCACCCTCGCATTTTCCGCATTCCGGACGAGCTGCGTGTCAACGTCTCGATGATACGATTTTTCCACGAGGAACGAAGAGGTCCCCAGTGGAATGTTCGTACAAGAGGCTGCCGTATCCCCGCAAAAGCGACCCCCATTAACATCGGATGCAAATGGAAATGTATGAGATCCGCATCGGAATCTCGAAGAATTTTGCGCATTCGGAACATCGCGGCAAGATCGTGCCCAGATTGACCGCCTATCACATCCACCGGAATCCCCAGTTCACGATAACTTTCCGAAAGCGGACCGTCTTCAAAAATCACCGCGTGTACAGCGACCCCTTGTGTGAGTAGCCCTTGTGTCAGAGAAAGGACCTGTGTTTGTACCCCACCATTCGTCGTCGCGGACGGAGCAATTTGAAGCACTTTCATCATGGGACTCATTCTGGTAAAAATTTGACCAATTGGAGAGTTATATTCGCTTCGTTTGAATAGGTGTTTCCACTCGTAATCCATCGCCGCGACATCACCTTCGGCAAAGTTTCAATCCGGCACCGTCGTAAATATAAAAAGTCGTGAACAACGCGGTTTTATTACAAAATAATATTATCCAATCAAAAAACGGATCAGCGACATGAAAAACCGCTTCTCTACGCACAATGCCGAAGATTCATAGAAGTGAATATGCGTTACTTCGTTTCTTCTGGCTGCCAACTTTTTTTGACGACTGCCGGAACACCAGCGACAAGGGCGTGCGATGGTTGGTTACGAGTGACTACCGAACCGGCCGCAACCATGGTCCCACGTTCAATTGTGACACCGGGCAAAATCTTCGCGCTAGCTCCCAACCATACGCCGTCATTAATTTGGACATCCAACGAAATGCCACGTCCCGCCACATGCTCACCTGTATGATCCAGCTCATGCGACCCCGTTAGCATCAGAACTTGCGGTGCAATGTCGATATGGGAACCGATTTGAATTTTCGAGGTACTGATGAGCAACATTTGCGAACCTATCCAAACGTCATCGCCGATTTCTAATGCACCATTTCCCTGGATTTTTGCCGAGGAGCAGATACGCACATTTTGTCCGACTTTCGCGCCGCACCACCGCAAAAACGCTGCTTTAAATCGGAAAAATCGTGTTTCTGGAAGCAATCGCACGATCAGATTATAAAGGTATAATCTAAGGGGACTCATCCACTGCTCCTGGTCTTGTTGACGTTTTTCATTCGATACCATTGATCCACCGTTCCATTGGTACATGGCTGACCATCTGTACTTTTACCATTCTAACCCGAACATCATCGTATTGATACCCGAGCCGATGCCCAACAGAGCCGTTTGATCGCCACGCTGAATCCGGCCCCGCTGCGAGCTGATCGCCAACGTGACCGGAAGTGCCGCGGATCCCGTATTGCCCAGATATTCGAACGTCGAACTGTCGATGCTGGGGTCTAAACCCAAACTCTCGAACAATCGGCGAGTGTGAACACGACCCACTTGGTGGCAGCACGTCCGATGGATCGACTCACGTTGCCAGCCGACGGTCGTCAAAAAAGATTCAAACGCCGCCACAGCCGTCGCCACGCCCGCTTCCAAAAGTGCCGTCGAATCGGTCTTCATCAACACCCCCATTGCGGACGTTCCCGTATCCATCACGGACTCCGAACCTCTTTCGGTCCGCTTTTCTTCCATTGGGTGACTCACGGGTGAACGATCGCCCTGACACAGTTGGCTACCACGGGTATTCGAATGGACCACACCGCCCAAAAGTCGATGACCACCACGAGAGATGGACTCATCTACCAGCAGCATGGCGGTACTTGCCGAACCGATGGTTAGCGACGCGATGGCGTCTTTCACGCTTTTACGTGTGAGCGTCGGGTCGGCATTCAGGCAGCGAATCGTCGTTTCAACCAAATCTTTCGCACTTTCGGTACCGACGACGATTCCCGCGCGAATCTGTCCAAGTTCGATTTGGTTGGCAATTTGCATCGCTCCGGTCAGTTGGCCGAGGCAGGCGTTCGACAGATCGTACACGACACAATCGTCAGGCAATCCAAGGGCGTGATGTACACCGCACGCCGTGGCGGGTTCCATAAAATCGCGGCACACACTGCCATGGATGAGCGTACCGATTTCGCCGCGATCAACACCGCTCTCCGCCAGCAAACGTTCGACCGTTTGAACGGAAACGGGACTGACCAACGCATGCTGCGGAAAAAAACGACGCTCACGGATGCCGGTCATCAGCTCCAAACGGCCTTCCGGCAATTTCAGACGTTTGTACAGTGGTGCGAGTCGAGACTCAATCTCCGCGGAACTGACGATTTCATCCGGAAGCGTATAACTGACCGCTTCTAATACCACACGATGGTAAGTGAATGTACGCAATGGCTTTCCTATCCTCTTTATACGCTCATATCAGTAGAATTATGCCGTGGACATGAATCGCCCCAAGGCGATTTCGCGGCGGAAAATCGCGATAAAGCACCAAATCACGTGGACGCTACCGCCCGCCGCATGGTTACCGCCCGTAACGTCTATTTATGTGGGAATGCGAGTGTTCCGACAATCTCGGTGAGTCGCGTCGCACCGAGCGAGGCGACTGCCGCGGGTAAGGCGTCGAGAATCTCCATCGTGGCTGTCGGGTGGAAAAAATTCGCCGTGCCCACTTGAATCGCGGTGGCTCCACAGACGAAAAACTCCATCGCATCGTCAATCGTTGTGATTCCGCCCATACCGATGATCGGAATTTTAACCGCTTGGGCGACTTGGTATACCATACGCAACGCAATCGGTTTGATCGCCGGTCCGGAAAATCCACCCATCCCGTTTCCCAACCGAGTCGAACGTTGTCGCCAATCGACCGACATTCCCAACACGGTATTGATCAGAGCCACGGCGTCCGCACCGCCCGCTTCCGCCGCACGAGCCATCTCTGCGACGCTTGTCACGTTGGGCGTTAGCTTCACAAAACATGGCAATTGACACGTTTTTCGGACTCCCGCGACCACTTTTTCACATGTCGTCGCGTTCGTTCCAAAATCAATTCCGCCACTTACATTCGGACAGGAAATATTCAATTCGATGGCGGCAACGCCGGAAACACCGTCGAGTTGTTGGGCCATCCATTCGAATTCTGCCGCCGTGCGTCCTGCCACACTCACGATGATTGGCGTTCTCAATGTGCGTAAATAGGGCAACTTTTCCGATAAAAACGAGTCGATTCCGTCATTATCCAGCCCAATTGCGTTGAGCAGTCCAGCGGTCACCTCGACCGTGCGCGGTGGTGCGTTTCCCACGCGGGGTTCACGTGTGATCGTTTTCGGCACGATCCCTCCCAAACGCTCCAAAGGAATGAGCGAACTCATCTCTTTCGCATAACCAAACGTTCCCGATGCGACCAATACCGGATTCGCGAGGGTTAAACGACCTAACTGAACAGAAAGTGAAACACTGGGTGACATTGGTTGACCTCGTCTTAATTCCTATCGCGTGTACATTTTGTTTCGATTGACCTCAATACACAACTATCATAGGAACGCAACACTCGTGCCGCATGACAATTTAGTTTACGTTAATTATTCTTCCCACCGAAGGCCGGAAGCGGAGCGACCACCATCGTACTAAAAAGTTTTTGAAAGCGAGTTTGAGGGAAAACTTTTTGAAAAAAGTTTTCTCCTCATGTGTTTTTCCCCGTTCAAAAAATTTTTTCCAAAAAAGTATTTCCGCGGGAAATGCGCAAACTTTTTTGAAATGCTTGTAAACACGCAGACTTAACTGCTGCCCAACGCTAGGCGCCAAATTTGGCTAAGCGTCCGGCGAAGGCCATTAATTGCGGCATGAGATACATGGCCTCGAACATGCCCAATCCGCCTTTGAGACACTCCGTTTCACCGAAGCACTGACAGGCGTCCGTCCGCACATTTTGGCCCGCGACCAAAACGGGTACCGGATGGAAACTGTGTCCCGCCATCACCGCTGGCGTACTGTGGTCACCCGTTGAGCAAAAGACTGTCGGTCCGAGTTTTTCGATTCGTGCCACCATCTCGTCATATTTTTCGATCATTTTGACTTTTTCGTCAAAATTGCCATCTTCACCACGGCTGTCGGTATATTTCCAATGGATGAAGAAGAAATCGTATTTGTCCCACACTTGTTCGAGCACGTTGATTTCCTCGTCAATTGTTTTGGGCATTCCCTCGATGGTCATGCCCACGAGCGACGCGAGTCCTTTGTACATCGGGTACACCGCAATCGCCGCCGGCCGCATACCGGTCACTTCCTCGAATGGAGTGATATTTGGCTTCTTCGCAAAACCACGTAGTGTCAGACCATTGGCCTTCGGTTGACCAGCCAAAATCTTTTCCGCCTGTCGCACGAATTCCTTCGCTACCTCCACCGTTTTCAAACTCGCCGTGTCATTTGCGTCCATGGCGACCGGATCGAGTGGTGGAACGCCGGTTTTCTGCGGATCGGTATCGTATACATTGCCACCCAATCCTGCCGCTCGGAATACCACGGCAAATCGGTGTTCTTGAACCGGTTTGACGAAAATTTCCACGCCGGGAATTTTGACCGCGTTCAGGCTTTCTGCCAGCGGAGCCGATTCCGGCGTTGGAATTCGTCCTGCGCGGCGGTCGGTGATGTTACGATTCGCGTCCAACGTGCAGAAATTACAGCGGATGCAAACGTCATCCGATCCGACAGGAAAACCAATACCGGTCGCTTCCAACACGCCTCGACCGATTTCATGTTTGAGCGGATCGTAACCAAAAATCCCCAAATGTCCCGGACCACTACCCGGCGTGATACCCGGTTTAATCGGAATCGACGAACCGAGCACACCGATTTTCGCCAAGCGATCGAGATTCGGCGTTGCGGCCGTTTCCAATTCCGTCTTGCCGCCCGGCTGTTGAGCCAGACCACCGATTCCATCCGATACAAACAGCACGACCTTCGAATCGTTCTTCTGTTTCAAACGTTTGACTAAATCTTGGATTTCCATGGGGATTCTCCATTTTTGGGATTGGCTATTTGAATGAATACGCGGTGACAAACACCGCATATGCAGAATTTTAACACTCTTCCGTTACCTCGAAAGGATTCGAATGGTTCTTCGCACGCCCCCGAACGGCACGACTACACAAGCCGAAATCATTTTTCCGGTGGCAAGGATTCGAACGAACTTCAAGCTCACACGGCTTATTTTATCCGTTTTTTCACTCGATACCAGTCACCTTTTTCATGCGATACCGGTCACTCGGCTTTGCGTTCGGATTTCATCCGCTTCTTCGCCCACTCGGTCAGCTCTTCACGACCGATTTTGACGTTATGTCGCGTATCGACGGGGAATTTTTCACGAAATAGAATCGTCGTGATCGCCGCAGTGAGTGGATTCGCTAGAGCGAGTTGCCGCAATTCCTCACGAAACCGCGTTTCCGCTGCCGCAGTCCGCGGAAACGTTCCCGGTTGCGGCTCTATCACCATGGTCGGTTGCACTGGCGGCTCGTCTGACGCATTTGACGATTCTGGCGATACCCCGACGAGGGCCGAACGAAAGACTCGAGGATGCTGGTTAAAGATTGCCTCACACGGAATCGTAAAACAGGTTTGGAATTCCCCTGATTTGACACGTTGTGCGACGCGGCCACAGAACCAGAATCGTCCCTGAAAATCGAAATAACCGGTATCGCCAATACGGTGAAACTGAGTTGTCGTTCCATCGGGATTCTGTCGGCAGATTTTAGATTTTGCGTTCCACTCTGTTCGCGTCACATAGGCCTGTGTGACCTGAGGACCGGCGACGATCAGTTCACCGATACCGGCGTTCCATCGCTCCGCATCGTTCGCCGAGCGCAGTGGCATGGTCGGATCCATCGGAGGTAAAATCTCCACGTCGGTAAAATGGGGGATTGGCTCATCCGAAATGCGTATCACGAACCATTCGATTTCCGAAAATGGACGTCCCACACAGACACCCCGGCCAGCTCGTGTTCGTTCCGCCGTTTCGCAGAGGACTTCCGTCGCTCCAATCGACGCGACGGGTAACGATTCCGTCGCTCCGTATGGTGTATAAATCTCCGCATGGGGAGCAAGATATCGCTTCATACGCTCCAGAATTTGCCATGGCATCGGAGCTCCGGACGAAAACAGCCGAACCCAATATTTCGGAAAACAAAATGGATTATTCGGATACCGTTCCGTTTGTGATTCAGCATATTTTCCCAAAATATTCCAGATGGCCGGTGAACCGAATGTTTGCGTAATCCGCTGGTCGGTGATCGCACGTAACAGTACCAGAGGATCTGCCATTGCGGGCCGCGTCGGATCAATCGCCGGAATCACGCTCGTAGTCCCCATCACACAATCGAAAAAGCCAAACATGGGAAAACAGGCCAAATCAATACCACCCGGTTCAATCCCGTAGCATTGCCCAATTTGCCGAATTTGCGCGTCAAAAACTCGATGGGTGTAAGACACACCTTTTGGGGGGCCTGTGCTGCCGCTAGTGAAAATGATCGCCGCGGGAGCATCTGCCACGACCGGCGTGATGTCGTCATATTCCGCGTCTTTAGTGCATCCGCCGCGTCCTTTGCATTCGGCGTTTTCGCTATCATGGGTTTCCTGTTCGAGGGGCGTTTTACCGAGTGTCCGAATTTGGTCGAGTGTTTGTCCACCACAACACATGGCTGTCCACGCCGTAACCGCTTGCGATGTCCACCCCGTCTGCCCCGTGAGCCGCTCGACCGACGGGACCGTCACCTGATGTTCCGCATAGGGAAATCGGCGGCGGAACCAGCGTCGAATCCATTGAGCGAGCGGAATGGCGATAAATCCGTCCGGTTTCGCCTCTTCGAGACAGCGAAGCAGATGTTTGCGGTTCATGCCAGGATCAATCAGCACGAGAATAATCCCCGCCCGCAGCGTGGCGAGCACGAGGGTCACGAGGGTGATCCCCGCCGGCACAAGCAGTACCATCCGCATGCCCGGCAAAATTCCCGCTCGATGAAATCCACGGGCAATCCGTGCTGAATCGGCATCCAATTCGGCGAAGGTACACGATCGATACCGGCTCGTATGCCCATCGTCATATTGGCGAATAATTGCCGCCATATTGGGGCGTTGCCTGGCTTGATCGACAAACCGTGCGACGACATTCCACGTTGCGGAGGATTGGGATTTCATCGATACTCGATTACTCCTTATCTCTAGGGCGTTTCTCCATCTCTAGGTTCTCTCTTCGATGGCCCTTATTTTTACGGTGTTTTTTGTTTTATGGTCGTTTTTTCAAAAAAGGCTGGTAGGCCGCGACGGCTAATTCATCGCAGCGTTCATTTTCCGGATGTCCCGCATGACCTCGTACCACAACGACACTTACATGGTGTTTCTGGAGCATCTCCTCCATCTGTTTCCACAGCTCAACATTTTTGACCGGGGAACGCTCCTTGCCGCGTCCACGCATCCATCCGTTCCGCTTCCACCCCGCCAGCCAAGACGTGATTCCCTTGCCCACATATTCACTGTCGGTTACCACTTCGACCGCCGTCTTGCGTTTGAGACGACGCAATCCTTCGATTACCGCCAACAGTTCCATTCGATTGTTCGTCGTTTCCACTTCGCCACCGTTCATTTCCAGCGTCTTACCGGTTGCGGGATGTCGCATCACAAACGCCCAGCCTCCCGGTCCAGGATTCCCACTACACGCTCCATCCGTGTACAAATACACCTCCACCGGACGTTTACCGCCCGATAATCGTTTGCCCGCTTCCGTACTGTCGCCACCCTCCGGGGCCTGCGTTGCCATGATGACGTCCATTCTCTCAAAAGTTTCCACCTGATTCCTCGACCACCCGGCAAGTATACCTCTTTTTTGACCATAAAACCATTCCTATTGCAAAACACTCCAGCGAATGATCGTACCCGTCTGCCAGACGGTGAATATCCGCGGTAATATTCCCGCCCAAGTCCCAGCCAATCCATTGGTCGAGCATCCGACTTGAGTGTGGTTGCTCTCTCCCTCTCTCGGAAACGCCCTGTTTGCCCATTTTGTAAATTAAATAAATCCTGTCCATTCTATTTCTTCATGCCAGATGTTTTTTCAAAAAGAAACCATTTATTCCGACCATTTTTTTATGATTTGACCTCGAAACTGCCGATATGAAGAACGTTGAGTATGGGGTTTATGCTGGAACCTTGGTGGTTCTGGTAGTTTAAACAAGATGGAAAGAAAAACTCTCTAGGTTTTTGTCCGAGGAGATGGGTTGGGCTATCGAATCAAGGCGATTTTTGGGATAGCAGCCCACAGTTGAAGGTGGAGAAATCACCGTCACTTTTGGGTTGACTATTTTTAGCTTTTCCCCATCAGCTGAAGGACGGTTTACGCAGATTGTATGAAAGATGCGGGATGTCCTTAACAAAAACTTTTCTCCGATAAAGGTTTTACTCGTGAGGAACTGTGGATATGTTGCGTAACATACATAGGATTAGTCGAAGAGCGATTTTGGAAGCGGTTGCTGGAACGACTGCTTTGCGTTGTGTGGCTTCTGCGGTGTTACCCGTGGCTTCCGCGGTGTTACCTGTGGCCATGGGGAAGTTCGCATCTGCGGTGGACGCTCCTGCGGCGGTTCCGACAGTGCCTGCGTTGCCTCTATTTTCCACGATAGAACCTTCTCTGGGCGATTTGTACGGACGTGCCGCGGTTATTTCGGAGATTGCGATGGTTCCGGGTTTACCGCAAAAGGACCAAGTGCAATTTTTCTCGGTGGGCGATGACCATCGAGTTTGTGTGTGGAGTCTTTCGTTGACCACGCCGGTGAATGCAGTCACCACCGCGGAGGAACTAGCTCGCGTACCGGGAAAAACGCAACCGGAAGCCAAACATCAACCACTTTGGTATCAGAAACAGGGACCTCTGGGGCATTTGGACTGGATTTACGCCTTGGCGATCGCGCCGAATGGGCAAAAAGCGATTACGGGCGACGCGTCTGGTCGATTGTTACTCTGGACGCTGGATGCGAATGGAATACCTGGTGACACTCCTCAGATATTGATCAACAGCGGTACGGCCATCCTTTCCGCGGCGTTCCGTCCGGATTCGTCCGAGGCGGTCATTGTGGGTGATCGCGGTCTGTTGCAACGGGTCACGATGACGGGAAAAGTCCAAAATATGGAAGCTAGCGCAGCGGGAACAGCTCACTCGGTGGTTTACTCGCCTGATGGTAAATATTTTACCGAAGTGGGCGACAGTGGCACGGTGCGAGTTCACAACAGTGATAACGGTGCGCTCGTTTCGCAGAAAACGGCGGGAGGCCGTCGGATTCGACGTGCGGCGTACACACCAGATGGAACACGCCTGGCAGTGGCTGGCGACAGCGGCGTAGTCACGGTCTGGGCACCAGACGCGGCTACAGGAGCGTTGGGGCAAGCGGTCGAATTTTCACGACAGTCGGGCAAAATTTACAGTCTCACTTGGTGCGATAACGACTACCTCGTGACGGGGGCGAGCGATGGACGGATCCGTGTTTATGACGTGGCTACGCGACAGGTGGTCATGATGTCGGACAAAACGGGGCATGTGGGCACGGTGGCGGGGGTGCTGTGGTTCCCGGAGACACGTATGCTGATTTCTGTCGGATATGACACAATGATTCGTATTTGGAAGTTAGTTTAGAAATATGGGATGAATGTTCCGATATGATAAAAATCGGACGTTTTAGTGGCAGTGTTGAGCTGTTCCTGTGGCAGTGTGAGCCGAGAGATCCAAACACCTTCCGATGGATGGGTGACGGTTGTGGAGTCGTCTTCATTCATAAAACACGACACGAGGGATTGTGGTCGTGTGGGATTCATGAGGGAAAATCACTCCTCAAGGAGGATATTGTGAGTATATTTCGTTTCTTCAAAAATTGGAACCGTCAAGTGATTCGCTCTACGCAACAATATGATAGTGCGGGACGAGCGCGTCGTGTTCGTCGTATTTGTCGTTTAGAACAGATGGAGAAACGTAATCTGCTTGCGATCGACGCATTTTCGTCGGGCATAGATGCTCCATCTGTTGATGGCGAAGGGAACGCGATTGCGGCTCTGACTGCGGTCGAGGATACGTCCGTTTATTCGCGATCTACCGCGTTAACATCCGCGGTATTGGCGTCGGCAAGTTCGGCAAACGCCGAGTCAATCTACCAAGCTCCGGATAAGATCCAGGTAGGGGGCGTCTTTAGCGAAGACAACTATAGGGAAGAGGTGGAAGGCTCACAAACGAACGATTCGAAGCCGGATACTTTTGTGTTTGGTTTTACCGGTGGTGCGAAGGACACGGAGCTGACCATGATCACACTCGACGGCGACTGCGACGAGTGGGGACTGATCTTCGATATTGACGATGTGGTTTACGATGGTACCGACACACGCGGTGGTAGGTATGGCGGCGTGTCGTTCAAATTCGATGCCGCTCGCAGCAGCGACGGTGTGAACGTGACAGACGTGGTCTTCTCGGAAGACCACAAACGAGTTACCTTGACGGTGTCGGGACTCACGGCGGATAAAGTGCTCGCGTTCACGGTTGATGTGGACCGTTATCGCGGCGAAAAATTCGGTGCCGGCATCAATCCGAGTATTGATATCGAGGATGTGTTGACTTTTGAGACGACGTTCACCCACACGCAATATGAGAATTTGAAGCTCACAGGCAATTTTAAGGACGAGTATACCGTTCCAGACGATCTAACGGATCAGATTCCGGACGATGCGTTCACGATGCCGGCGGGTTGGTCGGAAACCGATATCCAGGATAAAACGGCGGGTGCGTTTGCCGATGGTCAACAAGTGGCGATTCCAGGTAGTATCTCCGGTAAAGTTTTTTACGAATCAACCGGTGGTAACTGTGATTACGATTCGACCACCGATAAACCGGCCAGTGGTGTGACGGTGGAGCTGTGGGACGCGGGTGGCAATGTGATAGCGACGACCACGACCGCAGCCGACGGTTCTTACCAGTTCGCGGATCTTGATCCATTCGTGTTGTATTCGGTTAAAATTACGAAGAGTAACGACACGTTTGCGGGTGGAACCACGGTGTATAACGGGGCGGCGGCTGGTACGGGCGGCGGTACGGTCGAGTCGAACCGACTCGTTTCCGACATCAGCGTCGATTCGAACACCGAGAGTAGCGGTTACGATTTTTGCCTCGTGGAACCGGGCGCGGTCTCCGGTACCGTTTGGGTTGATCTTGATAAAGATTGCGAAATCGACGACACGGAAGAACGTTTGGATGGCGTGACGATTACGCTTAAGGGGTCCGACGGAACGATTGTTGCCACGACACTTACCTTGGACAATGGTAAATACTCCTTTGGGAACTTAGACCCTCGGTTAGCTTACACGATTGTGGAAACTCAGCCGGATGGATATTTCGATGGTTGTGCGCAACCTGGAAATCCGGCGGGCGAAGTCTCCGAGAATACGATCTCCAACGTGAAGCCTCCTGTCGGTGGCGAGGGGATCAACTACAATTTTGGTGAACTTTCCCCGGCGGAGATTTCCGGACGCGTGTTTTACGAATCGACCGGTGGTGATTGCGATTACGGTTCGACGACAGACCAACCAGCCAGTGGGGTCAAGGTCGAAATGCTGGGTGCGGATGGTAATGTGTTAGCAACAACGACGACGGCGTCTGATGGGACTTATTCGTTCACCGGACTGGAACCGCTTGTGAGCTATGGCATTCGGATCACCAAATCGCGAGACGAGGTCTTTTACAACGGCTCGAAAGCGGGTACGGGCGGTGGCACGGTCGAGTCATCCACCTTGGTGGACAATATTGTGCCGCTTGTCGGTTCCTCGAACGAAGATTACGATTTTTGCCTCGTGGAACCGGGCGCGGTTTCTGGTACGGTATGGGTTGATACCAATTTGGATTGCGTGATCGACTCGGATGAACTTTTGCTGTCGGGTGTGACGATTACGCTTACCAATTCCGACGGTGAGACGGTCGCGACGGCCACCACCGACGCGAATGGTTTTTATGAGTTTACCGGTTTGGACCCGCGTTTGGTTTATACGATTAAGGAGACCCAGCCGGAGAATTATTACAACAGTCCGATGGAATGTGGTGCGGATGAACATACCAACGTCAAGCCGCCGGTGGGCGGTACGGGCGCGAATTACAATTTCGCCGAGATCGCGTATTCACAAATTTCCGGTTACGTCTGGGAAGACGACAACAATAATGGTACTTGGGATGATGGTGAGGCGGCGATTTCCGGAGCGATGATCTACCTGCTCGACGCGACTGGCGTCCGGACGGGCGATGTGGTCACGACCAATAGCGAGGGGTATTACGAATTCGCCGAATTGGCCCCAGCGGTTTATGGTCTGGAAGAACTCCTTCCGGATGGCTACTACGATGGTAAATTTGTGACCGGAGCGATCAACGAAATCAATGGTGATCCGACCGATAACGACACGGGGACCACGTCCGTTAATGGTACGACAGACTTCATCAAAGGGATTGAATTGACAGTTGGAACGAAGGGTATCAATTTCAATTTTGGTGAATTACAACCGTCGTCCATCGAAGGTCTCGTGTATTACGACGAGAATTACAACGGTACGTACGACGAAGGCGAAGAACTCTTGGAGGACGTGATTGTTAAGCTCATTGATGAAGATGGTACAGTCGTTTCGACGGCGACCACGGATGATGACGGGGTGTTCATTTTTACGAACTTACAGCCATTTGTCACTTATTCGATGGTTGAGACGCAGCCGGACGATTACCTCGATGCCCGTGACGAGATCGTGGGAAGTAACAATGCGGGTGGTGAAACGTCCAAAATGACTTGGAGTATTTATGTCGATAACGACACGATGACCGGCATCACACCGGGAGCGGGGCGCGCGTACGACGGTTACCATTTTGGCGAGGTGAAGCCGGCGTCGTTATCAGGTAAGGTCTTCCAAGATGGTGACGCGATCGAATACAAGAAATCGGACGGCAAACCAGCCGTCCAGGATGTGGCCTCTGGTGTTTACAAGGTGGGCGATAAGCTGCTTGGCGGCGTGACGATCACCTTGGGCGACGCCTCTGGCAATCCGATTACCGATGCCAATGGTCATAAAATCACGACGACCACAGACGCGAAGGGATACTACATTTTCGAAAATGTGTTCCCCGGTACTTATACGGTCATGGAAGCCCAACCGGACGATTACGATGACGGTTTGGATACGGCGGGTACGAAGGCGGGTACGGCGTTCAACCAGGGCGTGGCACTTACCGAGACTCAGGCGAAGATTGCGGCGAACGAGAACGTGCCGCGATATGACACGATCGCGGAGGTGGCGGTCGCTCCGGGGGATGCGGCGGCCGACTACGACTTTAGCGAAGTGATCATGAAGGAAGTGAACGATCCAGATCCCCCCTATATTCCGTCCGGCACGCCGCCGTACTACGGACCGTCGATGGTGGGCAATTCGCCTTGGTTAGCGGGCGTCGTGGGCGGCACCAGCTCGAACTACACGCCGACCAATGCGAGTTTGAATAATCGTTTGGGAGGAGGTTTAACGCTTCCGTATTCGTGGCACTTAGTCGTGTTGAATGGAGGTAGTCCACGTCAACGCGGTCAAGCGTACTCGACGTTCATTACGGATCGCGGTGGCATTTTGATGGAATCGGCCAATGGAGTCACGCCGGAAGTTTGGGGTTCGCAAAACTTGAGTGGAGCGACCTGGATGTTGTTCGATGGAGCGGGTAACACGGTTCGGATCGCGACCTACGGTTTGAGCGGCGGAGTACCGGTTACGGGCGACTGGGACGGTGATGGCAAGGAAGAGATCGGCGTTTACTACGGCGGTTACTTCTGGCTTGACCTGAATGGCGATGGTTTGTTCGACGGCGAGAGCGACCTGTGGGTCCAGCTGGGTGACGGTTTGGACAAACCGGTAGCGGGCGATTGGGACGGTGATGGTCGAACAGACGTGGGCATTTACGGCCCAGAGTGGGGTGGTGATAAGAACGTGTTGCGCCGCCGACCGGGTTTGCCTGATTTGGACAACCACCGAAACGATCCAATGATTGTTGATCCGTTCAAGAATCTTCCGCCTTGGCTTGTCAATGCGACGGATCGTGTTAAAACGTTCCGTAACGCAGATGGAATGTTGCGTCAAGATTTGATCGACCACGTCTTCCGGTTTGGTACGGATGCGGATCATCCGATCACGGGCGATTGGAACGGCGACGGAATTACGAACATCGGCTTGTTCCGTGATGGTCGCTGGTCGTTGGATACGAACGGCGATGGACGTTATACCGAGATGGACGCGGGTTTCGATTTCGGCGGTCAGGGTGATTTGCCAGTGACTGGCGACTGGACGGGGGACGGACATGTCCAGTATGGTTTGTTCCGCAATGGAACGTTCATTTTGGACACAAACAACAATCACCAGGTAGACAATGGTGACCGTCAGGTTACAATGGCGGATTATCGTGAGGGCGATTTGCCGGTGGCATTCGATCACAACGGTGACGGCATATCGGAGGTCGGTCTGTATCGTCCTGCGGAAAACCTTTGGCAAAAGGCGGAGCAGGAAGTGAGTATGGATCGTTCGACCGATGCGGCGGACGCCGCTGATGCCGCACAAACGCTTCCAGGGCGGAATAACCCTGATGCGACACTTCCGTCAATCAACACCTCGGTGCCCGATTTACCGGCGGAAGAGTAGGCCGGTACAAAGCCCGGAGGATCGGGAACCGCTGACGAAGCGTTTTTATCCCCTTTCCGATTAGTTTTGCCCATTTGTTTGAAAATGCAAATGGATAAGCAGGCCTAGCCAGAAGTGTTTTAGTGACGAAAAATCGGAAAGAATAGGCATAGGCCTTAGTTTGATCCGCTGGGATGTATTTTAAGGACCACCAAAAAGTCCATTGACGGAAACCTTTTGTCAAAAGAGGTTTCTGTCAGTGGCTTTTTTTATGTCCCTAGTTTTTATGAAATCGGTCCAAAAATCGGTCCGGAATGAATGGCGGATGGACGAAAACAGAGGAGGAAATTTTTGGCAAAACGTGGTACGATGGGTGGTAATTTTGGTGGTTACCGACTAAACTGGATAGGTGGCGAGTCGTAGTGCCCTCGCCCATCGGTCTCCGTCTCGCCTGTGGAAAATGGGGGAGATGGGGGAGATGGGTGTACGCGGGATGGTAAAATGGTTGATGACAGGAAATCATAGGGGAAGGGAAGTGTGATTCCGTCGCACTTTCGGGTATCCTTAGGTTTTGGGAAGTAAAAGTAGTAGGCGTCATTCGATGTAAGACGAGGAGATCAAGGCTGATGCAACATATGTCGTCGTGGATCAAAACAGGAATGCTTGGTGGTGGATTTCTGTTAGGAATATTTGGCGTTGGCTTGGAAGCCGAGGCGCAAAATGAGATGTCCATCGGAATTCAAACCGCGATCTGGACCGATAGCGATCCTGCGGCGGACTCGAAAGACGCGAAGGAAGGGGCCGATTCGTCGGAAGAGTCAGAGTCGTCGGAAGAGCCGGGGGCGGCGGACAAGTCAGGGGCGGATGCACCTGAGGCGGCCAGCGGTCCAGGGGCCGAGTTCCAACCGTTAATTCAAATGCGTAAGGAAGAATCGGAAGAGCTTGCGGCGAAGATTTTCGAAGCGGTTGCCAGTGCGGTAAAAGCAGACACAACGAAGCAAAATGCGTTGGCGCAAACACTCGTTCAACTGCTCAAAACTCCGGAAGGTTTTACGCTTCAAGGTGCCAATAAGATGAACGGTGGGATCTCTGGCGGTGGTATGTCCCCACCGATGTACAGTCCTGGTCCGGGCATGAGTCCCGGCGGCACGGGCGATGGCATGAGTGGCCCTCCGGGAGGCTCCAGTGGGGGACCGTCTGAAAAAGATGGGGAGGGTGGTGGATCGAAGACGCTTAAGCCGATTCCGATTCCCGTGATCTATGCGTGCGTGCATGGTTTGTTCCGGATCAAATCCCCGGATGCCACGGTGGCGATTCCGACACTTTTGAACGGCTCGGCGAAGGTCGAGGAAGACCCAATTGTCACGGGTCTGACCATTTTTGAGATGGCTCGTCGTTTTAATCAAGTCGATCAAAAGCTCCTTCTCCAATGTGTAAGTAAGCCGACGACCTTCCGCAAAGTTTCGACGCAACCAACGACAAACATGGGCAAAAATGATCCGTCTATGTACAGTCCTGGTCCCGGTAGTCCTAGTGGAATGTCAGGAAGTCAGACTGCGGCGAACGAACCAGTTTCGGCGCAAGATATTCAAATGCTTTCCGCTTTGACGCTGTTGGCGTTCCACCCTACGGAGCCCATTCAGACGGCCGTGGCCCAACAGTTAATATCTCCGACATGCAGTCCGGTGTTCCGTACGTCCATCCTGCTACGACTCCAGTTTGCTCCGCCTACGCAGTTGGTCCCCATGAAGAAGACGATTGCGGCCAGTGATCCAGATGCGGCGACTCGTGCGGCGTTCACGCTGTTGCTCGCGCAATCGCAAATCACTGGAATGCCGGAATTGCTGGGACTTCCAGTAACTGTGACCCGATTTGATGGTGCGGGTGCGGCGGCCAACGTCAATGCGAATGGTCCAAAATCGGGATACCCAGGTGGTGATTATTCCGGTTCCCCCGGTCCTGGGTCCGATATGTACAGTCCTGGACCCGGTATGTCCGGCAGCCCAGGCCCTGGTATGTCTTCCGTGGGTATCTCCGGTGGTCCTTATCCGGGGGGTGGCGATCGTTCCAAAGACAATCCATCGAATGGCGGTCTTGCGGGACTCAATTCGCTTGACGCGTCATTGAACTCGCAAAATGCCGCTGGAATGCAGCAGATGTTCGGTGAAGCTCGCGGTAACGAGGTGAACGCGGCCATGGCGGAAATCATGCAGTTGGATCCGTCGTTCATGACCGATATTACAAAAGCGGCGATGGATTCGATGGCTAATGGCGGTGCGATGACGACATTTTGGAGCACTGATTCGACGAAATCGGCGATGAAACAAATTGTCGATGCAAAGCCGTCAGAACGTGGTGGACCACTTGTGCAACTCGTAACGACACCGACTGTTTCCGCTCGACAGGCGATTTGGAAATATTTGCAGGCGAATGAAAGCAAAGGTCCCGGCGATTTCCTAGCGATCGGAGTCGGTGAAAAACTGATGCCCGATCCGTCGCTCTTGATCTCAGTCAAAAATTTGAAGAACCGTCGTAAAGCGGTACCGCTTGCCTCGTCGATCGCATTTGCGAATGTGCCCGCGGCAGCCAGCAATAGTGCGAGTGGTTATCCCGGTGGAATGAGCGGCGGTTATCCTGGCGGTTCCGGTTCAGGGAGTACGGCGGTACAGACTGGAGGTAATCTCACCGGTTCGACCAGTTGGGCCGCGTTTAGCGATTATCTGCGTCACTGGATGTCGCAGCGGTTTGCGTTGGACGATATCGATCCACGTTACACACGCGTAGCGGCCGATCGACGTCCTTACGATATACCCGCCGATGCGGAGGTAATGAAAGAATACCAGTGTGTATTGCCGTCGATGATTCCTGATGCGACCAAAAACCAACTCGGGAACGACATCAAAGTCGATCCGACATACGTCTATTTTGTGCGTTTGAAATGTAGCGAAAAGGGCACAAATACTCGTTTGTCGTTTTACAACGCGCAACTTCGCAAAAAGGTGGGTAAAGACGGGCCGCAAGCCTATGAGTCGTTCTTAGGA
Organism: Thermoguttaceae bacterium; assembly: GCA_028694795.1. Taxonomy (GTDB): domain Bacteria; phylum Planctomycetota; class Planctomycetia; order Pirellulales; family Thermoguttaceae; genus JAQVKF01. The sequence goes on along the minus strand of JAQVKF010000006.1, from coordinate 1,900 downwards.
ACGGGATATTGGCTTGATTGGGTCGGTACGAATCCGGCGACGAATTTTCCACGTTCGGTCGATGTGTATATTCGTCCTGCGATAAATGCTTTTGATCGGGAGAAACCACTCGTTGCGCTGGCCCCTCCGGCGGACCGCTCACCGAACTCCGGTTACGGTTCCATGCCGCCTAGTGATTACGGTCAGAGCGGTAGCGGTGCTTCCGCGGAACGGCGTATGGGAGAAGATCCCGCGATGCCTGGAATGCTTGGCAATTATCTTGGAGCACCACTTCCGGTTTACCAAAAAGTGGCTCCGACGACACTGATTGTAGATGTATTGGTGGTCGAATGCCGAGCTTCGGCGGAACCACCCCAAAAAGCCGCTCCCAAATCAGAAACCGCTCCCAAATCGGAAGAAGCTGCGGAAGCGGAATGAGTCGATGATTGATCGGTGGCCAAGGCGAAAAGCGTTCTCCCATCGTTCTTGCGAATGGTGGGAGAGCGTCGTCAGATCAGCGAGATTGGGCGGCGCTAGTGCGAGAGCGGCTAGATTGAGGGTGGCTAGGTTTTGCCAGATTGGCGTATCGACTGGTTGATATCCACAGCTCTTTTCTTCGGAACCGTAATCCTATGAAACAGATTTCTCAGCATTCGGCAGATGTACCATTAGACCACTGGTTAAATCCCGTTTGTGCGATTTTTGTGGTGCTTGCCAGTTGGGCGGTTTCGCTTTCCGATTCGACCCCGATTTATTTCGGTATCGTGCTTCTTGCGGCGATTGTGTTTCTCGGGCTCGCGTGGTATGCGGAAAAGCGAAACGTGGGACTTGAATCGACGTTATCCTCCCATGTTCACTTGGGAGAATCTTTCGGACGACAAGCGACGAATCCAACGGAATTACCGCCACAAGCGGAGCGTTTGAATATTCCGACGGCGTCGAGGTTGACCCTGTTTCAAGTGGGTGCGTCACATTCGGATCCTAACGCGAAGAAAATATTTGAACCGTTTGTTTTGTCCGCTGGTTGGACGCACCTTTTTTCGGTTATTGCGGCGTTGACGATTTTGCCGGCATTTTTCGCATTGGAGCGTTACACCATGCTCACGGCGGCGGGGCACTGTTTCGCACTGTTGCAAGCGATCTTATTTTTCCAAAATCGCGACGCAAGAATTGTGCGTCGTCAGGTCCAAGTGGGTGCGATTCAGCTGATGCTGGCGGCCATGTTGACCGAATCGACAGCGTTTGCCATTTTGCTTATCGCGATTGCACCCATGTTGTTGATCTTGCTAGCCGTTGTCGCGCTTCACCAACAGCGGGAAGATTTTGCGTTTTCACCGGGTTTTTGCTGCTCCTCCGATGTGTTGACGCTGCCGCATCGGCGAGCGGTGGCGGCACGTGAACAAAAATTACGACAGCCTCGATGGGGGAAAAAAAAGGGGGGGGCTACAGCCGAATCTTCACGCGGAATGCGTGGATTGTATTGGAACGCGTCGCTACCATCAATTCCACGACGATGGTTTTGGGTATTTCGTCTGATCAGTTTGGGAATTCCGACGTTAATGTTGGCGTTTTGTGTCTTTTTCCTCTTTCCTCGATTCGGCGGCGAACCTTGGCACGGTTCTTCTCGAGATGGTTCCTCCGGTTTTGTCGGTTTTGCCGACACGATTCGTTTGGGTGAAATGAGTCCCATGCTCGACAATACAGAGGAAGTGGCTCGTATCCAATTGTTGAATCCCGCAATCACCGATGGCCAGGGACAATTCGCGGTCATTCGTCCCTCCACCGATACCGGATTGTATATTCGAGGTAGTACGGTCAATTTGTATGAAGACGGTCGCTGGGCACTCGTTCCAAGCGTTCATCCGAAAAGCCTCCAAATTCAGTCGCTTAGCGAATTGGATTCGCTGACACCGCGTGTAGG
>JAQVKF010000005.1 GCA_028694795.1 Thermoguttaceae bacterium | reverse complement strand
ACTGGACGGCCAGTTCAATGGATTGATGTGGCCCGCGGGCGAGCCGTGTGAAGTCGCAGCACCAACGTCAGGTAAAAAGGCCGTAGATCGACGCATGCCGGGAACGGAGTGACCGCATCGGCGGCCACTTTACCGAGTTGGCAGTACCAACGTCAGGTAAAAAGAGGCAAAAAGTTTTCGTAGACGGTTCTGACGCCTCGTCGTGTTTTACCCGTGATGATAAACTGGATATCATGTATCTCGCTTTCGTTCTCCTAGCCATCACCGGCGAATGGCTATGCCGAATGATGTGAACAGGCCCTAGTAATCTTATTGGCATATTGTCGAGATACGTTCCCTGATCGCACGACCGCTTCGATTGGGTCCAAAATTCGATATCAACGCCGTGCCATGCGTTTCAAGTAGATGCTTACAGGCACGCCGATAATGATAGAACGATGTCGAATCCTCATGGGTTTCTAAGAACCGGGCGCATAGGTCCGCAACCATAATCGCGTCTTGTGGAACATCCGCCAAAAGAAAATCAGACAATAGAATTCGGCGACGGCGTTCTGCCTCTTCAGGCGTCTTGCTTAGATACGTGTACCTCCGGTCAAGATAGAGATAATAATCCTTATGGGCTTTGTGATACTTGATCTCTGGCAGTTTCTTCATACCGACCCCACTTCTGCATGTGTACACATACATTTTACTTTTTGCATGTAGTGGGATTTTCTAGGATATTAGCTTAAAGACAAGTGTTTTTCCATCTTATTTGGAGTGAGATGGTCGGGGCTCGAACCCGAGACCTACGGACACGATGTCCGGTGGTCGAACTGCTCGGGATGGACGGCTCATGCAGTCGGATGTACGGAATAACGAACAAGAGACCGGACACGCGATCATTCATTATTTTCGTGAATTGGGCCTGAGGCATCTCGCTTTTAACGGTTACGGAAATAGTTGGTGGATGACGGAACGTCTTCATCATTTTCGCAACGCCGCCCGGGAACAGGGAATCGAACCTTACGTTTTTCTGGAATCGCCACAGGCTCTTCCCGCGATCCCGTCGAGTATGGAGAAGAAAGAATATCGAGAACTGCCAGGTGGCTCAAAAACTTCCCACACCGATCGGTTTGATGGCGGCCACCGATCCGATAGGTATCCGAATTATGAACGTATGTCGCCATATAAATATTCGTATACCAGACGATATTGCGGTACTCGAAGTGGATAATGATGTGCATTTATGCAGTGTTGCCATGCCGACGCTTTCGAGCCTGGACCATAACGCCGTGACCATCGGTTATGAGGTCGCCCGTTTGCTGGATTTGCGTATGGAAGGGGAGGCTACACCGCCGTTTCCGATCATGATTTCACCCGGCAAGATTTTTACTCGCCAGTCCACCGATCTGATTGCCGTGGAAGATCCTCTCGTAGCGGAGATTCTTTTGCTTTATTCGAGAAGAAGCCACGCATGGCATTCGGGTTTGCGATGTACTGGACAAATTTACGGTATCCGCTCGTTGGCTTCAACGAGCTTTTCGGAATCTTCTCGGACGGACACCGGAACAGGAGATGATTCGTACACGTCTGAAGAAGTCACGTGAATTATTGGAGGAGTCGGGCATTTCGATTACGGAAGTCGCGAGAAATTCGGGATTTCACTCCTCGGAATATTTTGTTCGAACATTTCGGAAAAATTTTGGTATTTCGCCCCTTCAACATCGTCGGATTTTTTCCCGCGTAACGGTTTTTCCGGAAGAGAAGACGTCTATTCGGTGGCATCATTCCGTTGCCGGGTAGCGGGCCGTGGGGAAATTGGCAGCCGCACCTTACGGCCGGGCGGTAAATGTGCCGCTACGGTTTCGCACACCCAAGAAATGCACATTTAGACAGCATGTAAGTGCGTGACGTGTAGACCCTTCGAAGCTGCGTGGTATCCCAATAAAAAAACTATCGAATGACTTCGATAGTTTTTATCCGTCTTGATCTCAATCTCTCAAAGGGCGAACCAGGGCGTGTTCACACAAATTGCCACCCTAATCGGAGCGACGGCTGTACCAGCGTCAGATAAAAAGATTGCCATTTTCCGCGGAAATGCTTTTTCGTAAAACTTTTTTGAGGCGAAGAACCCATGAGAGGAAACTTCCCTTCCAAAACTCTTTACTAGACGCGCAAACTTCAATATCAACTGGCATAAACCACCCCGATTGTGGTCATTTCATTCTCGGTTATGGTTTTTTACCATGTGATTATATGTGAACACGCCTTATTTCTTTCCAACGAGTTCAAGCTTAATCTCGTTGCTGCCTTTGACGACGGTTACTTTCAGATCGGTACTTTTCACGTCTGTATATTTTGCAGGCGTGATCAACGGGGCAGCTTGTACCTTAATTGGCGGTGCGGGCTTGTTCGGATCAGGGCTAACTTCAACAGGCGGCGGAACATCACGTTTTTCTACCGTGACCACATATTCGCCCGCCAACGCACCTCCATCCGTCTTGCCGCCATCGGTGGTGAGTAGGTACTTACCGTCTTTATCCGAGGAACCGAATGCCGCTTGGCCTTCACCTCCGACTGGATTAAACGTGACATGCGCCATCGAAAGCGGCTTACCATTTAACGTGACAATGCCTTCCACGTATTCTGTTTTAACTCGTGAACCATCTTCACCACATCCCATCAATGCCACCATGCTGACCAGCAAAGTCGCCACGCACACCAAACGTTTCATCAATAAACTCCTCTAACGCATCTTTTCGTCACAAACATTTTGCACGGATGACGGGCTCAAACCGCTCGGATTTTTATAGATCGGTCGCGAGTGGAAAACATCAGTTTTGCAACGCGGATCGAAATGGTCGCGGTGGGGAGGGCACCTGCATCACACCGTCCAACGCACCGTTCGGCCTCATTATACGCCATTTGTTTAAGGTTTGAATTGATTTTTCCTTTTTTATCGCACAAAATTTCAAAAAACAAATGGCCCTTGCTCATGGAAATCGTTTTACACGATACAGATTCCAATCGCTTCCCCCTCCAAGGCGTTTTTCCTGATCCAAGCGATTGTGACCACGTTACGCAACCTCAAACGTTTCGCCGTATTTGGGAACGGTAACCGTGGTTTGGGGATATACCCGATGGAATTCGTCCGCGAGCGACTGACTCGCGGAGGCCTCGCCATGAATGACGAAAATTTTATGCGGCTTCTGTGGAATGGCCTCCATCCAACGCAACAGTTCTCCACGATCGGCATGCCCGGAAATACCATGAACGGAACCAATTTCCGCTCGCACGGGATAAATCGCGCCCAAAATTCGGACACTTTTGGGACACTCGGAAATCGTACGACCCAGCGTACCGATCGCCTGATAACCGAGAAACATGATCGTATTCTTTTTGTTGCCAATATGGTTGGCCAAATGGTGTTTAATGCGTCCGGCATTGCACATTCCGGCGGACGATAAAATGATTGCCGGACCACTCATCGTGTTGAGCTTCATCGATTCTTGTGCGGTACGTAAGAACTGCATTTCCGGCAATCGAAAATCGTAACCACTTTCGAGCAATTGCCTCGTTTTGTCATCGAAACATTCCGGATGTCGCGTGAAAATCTTCGTCGCTTCCACCGCCATTGGACTGTCGAGATAGATCGGCACAGAGGGAATCCGGTTGTCACGTCGCAACAAACTCAATCGGTAGAGTACTTCCTGAGCACGTTCAATCGCGAAAACAGGCGCAATCACCTTACCATCGCGTCGAACCGTTTTACAGATAATCTTCGCCAGTTGTTCGTCCACCGTCTCAGTCTCATCCTGCACACGATCGCCATACGTTGATTCCGTAATTACCGCATCCACCGATTTTGTCGCGTCAGTAAAGTATTCAATATCACGGAGGATTGGTCTGTCTTTTTTACCCAAATCGCCGGAAAAAATCACACGTTTGACACCCGAATCAGTCTGTTCAGTAATCTCGACGAAGGCGGAACCGAGTAGGTGACCGGCCTCGTAAAATTTCGCCGTAATCGGATGGTCACCACTACGCAATTGGATTTCACGGTGGTAATCGGCCGGACGCAGCATTGGAATCGTCTGTTCGACGTCGTCTTGCGTGTAGAGCGGTTGGTCAGGATGCGGCGATTTTCGACCTTCCTTTTTATGACGCTTGATCTTGAACGCGACGTCCTCTTCCTGAATGTGAGCGGAATCTCGTAGCACCAGTTCGGTTAGCTCGGCGGTCGCGTGTGTGGCGTAAATGGGACCGTTAAATCCGAATTTAACGAGCCGTGGCAACCAGCCGGTGTGATCCAAATGGGCGTGCGTAAGAATTACGGCGTCCAACTGTGTGGCGTCGTCAGGAAAATCTTGCCAGTTACGATCTTGGAAATCTCGCTCCTGTACCATTCCGCAGTCGATCAGCACACGAAACCCGTTCATCACCAGTAGATGCCTTGCTCCGGTAACCTGACCATTTGCACCCAAGAATCGTATTTGCATCGCGTTATGTCCTTTTAGTTTTGATACCATTATCTGGGATTTTATTGGATTGACATCGTCTGAAGCGGTAGCCCGGTCTGGAGGGTTACGCCAGGGACGTTTGCGCCGTCTGGAGCGGCTGTGCAAGCTCGCCGATTGTGGATTGAGGCGTGTTCATACGGCGAGGCGACGAGCGAGGACCACTGCGCCGGAAGCGTTTTCACTATAGCCGTCCGCCCCGATCTCATCCGCGTACGCCTGCGTAATAGGGGCACCGCCGATCATGACTTTCGTTTGTGCGCGAAGTCCCTCGGCGTTTAGCACCTCTACCACTTTACGCATCTGCGGCATCGTTGTGGTGAGCAGTGCGGAAAGGCAGATAATCGTTCCCGGCACATTTTTGACTTCCGCGACGAACCGTTCCGGCGAGACATCCGTCCCCAAATCAATCACCTCGAACCCCGCGCCCTTGAGCATGGAGGCGACGAGATTCTTGCCGATATCGTGCAAATCGCCCTTCACCGTACCGATGACGACACGCCCCGCCGCTTTCACTCCGTCGGCAATCAATCGTGGTGTGATGAGCGTAAGAACCGTTTCCATCGCTCGTGCTGACATCAGCAATTCAGGAACGAAATATTCTTCTTCCTCGAAAAGTTTGCCTACCTGATCCATGGCGGGAATCATCTGCTCGTTGAGCAAAACCGAAGGATCGCACCCAGCATCCAACGCCGTCTGGGCCGCCGTTTGTGCTTGTTGATTATCGCCCTCAACAATCGCGTCATACAATGTTTGCACGATTTCTCTCCTCTGTGGATCATTGGACCAAAATTCTGCGTTTGTGTACAGCTTGTATTCCACCCGTGTACGACTACATCCCTATCATACCTCATTTTATCACAAATACGGTGTCCACGATATACTTCCATCGGAAAAAGCGAGAACTCCTCAACGGAACCACCGTACACATTGGCTGACTGCATCATCCTCTGATCAGGGGGGGTTCACGATTGGGGGGAAAGTCTCTAAAATAAGCGTTCCAAGGAAGTGGGCGGTGTCAGGCTACGAATGTTTGCTTCCGATGGCGTCGGTTACCCCAAAAGGTCATTCGTGAATCCTCACTATGCTGTTTTGGGGTTTCCAAAATGACGTCAACGGGTCAAAATTTGATCCCATGGGGATACGCACCGCAGAGTGGGTATCGTCCGTTCGAAGGATTTTTTCCGTAATGATTTTGTGTAAATGGTTCGACATTAGTAATAGCAATAAGTAATAGCAATATTTCTTGAAAATCGTATTTCAACCGAGGTCCGCATCAATGAGTGAATGTCGTGATGAATGTGGTGTCGTCGTTCTGTATCATCTCCCTGGTGGGGAGGTCAGTCCGCTGGCACCCGACGGTGATCCGAATAAAATTAGCCGTCTGATTCCGCGAATGTTACTGGATCTTCAAAATCGTGGGCAGTTGGCGGCGGGCATCACGGTTTACAATCCGGAGAAGAATAACATTCTAAACACCTATAAGGACGTCGGTATGGTGACCGAGGTATTTCAGCTCAGCCGCCGCAGTCGTCAGCAGCAGATTCTGAATCAGTACGAAGGTCCCGCGGCGATTGGACATGTGCGTTATGCGACCTGTGGCGGTGACGACCCTAATTACGCGCAACCGTTCGAGCGAAAACATTTGCGTCGTTATAAATGGTTCAGCTTCTGTTTTAACGGTCAAATTGCGAATTATCAGAAACTTCGAGACAAAATTCTGGACGATCCGACGGCACATCTTTCTCGTGACACCGATGCCGAATTATTTCTTTACTATCTGAGCACGGCAATCGCTTACTACAATAAGCGAAACGCGGCCGATCAAATGCCTCCAGCCGATTTGTTAGGGGTATTCCAGGAAGCGTGTTCGCATTTTGATGGAGCGTATACGATTGCATATCTGGACGCGATGGGCAATCTATTCGTTGGACGCGATCCTCAAGGCATGAAACCGCTCTGTTACTCGATTGATGGTCCGCTATTTGCGGCGGCGAGTGAGAGCAACGCGCTGTTGAATCTCGGAATAGATCCGGAAAAAATTAAATATCTGGGCGCGGGTGAATTGATCACCATCATAAACGGCAAGGTTGAAATCCGTCAAGCTATTCCGTCGACCCGCCGAGCGCACTGTTTCTTCGAGTGGATTTACTTCGCAAATGTGGCCAGTACGTTGGAAACCCGTAGCGTCTACTTAGCTCGTAAGGCGTTGGGTGAAGTGCTTGCGGATATGGAAGATGTGCCGTTGGTGAATTTTGGTACGGGGGAACGTGATTTGATCGTGGTCCCCGTACCGGACACGAGTAAGGCGGCGGCGGCAGCCATGGCGTATAAGCTGGGCGTTCCATGTTTAGAAGGTCTGATTCACAATCGGTATGTCGGACGCACATTTATCGAAGGTGGTAAAAGTCGCATGGACCGCGCGAGGATGAAATACACACCGCTACGTGAGGTACTGGAAGGCAAACGTATTTTGTTGGTGGACGATTCGATTGTGCGTTCGACCACGATGGTGGCCATGCTCAAACGCATTCGAGAAGTCGGCAAACCGAAGGAAATCCATGTGCGGATCACCTGTCCGCCAGTGATCGCGCCCTGTTTTTATGGGGTCGATATGCCGACGGTAGGCGAACTTTTTGCACCTCAATTTTTGCGTGGTGGTCCTAATACGGCGGAACATGGGGCAAAAATGGCGGAAGTACTCGGAGCCGATTCATTGCGGTTTATCCCCGTGAGTTCCATTGAGTCTTGCGTCGGATTGCCGAAAAAAGACCTGTGTTGCGCGTGTGTCGATGCCGAATATCCCACGCCGGAGGGCATTGAACGATACCGTTACGCTCTCAACCAGGTCGCGTGGAACGGTGCGCCCAACGATGCTTGCAAAAATGACCATTGCAATTGTTGCCGCAAATAACCATCGCTTGCCGGTAAACCGTTTGGCCGCGTCCATTTACGAACCGCTCGACCGTACCGCCCCCCGCCACACGCACGGCTTGTTTCGTCATCGAATGGGGGGGAACGCGCCCCCGCCGGATCACATATGGTCCCTCGTTTCTCGTATATTAAGAAGAATGGAGTTTTTCATGAAAACCACCTCGCGTGCATGTTCTTTGGAACGTCAAACAGCGGAAACGCAGATTCAGCTGACCATGAATCTCGATGGTACGGGAGAGTCGTCTATTTCGACGGGAGTCGGTTTTTTTGACCACATGTTGACGCTCTTTGCCAAACATTCCGCGATGGATCTGACGGTCCACGTGCAGGGTGATTTGCGTGTGGACGGGCATCACACGGTCGAAGATACGGGCATCGTATTGGGGACGGCGTTACGAACGGCGTTGGACGACAAGAAGGGGATTCGACGCTATGGTTTCTTTACGTTGCCGATGGACGAGACGTTGGCGACCGCGGCGGTCGATTTCAGCGGTCGGCCATTTTACGTCGCCCAAGTCGCGTTTCCATCGCCTAAAATCGGCGATTTTGATTCGGAATTGTTTGTCGAATTTTGGCAAGCGGTGACGAATGCGGCGCAAATGAATCTCCATCAGATCGCGCATTACGGTCGCAATGGACATCATATTGCCGAGGCGTTGTTTAAGGCGACTGGTCGCGCGATACGGGCCGCGGTTGAGACCGATCCTCGCATCCATGGGGTACCCAGTACCAAAGGTACGCTTTAACGCCGCTTCACAATCGCTGCCGGTGGCGATTGTCCATTGAACCACGATTGTCCATTGAACCATCGAGAAAAGAACGTTTTATGAGCCAGCTTCCCGAAGAATTTGTTTTGACGGTACCGACTTCTGTTTTCCATCAAGTGGGTTATTTCCAAGGTTTTTGCAAGAAAACGGCCCCCTATTTGGCCGGACTTTTTGACCCCACTCAGCTGCGTTACACACCGCGCAGCGCGGCAGAAATCACGCCGGAACTCAAACAGCTGATCGCGTATGTGATTTTTACATACACCTCACCCGATGGCGAAATTCAGGTATTTCAATATGTACGCGGCGGTGGTGGAGAAAGTCGGCTCCATCGCAAACGAAGTATCGGTATCGGGGGCCATATCTCGTCGCTCGACGCCGCGCCAGCGGCTTTCGACACCTACACTACCGGGTTGGCTCGTGAATTGGAGGAAGAAGTCCAAATTGGAACAGAGATTCTTTCGCGAGAGATTGTTGGACTCATTAACGACGATCTAACGGAAGTGGGTAAGGTGCATCTAGGTGTGGTCCATCGTTTTGAGTGCCGTGAACCGAAAGTGCGCCCGAACGAAACGGAGATCGTCGAATCGGGATTTATTCCCGTCAAGCAGCTTCTCGTCGATACCGAGGGAATGGAGACATGGTCGGCCATCTGTTTGAAAGCTATTTTCGCTGGCGAGTAGCATATATAAACGACGCATAGCACAATACTGTGAGAACCCTTTAGACGCTCCAATGTGCCTTTTGGGACTTGCGGTATTGATTTTTGGCCGCGCGGAAACCAAGCGATAAACGACAGCGGACAGACTTCCACGAGATACAGATTTCTAGATTTTCTATCTGTCAGCCCACAAAAAAACTTCTGAACGTTTCACCACATTCAGAAGCACCCTTTTGGCCCATCATAAAGAGCGGGTGACCGGGTTCGAACCGGCGACAACGACGTTGGCAACGTCGTGCTCTACCAACTGAGCTACACCCGCCTGACTGCGACTAATCACACTTTCCGAGGATCACCCCCACCAAGTGCAACTGATGAGGAGTATTGTACTAAAAACAGATTTCTATGCAAGGGGCAAAATCAAAAAAATTCCCCGTTTTTTTCTCTGTCCATGAAACGTCACTTTCAATTGGTTGTGAGAACGTTTCGTCCTACAATATGCGACGAAGTGAATTCTCCCCGTTTTACATCTCTTTTCCGACGGGTATCACTGTGGAACCAGGCAAAACAATTGATGTAAAACGGGCATGATACTCACGCTAATAGAGCCACACTCCGCAAAGCAGTACCAGTAAACCAAAAATCCACAACCGACGCGGAATCGGCTGACGATCACGATGGATCAGCCACAAAATGAGCGAAAGCGTCGGAATCAGCGAGAAAATCACGCTCTTCGCGGTCACTCGCAACAGAGGTTGCCAGCTTGGTACTCGCGGCTCATCCCTATTCGTGTCAGCTGTATTACCGGCATTGCTGGTCATATCGGTATCGGACGTATGTCTCGATACGTCTGGAGAACGATTGGAAGAATAGGGCAAATCGGCCGTTTGAAGAGGAAATTCGGTTTGTGTTAGGTCCGTCGTATCGTTTGGCATGGCCTGTTGTACGGCATCGTTGAACGCTGGTATCTGCCAGATCATAACGAACAGAAAAAATAGGGCGACCGTAGCTTCGACCAACGGATAAAAGCCGGGAATGGGCCGATGGCAATCGGCACAGCGTCCTCGCAAAACTAGCCAACCGAGGACGGGAATATTGTGGTACCATCGGATCGGATGGCCGCATTGCGGACAGTGCGAGGCGGGACGCGAAAGACTCATACCACGCGGCATACGCCAAACGACCACATTGCTAAAGCTGCCAATACAAGCTCCCAGAAATGTGAACCAAAGTAAAAATAACCAAATAAGTGGATCCAAATTGATATCCCTACTTCCCAAAAACTGGTACCTGTTCGTACCAATCCCATTCTATATTGAAGTTCGATTTTACGTTAAAAATCGCTTCCAATGGGTTTCCAATCCGATATTTTCGGCCCAAAGGAATGAGCCTCACCACGGACGACGGAAAACCTCATTCAAGACGAAAATACGGGCTACACTCTGGCGGTCGTGAAGCATTTCGGTAACATCCGCCGCAGTGATGAGCGGTGTAGTTGCCGTCGGTGAAACGGACGGGATCGCCTGCGCCGTGGTGCGCGTGACGTCCTCGGCAAATGCGATATTCGATGTCATTGTACCGCTGGATTGCGAGGGAGTGGACGCGGTGGTTGGCGGTAAAGCGGGTGGCGTCGAACGAGCCTGTGTGGAATACGACGCAGTTTTTTTCCGTTTGTCACTTTGACGTGCCGCGGATTCCGCATATGGCCTCGTGGACACGGAGGGGGCGGAGGACTGCTGCGCACGCTGTTTTTGTTCACGAAACAGCCGTATCTGCCGTTCGACTTCCGATTCGTTCGGAGGGCCGTCGGTGTCGAGTGTCTCCGAACGGGGTGGACGAGCCTTGCGCTGCACGTGACTCTGCCTTTTTTCTGTTTGTGCCTTTTTACGCGTTTTTTTCAGATTGCCGACGATGCTCAATATGGCGTAGAGCACCACTATAAACGGGAGAAGATATTCCATCGTAGGCTCTCCTTTTGAAGTGGATATATCGATATGGGGTCAGGTGTATCCGTTAGCAGACCGTAAGTCTGGGAGGACTTGTGATTAGACGCTGGTATGGCCAACGTCAGGCAAACCATGTCGGTGATGCCCGCAATCGCTGTGCGAGGCGGCAACACCAACGTATAGTAAAAAGTGTGTCGTGCGAAGCGGTAGCACCAACGTATAGTAAAAGGGGGTGGTTCCGGCCCTCCACCCAAAATTTTTTGCCAGATGGTGGTGTGACACACTCGGTCAAACCGTGCCGTGAGTTCGCCGAGTACGGTCGCTTACAACTAGGGCGTGTTCATACAAGTTGCCACCCCAATCGGAGCGACCGGCTGTACCAGTGTCAGGTAAAAAGTTCAAAAAAGTTTGTGCATTTTCGTAGAAAATACTTTTTTGTCAAACTTTTTTGAAGCGAAGAACCGACGGGAGGAAACTTTTTGCAAAAAGTTTCCCCTCAAAATCCCCTTCCAAAACTTTTTACTAGACGCACAAACTTCAATATTGACCGATATAAATCACCCCGATTGCAATTATTTCATTCTTGGCCATCGGTTTTTATTATGTGATTATATGGAACACGCCCTAGAACCATGCCGCGGAAAAACCACCATCGACACTCACAATCGAACCGGTGAGATAGGAACCCGCGACAGGAGCTAAGCATAAAAGTGCCGCGCCCACCAATTCGTCAGGCGTACCGTAGCGTTTCATCGGCGTGTGACGCATAATGTTGTCGACGCGTTCCGCGTCCAACAGCTTTTGATTTTGTTTCGCGGGGAAAAAGCCCGGACAGATTGCATTGCAGCGCACGCCTTGCGTGCCAAACTCTCGTGCCACGTTACGTGTCAAATTGACCACGCCAGCTTTCGAGGCCGAATACGCAAATACCCGCGACAAAGGAAGATGACTTGTCACACTGCCAATATTTAAGATCGAACCGCTGCCCTTTTCCGCCATATGCTTTGCAAATATCTGACATGATTGGAAAACGCTCCGTAAATTGATCGTCATCACACGATCCCAATCCTCGTCCGTGGCGTCCAAAAATGTCGTGCCCGCATTCACACCCGCGCAATTGACCAAAATATTAACGCGTCCCGTCCAACGGACCGCTTCGTCGAGTAAATGCTGAATTGATTCACGTTTCGTCACATCGACCACGACATACCGTGCTTCGATCCCTTCTGAGGCGAACTCCGCCACACGCTTCTGGCAGCCTTCCTCAAACATATCGGCGATGACGATTTTCGCGCCCGCCCCGGCAATTCCTCGTCCGAGAGCTCCACCCAACACGCCCGCTCCACCAATCACCACCGCAACCTGACCATCTAAACCGAACTGCTTTTGAAGAAATTCCGCACCCATTTTGACCTTCTTTCCATATGTCATAACATCTTTAAAATCGCTATTTAGAATAGTTCTATCATGGAACGCACCCGCAATCGCTAGCGACACAGATCGCCATCGGTCACATTCCTATTATCAGCAACTTATGGCATTCACGCTGCTATGAGTCGCGCGACGACCGTCATGTTACCACAAATTTCATCGCGATTGTGTGGAAATCTGCGTAAAAATCATCGCCGCTGGAGCCGCATCCGTCACCAGCACGGTTGCCGCATCGGCATATCGCGGAAATTGACGTCGATAATCCGATAGCCATCGCTCACTAAACGCCGCGACCGCGGCTTCCGGTACGATGGCCCAAACGCTTCCTCCGAAGCCCGCGCCAAACGCGCTCGACGCCACCGCAAACGCCGCCGACTCCTCCCTCCCTCGTGGACCGCTCACCTCGTTTTCACTTCGTTTCGTATGGACCTCCCCGCACTCTGCTCGCGTTTCCACACGATGTTCGATATCTTTCACGGCCTGTTCTTGCGCTCGGCGTATCGGCAACATCGCGTCCAATGTGTCGAGCACAGGGAGGCCATCCGGACGCCCTGTTGCAACATCGCGTAACGCACAGGCCGCCAAGAAACTCGTTTCGGGAGTCTGATTTTCGAGTAGTTCCTCCGCCGCGAGCTGGGAACGGACTGCAATCACCCTCAATCGTTTCTCAAAGGTGTCGGAATCCACACGATCACACACGACACCTAAATCGTTCCAAATGGCATCCACCCGTGAATCATTCGCCATCTCAGACCGCGGACTGATCGCTCGAAATGCTGCCATCGCCGCCGGAATCAATTGGATATTTTCCACTTCAAAATGTTCTAAACGCCGAAGTAAACGCCGCCGATTCGATTCGTTTAATATGATTGACGGCTGTTCGCGTAAGCCCTCCGACAAAATCTGCATCACCGTCGAACGTGATTCGAACGCCGCGCCCAGATGGTGATCTTCCATTCGACCGGTCAATCGCCGCCACCAAACCGCCAACTCCGACGCCAATCGCGCCGCCGCGTTGTACTGTTCACGGACCGCGCCGCTTTTTTCCGCCACCACGCCGCTCACGCCGACCACCAGCCGATAACCTATCGGCCACGCCACCTCTTCGACCAACCGAACCGGAGCGTACCGATAACGCCGCAGAAAACCCCGTTTCGAAAGCAAAATCGCCGTGTGATCCTCACTGCCGCCACTCGTTCCCACACCGCGATCACCCGCCAGTGTTCCAAAATCGCTGCCATTCTCCACCGACGCCAAATAATTCGCTAATGCAAACGTATCCGGAATATTTTGCGTAAATACCGTACTTTGCCACCATTGGTTTCGTTCGATGAGAGTCAATGCCACTAAAATCATGAACGCGGAACTACTGCTCATCCCCGCGGCGAGGGGAAGATCACTCTCGAAAAACAGCGTTCCGCCACCTGGTCGTCCGTTTTCAGACGAATCACCGAAATTTTTGACCAATCGCCGAATGACCGTCCAGGGGTAACGAATCCACGGTTGTTGCTCGATCCGCGAGTCAATCGACGGAATCGAGTCACGGACTAACGGCAACGTACATTCCTCTTCCGTATCCAGCCGGTGTAACCGCAACACCGCCTCCGAATCGGATAATGGGGAACTCCAATCATCCGAATCGGGGACCAGCAGGGCACAAAACCCCTGATCCGTCGCGCAGGTAATCGAATCGCCGCCGGCATAATCGGTATGTTTTCCCCATAACTCGATTCGACCGGGAACAAAAATCGCCACACCATGTTTTAACGCCGCTGTCAGTCCCGCTTGTTTCGCGGCACGAACAGCTCGGCGGAGCGATTCCGCCTTTCGCCACGCGACGTCAACGGTGTAACCCGCCTCGCAAAGTGTACGACAGAACCCTTCCGGCGCGTGGTCCAATTCCAAAAATTGACCGTGATATACCGATTTCATCTCATGAAATCCATCTTCGCAATCATTGAGCGATATCGTAACATTCGAGTACGTTTTCGGTACGCAAATAAAGTTTTCCCTTCACGATGACCGGGTAGGCCCACGCTTCGTTATCGGTGAATTCCGGCGTAAAACGACTTACTTCCTTGAATCCGTCCGGGGTTAACTCCGCGAGCATCATCGTGTGGTCCTGGAATCGAATGTAGAATCGGCCATTCGCATACAGGTAGCAGGACGAACCGTTCGCCGGAGCGCGACGCTCTTTCCAGAGCAGTTTGCCCGTCGCCGCGTCAATCGCCGTCGGATTTCCCTTGTTTTGCCCGTCGCCACCATAAATGACGCCATCAATTAGGATGGAACCGCCGTGGTGATTCGAATAATCTCGCGCTCCAAGTGTCCACAATTCTTTTGCCTCAAAATTCGCGCCATTTTTGGCGATTTCGACCATGACCGAACCGCTATTGTACGCCGCGCTGCCGAAAACACGATTGCCGTCAATGACCGGGAAGGAAATATTCGC
The DNA here is from genome assembly GCA_028694795.1 of Thermoguttaceae bacterium. Taxonomy (GTDB): domain Bacteria; phylum Planctomycetota; class Planctomycetia; order Pirellulales; family Thermoguttaceae; genus JAQVKF01. The sequence continues at coordinate 31,634 of JAQVKF010000005.1, read as the reverse complement.
TACCCCATTGGCCGCTGTATTATTGAACCAAAGCAACTTACCCGTTTTGGCATTTACGCCGATCAAACCACGACCGAAAAATTGGACATATTGGCGTGTTCCCGCCAGCTTAGCGACGACGATTGATGAATAGCCGGCCCCATCGCCACCTTTTTCGCCAAAATTCACACCACCCGCATCGCACACCCAAACGGTTTTGCCCGTTTTTTTATCGACCGCGACCATCAGTGCCTTTTCGACGCCAGGTGTGAATACACATAAATTGCCATCAACCGTCGGCGATTCGGAAAATTTCCAGCCGCTCATCATTTTGCCGCCAAAATCATTCGGCATATTTAGCGACCATACGATTTTGCCCGTCTCACGATTCAAACAAGCGATATCGCCTTCCGTACCTTCCACATAAATCGCGTTGCCATCAATCGTTGGTACACAACGTGGACCACCGTAACCATCTTCATGTTTCGGACCGATTTTTGTTTTCCAAACAATTTTCTGATTGGCAAGCGAGATGCCAAACACCATTTGATCATCACCTATATCGCCCATCGTATAGAGCCAATCACCCTCAATCGAGACCGAAGAGTAACCGGTACCGATACCCTCCAGACTCCACTGTTTCGTCGGTCCGCCCTCTGGCCATGATGGCAAAAGCCCTGTTTCCGTTGAGATCGCATCGCGGTCTGCACCACGAATTCCTGACCATTTGCCACCTTCGCTCGCGTTCGCCGTACTTAGCCCGAAAACCAATGTCGCGGCAAACAGCATTCCTGTCCATATGAAGGATCGTCGCATCGGATTCTCCGTAATCGAAATAATGGGACCAATTTCTTTACCAAAAATGAATCGCGGCTCGTAGGAGTCCTCCATTTCCAAGGAAAAATGACGGTTCCGATTTGATCCGAATCAATTTCGCAACGAAAAACACCGCCATCCACACCTTATCCACTGGAATTGGAAACTCACAGTGCTTGTTGGGACAAGCACTTGAGAGACATTGCCTACACGTCTATCATTGTAAGCATGACCGACCATCCTGTGCAAGGGTATTCCAACGATTCTTCGATACGCTTTCGGACCACCGAGTAGCCAATTTCGTAGGATGTCCGTTTTGCCAGCCGTTGTCGTCCGATGCAGGGAACGAAGCCACAATCGGCGACCCATCCACGGCGTCGCGGGAGCGGCAAATACGTAATACCTTTGCGTTCCGATTGTGCGAACTCATGCGGCATGTTTGTCCGTTGCCCTATCCGTGTGGGAAAACCGCTAAATCCAAAATTCCAAAAAAATGAAAAATTGACCGTGACAAGAATCGTTTTTTTTGTTCTACTGCGTTTGGACCACCATCTTGGTCGATTTTTTGGCGTTATGTTCTGCCTTTCCTATGGAACCTGATATGCACGTAGCACCTTACACCCATCGTACGCAAGACTCGACGGCGGAAACCGACGACGATATCGTGTTGCAGTATGACCATGTGTCGCTCATTTTTGGCCGACATACGATCATTCGCGATATTTCGTTGGAGCTTCGACGTGGTGAGAGCCTCGCGATTATCGGTGAGAGTGGCTGCGGCAAAACATGTATGTTGAAATTGGCCATCGGATTATTCCAACCGACACGTGGTCGTGTACTGTTCCATGGTCAAGATTTATCGAAGGTCAAAGGTGCGGAAATTGCGAAACTTCGCACGCAATACGGATTCGTATTCCAGCAGGCGGCTCTTTTCGACAGTCTGACGGTGGCGGAAAATTTGCGATTTCCGCTGGAACAGCATCGAATGGAACTTTCGCTGGATGAGATGAATCGAATCGCGTCGAATCGTTTGATCGAAGTCGGATTGAATCCGGATAATGTGATGAAAAAACACCCCGCTGAGCTTTCCGGGGGGATGCGAAAACGTGTCGGTTTAGCGCGTGCGCTCGCACTCGAACCGGAATTGATGCTGTACGACGAACCGACCACAGGATTGGATCCCGTCATGAGCAGCGTCATTAACGAGTTGATTTTACGTACGCGATTACGCCGTCCGGTTACGAGTTTAGTCGTAACGCATGATATGACGACGGTGAAAAAGGCGGCGACGCGTGTGGTGATGCTTTGTCCCTTTGCAGAACTTACGGAAGGCCAATCGCAGGTGATGTTTGACGGTACGCCGGATGCGCTTCAAGCGAGCGAAACGCCGCGGATTCGGCATTTCGTGCGAGGCGAGGCGGAAGGACGTATCGACGAGATCGAAGCGACATTCGATTCGTTTGGCGGTGTTCAAAATGTTCCATTTGTCGGCATGAAAAAGCACACGCTAACCAAATTTCGATAGCGTCAACATGGTTAGCATGACGGGTGTGTGACTATAAAAATCCAAGAAAATGATAAATAGGATCGAGAATCATGGAAGATGATCGTCTGATGAAGCGTCGGCTAGGAGTACTGGTACTGATGGTGCTAGTGATTCTGGTGGTTCTCGTGTTTTTATTTGCCGATCAAAATATGCAGTGGCGTAAGGACGGCGGCACGGTACATATCAGCTTTCACAATGCGCCGGGCGTAGTGGTTGGTACACCGGTTTCTCGAAGTGGAATTCGTATCGGACGCATTTCGGAGGTGCTGCTCACGCGGGAAGGCGAGGTATTGTTGACCGTCCATCTCGATCCGGGCAAGGCGGTATTCCAGGGTGATGAGGCGATGGTGAACAAGCCGCTCATGGGTGATTCTGAAATTTATATTACGCGAAAAAGTTTGATGGACGAAGAAGAAAAGCCGCTCCAAAAGGGCGATACGCTTCGTGGCATAGACTATAACGATCCGATCGCATTTTTGGGGTCCATCCAGGGACAGGTCGCCGACACGCTCCAATCAATTGAGAAAACCAGTGATGAAATGCGTCAGGTCTTTTCTAACGTGAACCAGATTGTGGGCACAAATCGCGCTTCGATTGATGAAATGCTCGGTCAGGCGAAGAATACCACGGAATTACTGCACAAAATGCTTGAAAATGCCAACACATTGTTGGGAAACGTGGAGAATGTTGAAAATATTCAGGAAGCGATTCGGCAGGCTCCGCTACTCATCGCGGAAACACGAGAGTCGATGAAACGACTATCCACTCGAATTGAGGCATCGCTTGATAATGCTGATCATTTGTTAGCCACGGCGGATGGCGCCATTGTGGGACTCGATACCAAAGTCAGCGGACTGATGCGGCAGGGTGATGTTACACTGAGCCGCCTGAATAATTCGCTTGAAGCGGCTGATCGAACGCTTGCCGATATCTCGGAGGTGACGCAAAAAATTAATAACGGTCAGGGGACGGTTGGAGCGTTAGTCAACGATCGGGAACTGTATAACAAATTGGTCGATACCGTGGCGAATGTGGAATATCTTACAGCGAAGCTTGATCCGATTGTATCCGATATGCGTGTTATGTCCGATACGCTTGCGCGGCATCCAGAGCGGTTGGGTGCGGCTGGATTGTTCCGACCGACGCCAGGAACCAAATTTTAGCCCTACGATCGAGGTTCACTGCCGATGACATCATCTTCCGACATATCTACTTTCGATTCCGAGCCATCTGTCCGAGAAGATGCGATTCATCGCATTCCTAAGGGGCAAGTCGCGGCGTTATCCCCACAGCCGGTCGGTTGGAACGATTTGATCGCTCGATCTGTCCCCCTTCCCATCGCCACGTTTGTTTCGGAATCCGAACAGACGGTACAAACACGAATGGAGGACAAATCGCGGGCTGAGACGGCTTGCGAAATGACCGAAACGGAGGGTTCCGCAACGCGGTGTGTACGGGAACCGAACCCGCCGTCCCCCGCGATTCCGGAGTCGGTAGTGACGGCGTTGGCCGAAGCGGCCTCGGCATTGCGAAATGTGCGTTCGGAGGTCCGAAACGATTGGGAACAACAGCTTTTTGTCGTGGCAGTCGCGATGGCGCGTAAAATTCTCCAACGTGAACTGACTCGGACTACACCGATCGCGCTCGAAAAAATCGAGTCGATTTTGGATTTCGTCGTTACCTGCCCGGAGATTCGACTTTCGTTGCATCCGGATGATTTTGCCGCTATCGCGCCGTTTCAGGAACAGATTCGTCAATCATCTGGTTTAGAGCGGATTTTTTGGGAAGCGGATGAGACCATCGCTCGTGGTGGATGCCGATTGTGCTGGGCATGCGGTTCGCTCGAGGCGGGACCGGAACAGGAATTACAACGGATCTTAGAAGAATGGATGCCGGAGGAATCTTGAACCGGCAATCCAATTACGGTATACTGACCCTATGTGGTCGTAGCGGTACGCTGGTAGCGTAAGTGTGTGGATCGTACGGTGAGCTGGGAGTTTGTGTGAGAGTACGGTGGCTGGCGGCTGGGGTGGTACTTTGAACTTCATGATGTGAAGGTTGTCGTAGGGAAACTGGAAATGGATCTAAATCTCTTTTGGTTTGGTATTCCGCTGGTCATCGTGGTCAGTCTCGTCTATGCGGCGACTCGTGGAGAACGCGTGAGCGAAATTATTCCGAATGCCATTCATACGGCGGTTTGGACGCTCGGTTTCCTCGCGTGTGTGTTTGGCGTTTTTTGGATCATTACCTAGGGTGCGTTCACACAAGTTGCTACCCCAATCGGAGCGGCTGCTGTACCAGCGTCAGGTAAAAAGGGTGAACCGACGCATGCCGGGAACGGAGTGACCGCGTCGTCGAGGGTATTTCGCCGAGTTGGTATGACCAGCGTCAGGTAAAAAGTTTGCGTATTTTCTACGAAAGTGTTTTTTCGTGAAACTTTTTTTGGGCAAAGAACCCATGAGAGGAAACTTTTTGCAAAAAGTTTCCCCTCAAGCTCCCCTTCCAAAACTTTTTACTAGACACACAAACTTCAATATCAACCGACATAAACCACCCCGATTGCGGTCATTTCATTCTTGGCTATCGTTTTTACTACGTAATTATATGTGAACACGCTCTAGCACGGTTGTTTTTGAAGAGCGATCCAGTTTGGGTATATCCGACCGACGCCTGCCGTACGTGGACGATGACGACACTGGTCGAGGGAACGGCCGCAATCTTTCCGATTTTCCTGTTCTTGCCGCTCCATTAAAAGTGACATTTCATCAAAATAGCGACTCCGTCGAAAGCCTCGGCTCCGTCCCAAGTTGTGGGTTAACGGGGTGACACGTTCAACGTTCGGCGTGCGTCGGCAATTGCGTGGACGACGAGCGTTGGGCCATTTGCGGCATCGCCTACGATGTGAATCGTTGATGAGTCGTCGAGTCCAAAATGTTGAAGCGTTACCGCACGCTCCTGTTTGAGGAATCCGAGGGCGAGAAAAACGAGATCACACGAAATGATTTCACTTTTTTCGCCTGTGGTATCGAATTTTTGAGGACGTCCTTCTTTGGAAAAGCTCCATTTGACTGGCACGACCTCGACCCCTCGCAACGTTCCATGCGAATCGCTGAGGAATTTCAAACTGTTGAGATTCCAACGACGTGTACATCCTTCCTCATGGCTGGACGATGTGCGTAACAGATACGGCCAATCGGGCCACGGTGTCGATGGCGAACGTTCGACGGGTGGTTTGGGCATGATTTCGATCTGTGTAACGGACGTGGCACCCAACCGAAGCGACGTTCCGACGCAATCGCTACCGGTATCGCCCCCCCCGATCACGAGCACTTTTTTACCTGCCACGTCAATCGGATGCGATGGAATTTCCACACCGATAATACGATTTTGGTTGGCAAGCAGTTCCAGTGCGAAATGGACGCCGGGCAGTTCTCGTCCCGGAATCGGGAGATCGCGAGCCGTCGGAGTGCCCGTGGCGATCACCAGTCGATCATATTTTCCAGCGAGATATTTTCCGGAAATATCGGAACCAATTTGCGTATCGCAAACGAATTGAATTCCCGATTGTTCCATCCAACGAATCCGTCGATCAATGACCCGCTTGGTCAATTTGAAATCGGGAATTCCATAACGCAGTAGCCCACCGGGATAGCGATTTTTCTCGTAAACAGTCACGGTGTATCCCTGTCGATGGAGTGTCACGGCGGCGGCGAGGCCTGCGGGACCAGAACCGATCACGGCGGCGGAATGTCCGTTACGCACCGGATGAATCGGTGTAATCCAACCATTTGTCCAGGCCGTTTCGACGATCATTTTCTCAATTTGACGAATGTTGACCGCTCCGAAATCCGGCCCTGCCGTGCACGATCCCTCGCACAACGCGGGACAAATACGACTCGTGAACTCTGGGAAAGAGCTGGTACTCGACAAAAGTGCCCACGCCGTCGCCCAATCGCCTTCCACGACCGCATGGTTGAAATCGGGAATCAAGTTGCCAAGCGGACACCCCGTACCGTGGCAAAAGGGAACGCCACAGTTCATGCACCGAGTCGCTTGATGCGTCAAGGTGTCCAATGGCAACGCATATTCAACCTCGTTAAAATCTTGCCGACGCTGTTCGATCGGACGATACAGGTGGTCCGATCGCTCGATTTCGAGAAACGCACGGTGGGTGGCCACCGATTTTTTCGTTGCGGATTGCATATTGAATTTCCTTATGTGGTCTTATTTCGTGGATTTTAGGCGAACCTCCGCGATTGCCCTACATTCAAAATCGCGGTGGTCGCATTTCCTTTTATTCGGTTGCGGCTTGCCGCAAGAGGGCCTGTTTGTATTCGATGGGAATGACGCGAATAAATCGGCTTTTCGCGCTACTCCAATCGGCGAGCAGGCCCCTCACCTTTTCGGAACCGGTCCATTCGACATGTTCGGCGAGCAGTGCCAACAATTCCGTTTCAGCCTGGCTGCCCGCAATCAAACTTTCCAGATCGACTGTATCGACGTTACATTTGAGATCGAAATCGTTCGATTCATCGAAAACATACGCGATACCGCCGGTCATTCCCGCGGCAAAGTTGACGCCTGTCGGGCCAACCACCACGACACGTCCCCCGGTCATATATTCGCAACCATGATCGCCGATTCCTTCAACGACAGCGGTAAACCCACTGTTACGAATGGCGAATCGCTCTCCGGCCTGTCCGCCCAGGAAAATCCGACCACTCGTACCGCCGTAACCGATCACGTTTCCGGCAATCACATTGTCCGCCGCGCGGAACGAACACCCCTTGGGTGGCCGAATCACGATTTTACCACCAGAAATTCCTTTTCCGACGAAATCGTTCGCCTCGCCTTCGAGCACAAAAGTGACGCCATGTGCCAAAAACGCTCCGAAACTTTGGCCCGCATATCCTGTAAAGTGGACTCGAATCGTGTCATCCGGCAATCCATTCGCACCGAATTTTCGCGCAATCTCCGACGAGAGACGTGTTCCCGCCGTACGATTTACGCTGCGAATTTCGGCCTGAATCTCGATGGAATGTCCTCCGCGCAACGCCTCAAACCCACTCTTCAGCTCCGATTGCAGTTTCGGAATCAGCACGGCATCGTCGAACGTTTCGAGTGGATGCTCCTCGCCTTGGAATCGCACTTCGTCGCCTTCCGCACGCAGGAGCATCGCGGTAAAATCGAGCCCTTTCGTTTTGTAAAATCCGATCGCGTGATTCATTTGTAAACGATCCGAGCGTCCGATCGCCTCGTCCAACGTTCGGAAACCGAGTTTTGCGAGATACTCACGCACCTCACCCGCGACAAATCGCAGGAAATTTTCGATATATTCTGGCTTGCCTCGGAAGCAGCGTCTCAGAGCCGGGTCTTGCGTGGCGACACCCGCCGGACAGCTGTTGTCGTGACATTTTCGCATCATCACACACCCGAGACAAACGAGCAGTGTCGTGGCAAATCCAAACTCTTCCGCGCCTAACAGAGCACCGATCATTACGTCACGTCCGGTCTTCAGCTGACCATCGACCTGTAAACGCACTCGTCCACGCAATCGGTTGAGTACAAGCGTCTGCTGAGTTTCGGCCAATCCGAGTTCCCACGGCAATCCCGCGTGTTTGATACTCGTGAGCGGCGACGCCCCGGTACCGCCATCATGACCACTGATCAAAATGACATCGGAATGCGCTTTGGCGACGCCGGCAGCAATCGTTCCGACGCCGACTTCCGAAACCAATTTGACCGAGACGCGAGCCTCACGATTCGAGTTTCGGAGATCGAAAATCAGCTGAGCCAAATCCTCGATCGAATAGATATCATGGTGCGGCGGCGGCGAAATGAGTGTCACGAACGGCATCGAATGGCGGACTCTCGCGATATTTTCATCGACTTTGTGCCCCGGCAGCTGACCACCCTCGCCCGGCTTCGCGCCTTGCGCCATTTTAATCTGAATTTCTTTCGCGCCGGCAAGGTAGTCAATCGTGACTCCGAATCGACCACTGGCCACTTGTCGGATTGCGCTACGTCGATTTTCACCACTTGGACCCGGCTTTTCACGTTCCGGATCCTCACCTCCCTCGCCGCAGTTACTCATGGCACCTAGTCGATTCATCGCGATCGCAATCGTTTCATGAGCCTCCGGACTGAGCGAACCGAGACTCATCGCTCCGGACACGAACCGTCGCACAATCGCTTCGATGGGTTCCACCTCCGCGAGCGGTACCGGAGCGACTGGGGCGAACTCGATTAAGCCTCGCAACGTACACAGCCGCCCCGCCTGATCATTGATTAACTTGGCATATGCCCGATATTTCTCCGGATTATTGGTTTGGACAGCTTCTCGAAATAACGCGAGTGATTGGGGGGTCCAAAGATGATTCTCGCCGTCTTTTCGATACCGATATTGCCCACCCGATGGCAGCAGCGGTAATTCCCCATGCGCATCAGCGGTAACGGTGGAAGCTACTGACGAAATACCAGTTGGTATTCTCGGTGTCACGGTCACGACTACGGGGGGTGTTCCGGTTACGGGGGGGCCAGCCGTTCCAGAGGGGTTCGATTCCAAATCGTTCTCTTTACGAGCCGTACACCACGCATGATGTCGCTGCATGGTTTCCGTGGCGATGTCGTCAAACGTGACCCCTCCGATTCGCGACACGGTGCCCGGAAAACAGCGGTCGATCACCGTTTGATCGAGTCCGACCGCCTCGAAAATTTGGGCCGAGCGATAACTTCTAAGCGTGGAAATTCCCATTTTCGACATGATTTTCAGGAGTCCTTTATCGACCGCGGCAATATAGTTTGCCGTGGCACGCGCGGGATTGAGTTTGACACGACCCGATTGCACGAGGGCGGCGACTGTCTCGAACGCCAGATAGGGACAGATCGCCGTTGCACCATAACCGAGCAACAGTGCAAAGTGCATGATTTCACGTACTTCGCCGGAATGCACGATCAGTCCGACCGAAGGCCGCAGTCCCGCCTCGACGAGCGCACCATTGACCGCGGCGGTTGCCAGCAGAATCGGAATGGGCGTTTCCAAGGGCAAATCCGCGTCATTTTCTTCCGGAGGTTGGGGAGGAATTCGTTCGGCGTCCGAGAGTTCACGATCGCTCAAAATCAGAATATTGCATCCTTCTTCGACCGCTTGCACCGACGCCTCGCGCAATCGGCTGATCGCTGCTTCGAGTGTTTCGGTTTCCGAAAACCAACTCGGTCGCAATTGAGTGACTCGCATTTGCGATTGGTGGACGTGGGATAACCGCCGCAAATCTTCTTCCGTCAGCACGGGTCGCGCGAGCCGAATTAAATTGGTACATTGAGCGGTATCGGACAGAATATTCCCTTGATTACCGATATACGTGGTCAAACTCATCACGAGTTCCTCACGAATCGGATCAATCGGCGGATTGGTCACTTGGGCGAACAACTGTTTGAAATAATTAAACATGGATGGCGACTGATCGGAGAGCACGGCCAGAGCGGCGTCGTTTCCCATGGACCCGGTCGGTTCTTTGCCCAAATTTGCCATCGGTTGGAGAATCATTTCGATATCTTCACGCGACCATCCGAATCGCCGCTGACGCAATGCCAGATGGGGATGAACGACGGACGACGAGATCGAATCAAACAGACCGTTGACTTCGATTTTGTTGTCTTCCGCCCAACGTCGGTATGGCTGTTGTCGCGCGATCGTATTTTTCATTTCCGCATCGCCCACCAATCGATGATGTTCCAAATCGCACCACAGAATCGCACCGGGCTTAAGTCGCCCCTTCCGCACAATATGTTCCGGAGCGAGATCCAACACGCCCGTTTCGGACGCCAGCACAAAAAGCCCGTCGTCCATCAGCGTATATCGCGCAGGTCGTAAACCATTCCGATCCAGCATCGCCCCCAAATTCCGTCCATCGGTGAACGCGACCGCCGCTGGCCCATCCCATGGTTCCATTTGGGCGGAATGGTAGTCGAAAAAGCCTCGCACATCACGTCCTAAATGGTACCGCTGGCCCCACGCTTGCGGCATGAGCATGAGCATTGCATGGGGCAGGCTTCGTCCTGCCGCGACCAGTAGTTCAAGCATATTATCGAGACAGGCCGAGTCATTTTGTGCCGGATCAATCAACGGCAAAATCTTTTCCATGTCCCCTTCTCCAAAAAGCGGACTGTTTAGAAACGGTTCACGTCCACGCAATTGGTTTAAATTTCCACGCAATGTGTTGATTTCCCCATTGTGTGCGAGGAATCGGAACGGATGGGCGAGTTTCCATGTGGGAAACGTATTGGTACTGTATCGTTGATGAACAATGGCAAGCGGACTGGCCAAGTCTTTTTCGCTTAGATCGGGATAAAATTGGTCGAGCTGCGTCGCCAAAAGCAGCCCCTTATACACGATGCTTCGACTCGAACAACTGGGAATATAACAGTCCGAAGTTTTCTTTTCGATCTGTCGCCTGGCAACGAATAGTCGTCGCTCAAAAGCGTTTTGATCGGCAAATTCTTCGCCCCCGATAAAAAGTTGCCGAATCGTTGGGCATGTTTTTCGCGCGGCGGCCCCGATTTTCTTCGGGTGAATCGGCACGTCACGCCAAAAGAGGATCCGACACCCCTCCTGAGCGACGATTTTTTCGATGATCGACTCCTCGTGTTCACCGCCAAAAATCATCGCCACGCCATACTTTCCAACCGCGGGAAGTTTAACCGGAAGCACGCGTCGGAAGAATGCGTCAGGAATCGTGAACAGAATGCCGGCACCGTCTCCCGTTTCCGGATCGCCCCCGGACGCACCGCGGTGCATCAATCGTTTCAGGACCGTAACGCCCTTCTCAATAATGCCATGATCGGCCTGATTATTCAAATTCGCGACCATTCCGACGCCACAAGCATCATGTTCGTTTCGGAAACTGTACAAACCCTGATCCACGGGAAGACGCAATCCATTTTGATGGATTTCTTCCGGCTGATTCGCTTCCTGATCGTTGTTCATCGCATTGCCTCTGTGGATGATATCGGTCCTATCTTGTATCGTATTTCTATTCATATTTTTCCCGAACATTGTCGTTTGACTTTACGACAGAGTGGAAAATAGAAGATAGATATGCAAAAATTGTGCCAAATAAACGAATAAATTGATCTCGCTCATGGATCGGGCTAAGCATCCGACGGATACGGTGGAAACGCGGTTAGATGTAGCCGTTTCCGCGTGGTCTCGCACCATGAACGTTAGGATGTATTCCAAAAATGTTACTTTTTCGTAGAACCAAGAGTTCGTTTTACATTTTTGTTCTACGTTCAACCGCCGCTATCGCTGAAATCCGTTTCTCATATCTGGCCAAAAGCGGAATTTTCACATTTCTTTTTCGTTTAAATGAATTCCCGGATTTTTTATCAATTGGCACGCATTTTGCATGAGATGTTCCGGTAGATTTTAGCAAGGCATGGAATTAGTTTTTTCCATAGAACAAGTATCATCGGGGCAGAACCATGAGTAATTGCAATCGGATTCACGCCATTGACACGATTGCGGGATATCCAGTCGCCCAATCCGGCGCGACCGCACCCGCATCAATTGACGAGTACGGCGAGGACGTTTTCACCGCGAAGGCGATTCGGCGTTATCTTTCAAAACCTGTCGCAGAGAAACTCTTAGCGACAATTCGTGGCGAAACACCACTCGATCCGTCGATCGCAGGGGCGGCGGCCAACGCGATGAAAGAGTGGGCCGTAGCTCGTGGCGCGACGCATTTTACGCACTGGTTCCAACCGCTCACTGGTGGCACGGCAGAAAAACATGACGCTTTTCTTGATTTCGACAGCGACGGGGAAGCGATCATGGCATTTTCGGGAAAAAATTTGATTATGGGCGAACCGGACGCGAGTAGTTTTCCGTCGGGCGGCCTGCGTTGTACGTTCGAGGCACGTGGTTATACGGCATGGGATCCGACCAGTCCGGCATTCATCAAGCGGCACGAAAATGGTGCCACGCTCTGTATTCCGACCATTTTCTGTTCCTATACGGGTGAAGTTCTGGATAAAAAGACACCACTTTTGCGATCCATTCAAGCGTTGTCCAAATCGGTCGCGCGATTGATGAAATGCTTTGGTTTGCCGGAGGAACGCACTACGGTAACCCTTGGTCCGGAACAGGAGTATTTTCTGGTCGATAAGAATTTTTATCTCCATCGTCCGGACCTCGTTCAAACGGGGCGAACGTTGTTTGGCTCGCCGCCGCCCAAGCATCAGCAGCTCGAAGATCACTACTTTGGCTCGATTCGTCCTCGTGTGATTGCGTTCATGACGGAGGTCGAACACGCATTGTGGCGGCTCGGCATTCCGGCGAAGACACGGCACAACGAGGTCGCTCCGGCGCAGTTCGAGGTCGCTCCGATTTTCGAGGAGCTGAACCTTGCGATTGACCATAACATGCAGCTGATGGAGGTATTGCAGCAAGTCGCGGCACGACATGGTTTTGTCTGTTTGCTCCATGAGAAGCCATTCGCTGGCGTCAACGGTTCCGGTAAACACAACAATTGGTCGGTCAATTATGGGAAACGGAATCTGTTGGAACCGGGGAGCGATCCTCATGAAAACGCGGTCTTTTTGACGGTTTTGACGGCAATCGTTCGAGCGGTTGATCTGCACGCCGATTTACTGCGATCCTCGACGGCGAGTGCGGGTAATGAACATCGATTGGGTGCGAACGAGGCACCGCCAGCGATTATTTCGATCTTTTTGGGCGATCAACTTGACGATGTCATTCGTCAGTTGGAGACGGGTGCGGCGACCGAAAGCCGCCATCCAGGTGCGATGCGGATCGGCGTGGATGCGTTGCCGCCTCTGCCACGTGACGCGACCGACCGCAATCGCACCAGTCCCTTTGCGTTCACGGGCAATAAATTTGAGTTCCGTGCCTGTGGATCGAGCCAGTCGTGTTCTGGAGCCAACATTGTTTTGAATACGATTGTCGCGGAATCGGTGGATTATATTGCCGACCGGCTTGAAAAAATATCGGGAAAGGATTTTAATACAGAGTTGCAGAATCTGTTGCGAGAAGTGATCCGTAAACATCGCCGAGTCATTTTCAACGGGAACAATTACAGCGATGAATGGGTTGCGGAGGCGGAAAAGCGAGGGCTTCCGAATTTGCAGACGACGATGGATGCGCTGCGGCCGCTGCTGCTGGCTGAAAATCAGAAGCTGTTCGGCAAGTACGGCGTGTTCTCTAAAGAGGAACTCGAATCGCGATTTGAAGTTTTCCTAGAAGAATACCATCGTAAGATCAGGATCGAGGGTGGTATCGCGCTCGAAATTGCCAGTAGTATGGTACTGCCCGTGGTTTGTGAGGAATACAGCATGCTGCTCAAAACCCTGGAATGTGCGGGAATAGGCGGTATGAGTACGGGGGTAACCGGACTGCAGATTATGGCTGGTCAGCTGGGTACCAAATTGGACGAATTGGTGCTTCGCTGCAACGAGCTGGAGGCCGCGCTCGGTGGACTCCACGAGGAGATCCTCACGGCGATGACGAACTTGCGTAAAGTCGTCGATTCGGTGGAGCATCTTGTCGATGACAGCCGTTGGCCGCTGCCGAAATACCGTGAAATGCTCTTCGTCTACTAGGACGGTCTCCTAAGGCTGAATATACCGGAATCGGAATACGATTTCCGGTATGTACGCGGGTTCGGATATAAAATTTTGGTCAACGGTGTTATCATTGGAGTCTATGTGCGGTAATATCACCATGAAAAGTAGTATTGCTGAAAACGACGTCGTGTCCCATTAGATGCGGAATCAACATGAATCGACATTTTTTGGCTCTTGCGGATGGCTCTGTGTTTTACGGGCAGTCCGAGGGAGCCGCGACCGATAGCCCCGGTGAGGTCGTTTTCAATACCGGGATGACGGGATATCAGGAGATCGTTAGTGATCCCTCTTACGCCGGCCAGTTCGTGACGCTCAGCACTTCCGAAGTGGGAAACTACGGTTGTTGTGCCGCGGATATGGAGTCAGGCGGTCTTTTTTTAAGTGGACTGCTCGTACGAGAAATGAACGAGCCGTCCCATTTTCGTGCGGAAGAGAGTTTAGCTCAGTTGCTCAAACGTTTTCATAAGCCGGCGTTATCCCATTTGGATACACGTCGGCTTGTGTTACATATTCGTGAACATGGTACGCAAAAAGCGTGGCTCCACGCGAGTGACACTGCGATGAGCGAGGCGGAAGCGATTCAACTTGCCAACCAGTGGTCCGGACTCGACGGCATCAACACGGTTAGCCAGGTGAGCATCCATCAACCGTATGACGGAGCGACCGTTCACGATTTGCTGACCGACGCGGAGCCGCTGCCTGCGGATGCTCCAACGGTCGTGGCACTTGATCTCGGAATCAAATGGAATATCGTGCGATCTCTCGAAAACGCCGGAATGCGAGTGACCGTGTTGCCATACACCGCCAGCTCGGAAGAGATTTTGGCTTATCGACCGAATGGGGTGTTTTTCTCGAATGGTCCGGGCGATCCTGCGGGCGTCACAAATGTCATCGAAACCGCCAACTCGCTTGTCGGACGTGTGCCGATGATGGGAATCTGTCTCGGACATCAAATTTTGGCGATTGCGGCTGGGGCCAAATGTGGGCGTTTGGCGTTCGGACACCATGGCTCCAATCATCCGGTACAAAATCTGAACGACGGAACGATTGCCATTACGAGTCAAAACCATAACTTCGCCGTTCAACCGGACTCCGTCCCCGCCTCGCTCGAACTAACACACCTCAATTTGAACGACCGGAGTATTGAAGGATTCCGTTATCGGAATGAACCTGTGATATGCGTCCAATTCCATCCGGAAGCCGCGCCTGGTCCACACGATGCACGGAATATCTTTCGACAATTTTATGAAATGTTCTAGGACGTGTTCACATATAATCACATGGTAAAACCGATGGCCAAGAATGAAATAACAGCAATCGGAGTGTTATGCCGGTTGATATTGAAGTTTGTGCGTCTAGTAAAAAGTTTTGGAAGGGGTGTTTGAGGGAAACTTTTCGCAAAAAGTTTCCTCTCATGGGTTCTTCACCTCAAAAGAGTTTGACGAAAAAGCATTTTCGTAGAAAATACGCAAACTTTTTACCATACGCTGGTACAGCCGGTTGCTCCGATTAAGGTGGCAACTTATGTGAACACCCCCCAGTGTGATATCCCATGTGATCATGTGAACGCGATCGTAATGAGCGAAAAACGGAGGTCAAAATGACACGAGCGGAAGAAATCATCGAACGTCTTGGGTTAACTCCACATTCAGAGGAGGGCGGCTTTTTTCGTGAAATTTATCGTTGTTCCCAAAAAGCGGAAGACGGTCGCACCTGCGGCACGAGCATTTACTATCTGTTACGCCGTCAAGATCGTTCCAAATGGCATCGTGTCGCGTCGGACGAAATTTGGTTGTACCACGCCGGCGCATCAATTTTGCAACATATCATCGCTCCGGATGGTAGACTGACTACGGTGGTGATCGGCGGCGATGTCACTCGCGGCGAATTTCCCCAAAGTGTGATTCCCGCGGGATATTGGCAGACGGCAATTCTGAATCCTCACTCGACGGGCGATTGGGGCTTGGTCGGCGCCACCGTTTTTCCTGGGTTTGAGTACGAGGATTTTATCGGGGCGGAAGACGAGGAAATATGCCGAATGTTTCCACAACTGGCCGCGCGTTTGAAATTTGATTGAATTCCATGGATCAAGTGGTCAGTTAGACTCCCAATCCAAAGAGGATTCCACAGAACGGATTCGAACCGGAAATATAGCCAATCCAAACTTGGCCAGAAGCGATTTTGCAGCGAAAAATCGCCGATGCAAACACCAAATCAAATGGAACAGATATAAAATGCCAAAGCGTACGGATATTCGTAAAATAATGATCATTGGTTCCGGTCCGATTGTGATCGGTCAGGGATGTGAGTTTGACTATTCAGGCGTTCAGGCATGTAAAGTGCTCAAACGCGAAGGATTCGAAGTGCTGCTCGTCAACAGCAATCCGGCGACAATCATGACGGACCCAGAATTCGCTGATCGAACCTATATCGAACCGTTGACGGTGCCAGTTCTCCACGAAATTTTGTACCGTGAACGACCGGATGCCATTCTGCCGACCCTCGGTGGCCAAACGGCTCTGAACCTTGGTCTCGAATTGGCCGAATCGGGCGTACTCAAACGCTACCAAATTGAATTAATCGGCGCGAGTGCCGACGCGATTCGACGCGCGGAAGATCGTAACGAATTCAAACAGCTGATGAATGGACTCGGTCTCGAATCGCCGCGTTCGATTTCGGCACATTCGCTCGAATCGGCGTTCACGGCAGCCAAGACGATCGGCTCATGGCCGCTGGTTATTCGTCCAGGTTTCACGCTCGGTGGCACGGGTGGGGGAATCGCGCATGACGAGGCGGAATTCCAAACGATCGTCGAACGTGGATTAGCGGCGAGTCTTAATCAGGAGGTTTTAATCGAGGAATCATTACTCGGTTGGAAAGAGTTTGAACTGGAGGTCATCCGCGATAAGTCAGACACGTCGGTGATCGTTTGTTCCATCGAGAATATGGATCCCATGGGCGTCCACACAGGCGATTCGATTACGGTTGCTCCCGCCCAAACGCTTAGCGACCGCGATTATCAAGCGATGCGGGACGACAGTTTGCGAATTATGGCGGCAATTGGTATCGAGACGGGTGGTTCAAATGTTCAATGGGCCGTGAATCCACAGAATGGACGCCGTGTGATTATCGAGATGAATCCACGCGTGTCGCGTTCGAGTGCGTTGGCCAGTAAGGCGACTGGATTCCCGATCGCGAAAATCGCGGCCTTGCTCGCGGTCGGTTACACCTTGGATGAAATTCGTAACGATATTACGGGGAAAACGCCTGCCTGTTTTGAACCGGCGTTGGACTATGTAGTGACCAAAGTTCCACGTTTTACCTTCGAAAAATTTTCTGCGGCGGACACGACGCTAGGGACCCAGATGAAGTCGGTTGGCGAGGCGATGGCGATAGGTCGCACATTCCAGGAATCGTTCCAAAAGGGATTGCGATCGCTCGAAACCGGTCACGCGGGGTTCGGCGCGGATGGTAAAGACGCTCCATTCGAGGCGATGTCCGACGAACATTTACGAGCGGAATTAAAGCGTCCCCATCCGGACCGCGTCTTTTGTATTCATGCCGCCTTAGTACGTGGCTGGAGCGTCGAAACACTTGCCGAATTGACGCGAATGGACCCCTATTTCCTGCGAAAACTGGAGGGACTGGTCCAATTTGAGTCGAAAATCAGGGCGATGAAAGATCATCCCGACGCCACGATTTTGCGGCGTGCCAAAGAGCTGGGTTTTTCCGACCGCCAACTTGCTCACCTGTTGGATCAAACGGAAATGGGTGTCCGTGCGATGCGAAAATCGCTTGGCGTGACGCCGGTTTACGGAACGGTCGATACTTGCGCGGGAGAATTTGAAGCCATTACCCCTTACTATTATTCGACTTATGACGAATACGATGAACCGGTTCGAGACTCGAATGGCAAAAAGAAGATCATGATTCTTGGGGGTGGTCCGAACCGAATTGGCCAGGGGATCGAGTTTGATTACTGCTGCGTCCATGCGGCGTTCGCGCTCCATGCGGCGGGTTACGAGACGATTATGGCCAACAGCAATCCGGAAACGGTTTCGACTGACTATGACACGAGCGATAAGCTGTATTTTGAGCCGCTCACGTTGGAAGATATACTGAACATTTATGAACGTGAACAGTGTCAGGGTGTGATCGTACAATTTGGTGGGCAAACGCCTCTCAATCTGGCCGCGTCACTCGAAGCGGCCGGTGTGCGAGTGATCGGTACGAGTCCCAAAAATATCGATGCGGCGGAAGATCGAGATTATTTTAAGCAACTAGCCGAAAAACTGGAAATTCTCCAACCGGAAAGTGGTATCGCCCATACCGTGGAAGAGGCGATCGCGATCACCGAGCGGATCGGTTACCCCGTTCTCGTGCGTCCATCGTTCGTGTTGGGTGGGCGAGCGATGGTCATCGTGTACAAAGAGAAATATCTTCGCCAGTATGTCGAAGCGGCGGCGGCTATCTCGGAGGGAAAACCGATTCTGATCGACCGATTTTTGGAAGATGCGGTGGAACTGGACGTCGATTGTGTTTCGGATGGTCGAACGACGGTGATTGGCGCGATTATGGAACACGTTGAATATGCGGGAATTCATTCGGGCGACTCCGCCTGTTCGATTCCGCCTCATTGCCTTTCGCAGACCGTGCTTGCGACGATACGCAAACACGCGATGAATCTCTCGGAACACCTGCATGTTTGTGGACTGATGAACATTCAGTTCGCTGTACGTCAGGACAAAGTGTATATATTAGAGGTCAATCCACGAGCGTCGCGGACCATTCCGTTCGCGAGCAAATCAACGGGGATTCCTTTGGCCAAAAAGGCGGCGTTGTGCATGGTTGGTCAAACACTGGAAGAGCAGCATTTTACCAAAGAAGTGACGATTCCTTACACGACGTTCAAAGAAGCGGTGTTTCCATTCGTCAAGTTTCCTGGGGTCGATATCGTGCTTTCCCCTGAGATGAAATCGACCGGCGAGGTGATGGGAATCGAATTCAATCGTGGTGCGGCGTATCTCAAATCACAGGAGGCGGCGGGCAACACGATTCCCTCCAAAGGTGGAGTGTTTGTATCGCTGCGTAACGCGGACAAAGCGGAAGCGATTCCACTCGTGCGTCGGCTTGTCGAGCTTGGGTTCCAACTTTACGCAACGTGCGGAACGGCGACGGCGTTATACGATGCGGGTATGACGTGCAGCGCGGTTTATCGGATTTGCCAAGGACGCCCGAATCTGCTTGATTTGTTGCATGAAAAGAAGATCGCTTGGATTATCAACACGCCGGAAACGGGCGCGGCGGCCATGGTGGATGAAATTCGGATGCGCTGTGGAGCCGTGGCGGCGGGCATTCCAATTACCACGACGCTTCCCGCGGCGGCGAGTGCGATCGAAGGTCTCGAATCACGACTCGAAATGGAACGCATGACCGTTTGCAGCTTACAGGAATATCATCGCCATTTGAGAAACGCTCGGTAATTTGCGGCGGCCCGCGAGGGCTAGGGTGTGTACTCCAACGTCGTGCCATGTTGACCTACGTTGCAGTTTGCACGTCTAGCAAAAAGTTTTGGAAGGGGCGTTTGGGGGAAACTTTTTGCAAAAGGTTTCCTCTCATTGATTTTTCGCCTCAAAAAAGTTTGACGAAAAAAGCATTTTCGTAGAAAATACGCAAACTTTTTGTCTGACGCAGGTATCGCTTACCTGACGCAGGCACAGCCGGTCGTTCTGATTGAGGGGGCAACTTGTGTGAACATGCCCTAGTAGAAATAGTATAGAATAGTGTCCGGCGGGTCTAGTTAGACGACCTCTGAATATAGTACCATTGTGTCCAGTTATATTGTTTTCCCCGTTCACTTGTATCTTTTTTATTATCATTACGGTGACGGCGGATTTTTCGCCCTTAGTTCACACTCACATCCAAAAAGAGAATCCAGAATATCGGGGAACGAGCGTTTTCGATGTGTAGAAAATTGTGTTCGGTGAAGATTCCGAGCAGCGTGACGAGCATTGGATGTGGAGCGTTTTATCATTGCTGGAATCTGGGCAAAATCGAGATTGCCTTGGACAATGCGTCATATCAGGATGTGGATGGGGTACTTTTCACGCGAGATGGTAAAGTTTTACATACTTATCATGGAGCGGTCCGAACGGTACCATCTACAGGTCCTACACGATTCCGGATGGTGTGGCTACCATTGGAGCATTTGCCTTTGCAGAACGTTCCGCTCTGGTGAATATCTCATTTCCCAGAAAATTTAACGAGTATCGAAGATTCGGCCTTTTTGCGTTGTCGAGGCTTGACCAGTGTGGCGTTGCCCCAAAGCGTGACGAGCATTGGTGATCATGCATTTGAAGGCTGTGAGAATCTAACGTTGCTCACATTCCCAGAAAATTTAACGAGTATCGGGACGTGTGCGTTCGCGTATTGTGCTGGTCTGACCGAGATCAAGCTTTTCCGAGAAGTAACGCATATTGGAGATTTCGGGTTTTCTGGTTGCCATCGTCTGAAGTCGTTTGAGATTCCGGAAGGCGTTGTGAACATTGGAGAACGTGCGTTTGACAGCAGTAATCTGGCCTCGGTCACGTTTCCAGAAAGTGTGACGAGTATCGGGATGTATGCGTTTGCGGGATGTGAATTTTTGAACACCATTGCGATTCCAAGCAGTGTGACGAGTATCGGAGTCGGGATATTGGATGAGTGCAATAGTCCGATCATTCAGGCACCGGAGAATTCTACTGCGGCGACGTACGTCAAAGGAATGGGAATACGATATGCCGATACCAAAGACTGATCCTACGACCTGACAGTACGATCCAATTTCACTTTAAGTCGAAAAGATGACCGCAGATTCGAATTTTGTTAATATCGCCGCGATTTGGATAATTGTTTATACCTTTTTACCAACGTCGAGATGGTTTTATTGAACGCTGGAAGATTCTCGTGTTGTTGAATACCGCTTGCGTTAGCCCTTGCTTTTGTGGTACGATGGGGACTGCTTATTTTTGAACGAACGCGAGGGTGGTATGGCGATTAAACAACTAACGGATGAACAGATTAAAACGTGGACACGTGAGCAAAAAGATCATTGGTGGCTGGAAAATGTTTATCGTGGCGATATGCCGCAACTCACCTGGCGTTCCGCAATCACCGGAATGCTTTTGGGTGGGGTGTTATCGATTACGAATCTCTATATTGGCGCGAAAACTGGTTGGAGCGTCGGTGTTGGGATGACTTCGGTCATCCTCGCGTTTGCGATTTTCAAAATTCTTTCCAAAATTGGATTGGCGAAAGAACTGACCATTCTGGAGAATAACTGTACGCAATCCATCGCGACCGCCGCTGGTTACATTGTCATGCCGCTTACCGCTATGTTTCCGGCCTACATGCTCATTACCGGTAAAGAGTTGCCTGGGGTTCCGATCACAATCTGGATTATTTCGATCTGTGTGTTAGGCGTTCTGTTCGCTTTTCCACTCAAACGTCGGTTCATTAACGACGAACAACAGCCATTTCCAGAGGGACGCGCGGCGGGTATCGTACTCGATTCGTTGCATGCGGCGGAACACGCGGCGGACAACGGTCCAACAGAGACCTCCGCCCGTGAAGCGGCTGCCGGGCTGCTCAAGGCCAAACTACTCGCGATCGCGGCGGCGTTTTCCGCCGTTTGGACGATTCTGTCGCATCATACGTTGCTCGAAAAGCTGCTTTTTCCCACATGGCTGCGATTGCCTGAAACGTTTGACGCTTGGATTTATAATCTGATGGAAAAGCCGCTAAGTATCGCGGGGATTGACTTGCGGCAACTCTCGATCGTCTGTGGTAATGATATCGCCATGTTCGGGTTGGGCGGATTAGTGGGGATTCGTACAGGAGTTTCGCTTTTAGTTGGAGCGATTATTAACTACTGTATTCTCGCACCCTGGATGATCCATACGGGAGATATTACCTGTGCGGTGGAGAACGAGATTCCGCAGCTGGGCGTTTACGGTTTTGGCGAAATCGTGCGTTGGGCATTATGGGGCGGTGTGGCCCTGATGACCACGGCCTCCCTCTGGAGTTTCTTCGCGAACCCGAAGGCCCTCATTGCGGCGATGAAATTCGGTAGAAAAAAAGAGAATGAACCGGAAGATTGCCTAAAACATATCGAATTGCCGTACAACGTTTTTTGGATCGGTATTCCGATTATGAGTACGTTGGTCGTGATCGAAACGTGGGCGTTTTTCGATGTACCGATTTTGCTGGGCTGTGTGGCCATTCCGTTGATATTTGTCTTTACGATCATCGCGGTCCACGCGACGGCGTTGACGGCCATTACTCCTGTGGGCCCGTTGGGGAAATTGACACAATTGGCGTTCGCGGTACTTCATCCGGGCTGTATGACGACAAATCTCGCCTCGGCGGGGATCACGGCCTCGGTTTCGAGTAACGCCGCTAACCTGCTCATGGATATTAAGCCGGGATATATGTTGGGAGCTAAGCCACGTCAACAGGCAATCGGTCATGTGTTGGGCATTATCGCTGGAACGCTCGTCGCGGTACCTGTGTGGTATCTGCTGTTTTTACAGAATGGACCAACGAATGTAATTTCGGCGGAATACAAAATGCCATCCGCCGTAGCGTGGAAGGCGGTGGCTGAGTTGCTTTCCAAGGGGCTTAGCGCACTGCCGGCGTCGGCGTGCTGGGCCGCTCTGATTGGCGGGCTTTTGGGGATCGTGTTGGAAATCGTCCGAGAGCAGACCCATGGAAAATTCCCGCTGTCACCCGTCGGACTTGGTTTGGCGTGTCTGCTCGAATTTTCAACCAGTTTTGTGATGTTTCTCGGTTCGTTCTTTTTTTGGTATATGCAATGGACGCAGGAACGAAACCCGCATGAAAAAGGGCTTGTCAAAACGTTTGCTGAAAACCAAGAGACGATTAGCGGTGGATTGATCGCGGGAGCCGCTCTGATCGCGGTCGTCATTCAGTTGCTGCTGGTATTTGTGTTCCGTGCGGGATAATTTTGCTTTTGGGCTGGGGACGGAATGACCGCATCGTCGGTCACTTCACCAAATTAGCAACACCAACGTCAGGTAAAAAAGCTTGACTGATTTACGAACTGGTTACAAGCCGATCATTCGGATGGCGCGATCGCCGTTTCAATTTTGGATCGTAACGTCAGCGTCGTTCCAAACATGGGCTGGGGGGTACGTTTATTCAGGTCTAACGTAACCCCTTGCGACGTATGAGTGAGATCAATCGTGTCTGTACCACCACGATCGCGTATCACCGTCGCGCAAGATAAGCTCCGCAACTCGTACCAATCGTTCCCCGTGCCGCCATCCAGATAGAGCTGCGATAGGAGGCTGGTATTTTCGGCCAATAGGATCTCCAACGCGGTATCGCCAACCCGAACACTGGATCCCATGAGGGTCTGACGATTGCCCGTGTTCGCACCATCCACATGGACCGTATTCATTCCCATGCCGCCGTTAAAAAGGAGATTAAAACGGGCGGATAAGTCGGCCGTACTTTGCAAATCGGCGGCACATTTCCATATCAGCGTATCGTTTCCGGCTTGGCCGTTAATCGTCAGCGCAAAGGTGTCCAAATCTGGATCGAAATTCGAGATCACCTCGTCCACTAACGTTTTGGTACCACTTTGGACGGTCAGCCTGTTATTACTCATCTCGACGGTCCACGTATTATTTTGTCCCGCAGGCATATCCAATGTCAGTGAGCTTTCTATTTCCTGATGGATTATCTTGACCTGAATTTTTTGGCTGGCTGATTTACCCGCCGTATCCGTCGCGGTAACGATCAAATCGTAAGTACCGTCATGATTCTTATCTTGCGGCGTCTCGAAACTCAAAATCGTCTTCGTTTGAATGAGATATTTTCCACCGTTTTCCACAATCGTGAAAAGTTTCGCGTCCGGTCCGCTTAGACGAAAAGTGCAAGGTGTTCCTTCCGGATCCCTAGCTGTGAGTTGACCGACGGTGGCCTCACGTTCCGCCACATTCACCGCAGTGACTACTTTCGAAACGAATTCACCCGACTCTTCTGATTTTTCGGTTACTAAGCATCCAATATCGGAGGGTTTTTCATTTTGGTTCACAATTTCGACAGCGAACGTGTCCGCGTATTGCAACTCTCCGTTGAGTGAAGTCAGAATGGTCACCTGGACTGACGGTATCTTTTCATAATCGAGGACGGCATCTTTTTTGACCCGCAAAACGCCATTGTTATCGACCTGAAAATAATCACTTCCTGCCGTTAATTCGTAAGTGTAAACGTCATCCTTCGACACCGTATTCACAGGACGCAACTTGCCGACAAACGCATTTTCTCGTGAATTTTCACGGATCGAATATCCGTCACGAGGCACTTTTAATCCGCCCGATGGGGTCAGTGCCGCCGCCGACCGCTGTACCAACCACGTGCCATCCGCGAGGTATCCCGCGGTACCATTCTCATATCCATAGGTGGTAAAATAATACGAAGCCTCTTCCGAATCCCACGAGATGGCATACCGTTGGAGTTGATTCGGTGCTTCCGCGCCACCTACGCCGCCTGCGGCCGGGTTGGCATCGTCCGAATCGCTAATAAAAAGCATCGTGTAGTACTCTGGATCGTAAATGGTATACGCCGTGTCATAGGCATATCCCCACATCGTGATCGCGTGCCCACCCTCCGATTCCATCGTGGTCAGATTCGTCCAATAGACGCCTAGTCCTACCGCGTCCCCTTTTTGGAGATGACCGGTCAACATTGTAAGAACTTCCATATCAAATGAAAAATCCATTTTTTCGGCGGTTTTTCCTTCTTCATCGGTATCCGTATGCCCCGTAGAGGCACTATACGCTCCACCAACTTCGTTCCAATGCGCACCCGGCCAAAACGCGCCACCCGCTTGAGTCAGCAGTGCTCCATCGTCGTCATCATCGTCGTCGAAACCCTCATCTTTCGGAGCGTAGACACCGGTCAAAAACCATTCATTTCCCGCTTCGATCGTCGAACCGTCGTCGGTAAAATGGTTCGTAAAATAGGTCAAAATGTCATCTTCCGTTTTCAAACCGTTGACCAATCCCCAACCTGTATAACGGAGCATATTCGAGCCGGTCGCCGCCCAGCACAAATCGGTATCGCCGACGTCTGTTTTTTCCGCGTCATAAAAAACTTCCGTTTGAAATGTGGATATTTCTTCCGCAATGTCAGCTAATTGATTGGCTGTCAATCCCGTTAGATAGGCACGCTGGGTACCGTCTAAGGCGAAATCAATCGTATAATAATCTCCAACCACTGACACTTGGTGCTCATCGGTTGGAGCTTCACTTGCGTTGGACAGGAGCGAGAAGGATTGCGAGGCGAGATTCGAGACCGAGGTCGCCTCCGCGGCGATGTTGATTTCTAGGTCAGAATCGTATGTCTTAGAAGCTGTCGCGGACAAGCTGTAGAGAGACGCTGCGTCCAACAACATCCGCTGTTCGAGCGATTCCACTCGTAAAACTCGTTTGCGGGAAAATCGTTGCGAAGGACGGATAGGATGTAAAAATGGTTGCCGGATAGGACTCATGCTTCTACTCTTTTCGTTTGAAAATGTGACAAATTGGAACTTGGCCAAAAGCGATTTTGCAACGAGAAATCGCGATCGTAAACACAAAATCGAATGGAATAGGTACAAAAAGTTACGTGGTTCCTTTGGAATTGATTTAACGATCCCCATTTTCATGCCATTTTGAAGTGAACGCTGTCCATTGCCCACACGTCATTTCTTCGACGCGAGGACGGTTCACTCTCGGGTAGTATACACATCCTAAGCAATTTATGGCAATGGCAGTATTTACGAATTTGTGTTAAGATGTAGCGGATGAATGGGTGCGGGGACAAAACGATTTTATCGAGAAAAACGAATGGAATATGTCGGGAAGAATGGACGTATATTCCCAAAAAGGGAGGCTAAAATGGTCCCGTGGATAGGGCGTTCGGGCCATCCAATCGGTTCTTCGGATGGGCTTTCTTGGGTGTGTAACCACGAACAATATGCGGGCAGGTTTTCGATGTGTGACGTTTTCCATGGAATACAACGTTTTCCACGGAATACGGCGTTTGCGTTCACGATGGCTTTCTGTTTTTCGAGATTCACGCCGCCGCTTTCGCCCCGATGTGATACCGTCTTTTTTCCGCACTAGCGTGTCTCTGTTCACCCCCATATTTCGTTTTACGCAAAAAGAGAGAGATACGCGGCCTTCTTGACAGTGAAAATTATGGGATTAAAATAGGGGATTCCCACAGTGGATTTTTAGGTTTGTTTTGACTTCCGTTTTCCCAAAGGAGTGTACTGCCGTGCGAGACGCCATCGAAAAAGCGGATGTGCTGATCGAAGCTCTCCACTGGATTCGCCAGTTCCGAGGCTCTATTGCCGTGATTAAGCTGGGCGGTAGCGTGATGGATTCGGCGGATGACATGGTGCATCTTTTGCTCGATACGATCTTCATGGAATCGGTGGGTCTACAGCCGGTGATCATTCACGGCGGTGGTAAAGCGATCAGTCGAGCGATGCAAGAGGCGGGCATTACGCCGCGATTCGTGCAAGGGCGTCGGTATACCGACGCGGCGACGCTTCAGATTGTGGAACGGGTCTTGGCGGGTGAAGTCAACGAGGGGATCGCGAAACGGATTGAAGAATTTGGCGGGATGGCGCGGCCGCTCAATTTCCGTACGAAGAATGTGTTGACGGCGAAGCAGATTACGCTTAGCGACGAGGCGGGCAATCCGATTGATTTGGGGTACGTGGGACGCGTGACCGATGTGGATACGGCGGCGATTCGGGCGCTCTGCTCGCGCGGCATCGTGCCGGTGATTCCGTCGGTGGCCGAAACACCCGCTGGTCAGCGATTGAATATTAACGCGGACACGGCGGCACAGATGATTGCGGAAAAACTTGGTGCGGAAAAGCTTGTTTTTGTGAGTGACGTGCCTGGCGTGTTGCGAGATAAAGAGGATCGTTCGTCGTTGATTCGAGAGTTGTCGCTGGACGAGGCGCAGCGATTGATCGACGATGGTACGATTCAGGGCGGCATGATACCGAAGGTCCAGGCGTGTATGGAGACTGTGCGTCGCGGCGTGCGTAAAGTCCACATGGTGGACGGTCGCCTTCGGCATTCGTTGTTGTTAGACATTTATACCCGTACGGGGGTTGGTACCGTGATCAGCGAGTAGTTTTTACCCATGAAAAGATAAGAATGGCTTGCCGGTCCGGTCGATTCGCGGGAATCAGACCGGATTTTTGTTTTCTGAGTTCACCCCTAATGGGGTGATAAGCTCAAAAGTGTGTAGAAAATGGATATCATCCATTCCAAATCGATAAAGAAGTCATTCGAGACGGATGCAAATAAGAGTTCATTAGAAGGAAAAACCGATGCTCAGTTCGCAGGAAACAATAGATTTATTTTCGAAATATGTGATTCCGAACTATACGCGATATCCAGTGGCGTTGGTGCGAGGCGAAGGCTCGTGGGTCTGGGATGCGGAAGGCAAAAAATATTTAGACCTTTTTCCCGGTTGGGGCTGTAATCTTTTGGGTCATTGCCCGAAACCTGTGGTGGATGCCGTGATCGACCAGCTCAAAACGTTCATCCACGCTCCGAATTCGTGGTATATGGAAAACCAAGGGATTTGGGCCAAAATGCTTTCTGAGCGTAGTTTTGGCGGCAAGGCGTTTTTCTGTAATAGCGGTGCGGAAGCGAATGAAGCGGCGATTAAATTAGTACGATTGGCGAGCGTGAAGCCGAAATATAAGATTATCACGTTCGAAGGGAGTTTCCATGGTCGAACGATGGGGACGCTCACGGCAACGGCTCAACCGAAGTACCAGGATGGCGTCCAACCGCTTTTGCCCGGTTTTGTTTACGCACCATACGGTGATTTGGAGGCGGTTCGGAATCTGATTGATGGTGAAACGGCGGCGATCATGATCGAACCGGTGCAGGGCGAGGGCGGCGTGCGTGTCCCACCAGAGGGTTTCTTGCAGGGGTTACGTTCGCTTTGTGACGCCCATGGTTTATTGTTGGTATTTGACGAAGTGCAGACGGGCTGTGGTCGATTGGGTACATGGTTTGGTTACCAACATTTTGGCGTTCGACCGGATGCGATGACACTGGCGAAATCAATCAGTGGTGGTTTGGCGGCGGGTGCGATGCTCACGACGGCGGAGTTGGCTCCGGCCTTACGACCTGGAATGCACGCGAGTACGTTTGGCGGCAATCCGATTGCGGCACGAGCGGGTATCGCGGCGATTGAAATGATCGAATCGCAAGGGTTGCTTAAGCGTGCCGTGGAAGTGGGTGATCGTTTCCGCGCGGCCCTGCGAACGTTCCAGAAGGAATGTGATATTATTCGTGAAGTGCGTGGTATTGGTACGATGGTTGGTGTGGAACTCGATATCGACGGAACGCCGATTGTGCAGAGTTGTATGGAAAACGGATTGTTAATCAATTGTACGCATGGTCACATTTTGCGATTGCTTCCGGCGATGACGATGAGTGATGCGGAAGTGGATCAGGGTGTGGAAATGTTGATCGCGGGCATTCGCCGGCAGATGGGCAAGTAGGAAAATCGAATCTCAAAACCAGAGGAGTCCTCCGATGACGACCGAAGTACGGCATCTTTTAGATATCAACGATTTAACCACCGCCGAAGTGTTACGCATTTTGCAGATATCGCGAGAATTGAAGGCAAAATTACGCCAAGGTGTGCGAGAGCCATTGCTTTCCTCACGTATGTTGGCGTTAATTTTCGAAAAGCAATCGCTGCGAACGCGTGTCAGTTTCGAAACGCTAATGGCGCATATGGGGGGTTCGTCGCTCTATTTAGGGGATGACGTTGGTTTTGGGAAACGTGAACCGATGTGCGATTTCGGTCGTGTATTGAGCGAGATGATCGATTGCGTGGCGGTCCGCGCGAAGTCCCATGGTTCAGTCGTCGAATTGGCGAAATATTCGAGTGTTCCAGTGATTAACGCTCTGACCGACGAGGCGCATCCGTGCCAAGCGTTGGCCGACATTTTGACGCTTCAGGAGATTTTTGGGGAAGATTTGCGTGGTCGGACCTTTGCGTGGGTGGGTGACGCGAATAACGTGGCACGAAGTTTGGCTCTGATTTGTGGTCGAATTGGAATGCGATTTGCCATGGGAACGCCGAAAAAATACCAATTTAGCGAATCGACGCTTGCCATGCTGAAAACCGCTGAACCGAATCTGGAGCTTTTCGTGAGTGAAGATCCCTACGAAGCAGTGCGTGGAGCGTCGGCGATCTACACCGATGTTTGGGTGAGCATGGGACAGGAAGCGGAGCGAACGCGGCGGGTTGCCGATTTTCGCGATTATCAGGTGTCGGCGTCATTGATGCGGGCGGCCGCTCCAGATGCCGTTTTCATGCACTGTTTGCCAGCGCACCGAGGTGAGGAAGTGGCTGCAGAGGTGATCGACGGACCGCAAAGTCGAATCATCCCGGAAGCGGGGAACCGATTACACGCTCAAAAAGGGGCCGTACTCTGGTTACTTGACGCAAGTGTCCGCTAGCCGATTCGTGGGTCGTTACGATCACCTTACGGTCATCGTTCGGCGAAGAGCGTAAACGGCTCAGTGCGGATCACATGGACGGTCACGATTTGACCGGCAAGTGAGATGGGGCCGTCAAACACCACAATGCGATCGTCCACCGTGCGACCGACGAGCTGGACGAGCGTGTCGGGTGAAGAGGAATCAGCGGGAAGAGGATGCCGATTCCCCTTACTGGGGCCTTCGACGAGAATTTCGACCAGCCGATCTTGGTAGGTAAGCTGGTCGGCCCGTGAATTTTCGCTTTGGATGGCGAGTAGTTCGTTATTGCGCCGCCGTTTTACCTCGTCTGGAACGTCGTCAGCCAGCAGTTCCGCCGCCTTGGCGCCGGGCCGCGGGCTGTATTTGAACACAAAACTATTGCGGAATTTCGTTTCTCGAACGAGTTGTGCAGTTTCCTGAAACTCTTCCTCCGTTTCACCGCAAAAACCAACGATAAAATCGCTCGTGATCGCCGCATCGGGAATCGCTTTTCGAATATTTGCCAACATCTCTCGATATTGCTCAATGGTGTAATGCCGATTCATTCGGCGCAACACTGCATTTGAACCACTTTGCGCGGGAATATGAAAAAACGGGCAAACTTTGTCGTTGTCTTGCACCGCCGCGATCAGCTCTGGTGTCATTTCACGCGGATAGTTCGTGAGGAATCGAATTCGTCGCAGTCCGTCGATTTTCTGCAATTCGCCTAATAATCCAGCCAGCCGCGTTTCCGTGGCGGCGGCTTGGACCTCGGAATCGTCGGCATGGGCCGCTGGTTCGAGATATCGATAAGCGTTGACCGTCTGTCCGATGAGTGTGACCTCGACGACGCCATCCGCCACGAGCTGCCGTGTTTCGTCAATGATATCACGTGGCGAACGGCACTGTTCTGGTCCACGGACGTACGGCACAATACAGTACGTACAGAAATTATTGCAGCCGAATTGAATACGCACCATCGCCTGATAGGGATTCGGTCGCGCGGTGCGATATTCGTCATGGATTCCCGATTCTGCCTCGGTATTCGGATGTGAGGAGGAAACGGGAGGCGTGAGCGCATCGGCCACCTCAAGTTGTTCCGATTCGAGCGGTACTCGTGGTGGATTAAACGGCTCAAAACTGAGTTTCACCGCCTCATGTTTGCCGTGACGTCGATCCTCACTCACCTCGACAATCTCACGTTCACCACGCTGGACCCGCTCGAAAATTTCGACAATACTACCGATGCGTCCCGGTCCGAGAATAAAGTCGCAGTGTGGTGCCCGTTTGAAAAAAGTCCGCTGTTCACGCTGAGCCATGCAACCAAGTACGCCGATAATGACACTCGGTCGCTGTTGTTTGAGCTGTTTAAGCCGACCAAGCGAACTCCAGATTTTGTCCTCCGCGTGTTGTCGTACACTACAGGTATTAAACAGAATCGCGTCGGCACCTTTGGCGGTATCGGCTAATCGATATCCTAATCGTTGCAGTTCGGTCGCCACCAGCTCGCTGTCCAACACGTTCATCTGACAGCCAAGCGTCTCGATATAAAGTTTTTTCACCAGTATCGTTCCCAATGCTTTCGTGATTCACGTTGTTCATGGATTCTCAGACGTTCACCCGTTTTTGTTCCATTCCATTTTACCAGAATTGGCACGATTTGACGACAGGGTGCTTGTAAGTGCCGAGAATTTCGTATTTTGGGAAGGTGACAACGGTTGTAGCGTATTTTTCAAAAAAATTATTTTTGGTGTTGGAGAAAAAAGTGGCGTTGGTTATGATGGAGCGTGCTGGGCAGGAATGCCGCAAAAATGTTTCGGCCTGAAAAGGAATTTTTGCGGTATGGCGAAAGCGATTGGTTGATCCCAATACGACGAACCTTGTCATGTTCAGCACATGAGGTGCGGACGGGACCGTTGCAGGGAGGCTGGCGGGTTCGCATCGCTTCTCCACTGTGAAAGAAGATTTTTACGGTGGGCGACGTGGTTATTCCGTGAGGAATAACAGTGATTCCACGAGGGTATCACAGGCCACGGGTTTTCGTGGATGCAACATCCAATGAGGAAGAAGTTTGCTCGGTAAACTTC
>JAQVKF010000004.1 GCA_028694795.1 Thermoguttaceae bacterium | reverse complement strand
TCGAATACCACCACGCCTCGGTCGGTAAACCATTCGGACCGTCATAACGATACGCCACCGTATGCGGCTTCGTGCCCACATTTTTCGTCTCAATCCGATAATTCAGATGGTAAGCCGGGGCATCTGGCGAAATTTTGCCGCCATCGCCCGCTACCGAGTCAGTACGGACCATTTCGAAAATCTTCCGTACTTCCAAATCGTATTTCGGCACAGCCCGTTTGAAAACGACTTTATCTTGTGTGGCCGATTCAATTTCCCACGGTTCGTTCAGCAGATGTACGCCGTCAATCTCTTTCGTTAGTGAAGGAGGTACGCATTTGAGGTCTTCTGGCAATGGGATCGGTTGCTCGAGCGTCACACCATCCACTTCCTGAATGGTGAGTAGGAAACTTCCCGGAGCATCCCTTTCCGGTCGAATCAATTCCGCCGGTTTCCACATCAACGTGACCGACAGTTCCAGCTCGCTTGCGGCGTCGCCCTCACCACGTCGAATCTTGACCGGGATCGTTTGGCCTGGCTTTGTCGTTACCAAAGCCGCGTCCAATCCATTGCGATCCGCCACATTTTGCCCGGCCACGGAAAGAATCTCGTCACCCACCTGCAATCCGGCTTTTTGCGCCGGAGTTCCCGCACCGACCACCTCGACCACGCATTTCGTCGCCGTTTTATCCGCGTCAGCCGCCGCCGCTTTATCCGCATCAACCGTTACGGCAGAATCGGCTGGAACTGTCGTCGTATTTACCGCAACATCCGACTGGGAAGGCGATTCGGAGGCGATTCCCACATTTTTCGTATCAACGACCACCTCGCCCAGATATCCGCACCGTGTATCGATATCGTAATACTTCGGATCACTCATTTCCACTCGTCGTACAGCGGCACCACGGCTGGAGAGCGTCACAAGCATACGATATGGATCGGCAGGATCCGCCGAACCAATGGTAACGAATTGATCTTTGGCTATCGTTTCCGGAATGATCGGAGTGTTTTCGGCCTGCGTGTCAGGCTCATTTGTCGAGTCGGAAGCTGAACCATCTGCAGAGGCCACTGCGGCGGTTTCCGAAGCGACTTTTTTGGGTTCTTCCGGTGGGAAGTACTTCTGCATGATGAACATGATACCGAAAAACAGTGCGGTAAAGACCAACAATCGATTGGCAAAATTGGGTCTACCCCGATTCGGATTGAGTGGATCGCTACTCATGGACATTCCTATTTGGCTGATGCTTACGATAGATTTTCTGATGCTTACGACAGAACCTCCAAAATATTCCCTCTATTGTCGCCTGTAAAACGATTTTCGGCAAGTGGGTCCCTTTTGCTAGACATTGGTGCCGCCACTTCACACAACATTGCGGGACGCCCAACCTTTTTGCTAGACGTTGGTGCCGCCACTTCAATGAACAAATTTCCATTGCCGCCGATGCAGTCACTTCGTTCCTAATATCGGCTCGTTCGAGTGCGTTTATATAAAATGATTATGTATAAAAAGTCGATTGCCGAAAGGTGGGAACGCTCGCTGCGATCGCAATCGACGTCCATGTTCGCCAAGTTTGAATGATCCACGTCTAGTAAAAAGTTTTTCGTTGCAAAATCGGATAGAATGGGTATAAAATGTTTAACGCGGCAGTTCCAATGTGGAATGATTCAAAATAAATGGGAGAAAAGAACGATGAAGTGCGCGATTGGCTTGATTGGTTTGGACGTGATGGGACGTAATTTGGCGTTAAATATGGAAGATCATGGGTTTTCCGTCGCCGTATTCAATCGTACGCTCTCGAAAGTGGATGCGTTCATAGCGGATGCGCCGAACAAACGGTTCGTCGGCTGTCACTCCATCGAAGAGCTGATCGCGTCGCTCGAACATCCACGTAAAATTTTTCTCATGGTCAAAGCCGGTCAGCCGGTGGACGATTTCATGGAAACTTTGATTCCACATCTTGAACCAGACGACATTATCATCGACGGCGGCAACTCCTTTTTCAAAGATACAGAACGTCGTACACCGTACATCGAATCGAAAGGTTTGTTGTTCGTTGGCACAGGCGTTTCGGGTGGCGAAGAGGGCGCACGTCGTGGTCCCTCGATGATGCCCGGCGGTTCGCCCAAGGCGTGGGAAGCGGTCAAGCCGATTTTTCAGGCGATCAGTGCAAAAGTCGGACCGAATAACGAAATTCCATGTTGCGAATGGATTGGTGAGCGTGGCGCGGGTCATTACGTGAAAATGGTGCACAATGGGATCGAATATGGTGATATGCAGCTCATTTGCGAAGCGTATTGGCTTTTACGCAATATTCTGCGTCTTTCGAACGCCGAAATTCAACAGGTATTCGCCGACTGGTATCAAGGCGATCTGAATAGCTATTTGATCGAAATCACACGAGATATTCTGACCGTGGCGGATGATCGCGGGCAGCCGGGCGAGTTGGTCGATTATATTCTCGACGCCGCGGGAGCCAAAGGAACGGGTAAATGGATGAGCCAAGACGCGCTTGATCTGGGCGTGCCGAGCACGTTGGTGACCGAAGCAGTCTACGCGAGATCACTTTCCGCGGCGAAAGACGCTCGAGTCCGCGCATCGCAACGATTGGCGGGGCCGGATCTTCCGATGTTTAACGGTGATCGAAAACAATTCATCGAGGATGTGCGTCAGGCGTTGTACGCGTCGAAGATTTGCAGCTACGCCCAAGGTTACGTCCAAATGCAGGCGGCCGCTCGCGAATATGGTTGGAATTTGAATTATGGCCAGATCGCACTTCTGTGGCGAGGTGGCTGTATTATTCGCGCGGTCTTTTTACAGCGCATTAAAGACGCGTTCGATCGGAACGCGACGCTCGAAAACTTGCTCTTAGACGATTATTTCTGCGGCAAGGTGACAAAATCGCAAGACGCGTGGCGACGTGTCGTGGCGACGGCGGTCCAATTTGGCGTTTGGGCACCCGCGTTCACCTCGGCGTTGACCTACTACGATGGATATCGCAGTGCCAAGCTACCAGCCAATCTACTCCAAGCACAACGTGACTACTTCGGCGCGCACACCTACAAACGTACCGATTGTGAAGGAGTTTTCCATACCGATTGGATGAGCGAACGAAAAGTCGATTGAACACAGTGAGACTTCCAAAGGGGTTCCGCCACGATTGTGGCAGAATTCCATCCGAGTAGTGAAAATCGATTCCTCACGGTGTTTCGGCAGACGTGGTCCCCAACCGTGATTGATCGTACGCATTTTATCGGAGGAGTGAAACGGATGCCGCAAAAACAAAATGATTCGCCAAAACGACCTTCAGATACCACATGGGATCCATTTGCCGATGATTTAGTCGTCACGCCGGACACTCTACCGACGAACATCGAAGTTCACGCGGTGCGTAATCTGGCGAAGGAACAGGAAATCGCGGGCCAACTGGCGGCAGAAACCGTAACCAAACCGGCAATCATTCCTGAATCGGCAGCGGAATTGCCTCCACTCGCGCGTCCAGAACCTTTTCGGCCGATCCGTTCTGCCACGCTGCCGGACGAAAAACTCGTTCGATCACCGCAAAAACTCGACTCATCGCCCAGTGACGATCTTTATGCAATTGTCGAGGAGCAGGACATACCGGCTGTCCCCACGGAACCAGTCTCTCCGCCCACTCCACACACCGCCGCGACAACGGCTGCCGATCGCCCGTCGCCATCCCAGCACGACCCATGGAAGGAAATTTTCGAAGACGAGGCTGTTCCCGCGGCATGGCGAAAACCTTCCGCTCACGCCGCTCCATCCGATGTGTCCAATTCACAAACGGAGAGGGGAACCAACGCTTCCGGTACCACAAACGGTGCGGCAGCATCGAGCCATACGAAGGTAACAGCGAATATCGCGTCAAATTCCACTGCAAATCTGGTGGTCAATCAGGCGGTACCACCGGCAGCCCCACCGACGATGGGGTTGCTGCGTGAAACGGCGGTACAGCGGCAGGTCGAACAACTCGAAAAACAGGCCGAGGAGAAACTTCGGAGGCAGGAGGTGTTGGTCGCGGAGTCCGATCTTTCGACACGAGAATTTTTCCGTCAAGGCCCGGTATTGCGACGGATTTTGATCGTAGCCGTATGGGGCATAGCGCTACGTGGATTATTCCAAATATCGTTTGGCGAAGGAATCATCGGTCAGATTACGACGATGCTCGTCACCTATATGTGTGGTGGATTTTGCCTCGTATTTTTTACAAGTTACCTTATGCAGACACTTCGTGGTACGTTTGAGATGGCGTTCAATCATGCCGAGAATGTGGACGATTGGCCATTTGATCCTTTTATGGAGGGGATCTTCTCGTTGGCGTTTCCCATCGTGGCATTTTTTGGTACCTTTTTGTTCATCATACCCGTGTTGAGTACGGTGGCCATGACCTCCTTTGCACTCTCTTGGATTTCGGTTCCCATTCAGCCGATACTGGTAACCAGTATTTGCGTTCCGATCCTCTTTGGTCTCGTCTACCCACTCTGTTACATGAATAGTCTCGCGAATAACGACGCGTTGGACGTCATTCCCATCACGGTCTGGAGGACCCGCCATACCATGTGGCGACGTGTGGGACGATTTTATCTCGAGCAAATCGGAATTTCGCTTTTATCTTTCGGAACCATTTTTTTAATCGCTTTATGCGGCGAGATATCGGAAACGCTGTTTGTGACACTTTCGCTCTTGGTAACGCCACCCGTAACAATCGTACTCGCGATGCTCTATCATGAGCGTTTAGGGCGTTTATGTGCTGATCTCGCTTTGGCGGAACGCGAACTAATCAAGAAAAAGAAAAAATGAACTTCGGAATCGACACTCATACCCAAATACCAGGCCGACGTTTCGATGGGCACATTCGAATCGCGCCCATGCCATCGTTTCGGTAGAGTGGTCACCACGTTGCAAGCACATGGGGTGTCACAGACCCGAAAAGCAGGCTAAGCTGGAGGCTTGTCGTGCTATCCGGGCAGCCATCTCGTTTCTAGGACCTGTTCACGCCAACGTCATACCATGCCGACCCGCGTTGTGGCTTGTACGTCTAGTAAAAAGTTTTGGAAGGGGCGTCTGCGGGGAAACTTTTTACCTGACGTTGGTAATGCCAACTCGGTAAAGTACTCCCGACGATGCGGTCACTCCGTTCCCGGCATGCGTCGGTCCACCCTTTTTACCTGACGTTGGTAATGCCAACTCGGTAAAGTCCCCCCGACGATGCGGTCACTCCATTCCAGGCATGCGTCGGTCCACCCTTTTTACCTGACGTTGGTAATGCCAACTCGGTAAAGTCCCCCCGACGATGCGGTCACTCCGTTCCCGGCATGTGTCGGTCCACCCTTTTTACCCGACGTTGGTAATGCCGGTCGCCACGATTGGGGTGGCAACTTGCGTGAACACGCCCTAAATCGCAATTCACCTCTTTACTCTATTTTATTCACTCACCACATTCTATTTTATCGTTATTTTCCAATTTTGTTACTTGACCAACACACCCCTCCTGATTAGAATCTTCATTATATTCAGTCCATTTGATCCGTGAACACTTCGGCGGATTTGCTGGGCGAATACACCTAAATCCGAAGCAGAAAACGCGGGGGTTTTCGCGGATAGGGGCGTACCGATCGTGGGAATACTGGTATGGAGAACGTTCCTAACCAT
Organism: Thermoguttaceae bacterium; assembly: GCA_028694795.1. GTDB lineage: Bacteria > Planctomycetota > Planctomycetia > Pirellulales > Thermoguttaceae > JAQVKF01. The sequence goes on along the minus strand of JAQVKF010000004.1, from coordinate 40,818 downwards.
CCAGAGGGGGTGGAGTAGGATCGAGCCTTCATTCTCACAAAAAAAGGAGTCTGTGATGAAGCGTGCAATGATTTTTTTGTGTGTAGCCGCGCTGAGCGTGGCGATGGCATCGCAAGCATCAGCGGTTTGTTTTTTCCGTTGCTGCCGTCCGGTATGCTTCAAGACCGTTGAAGAGCAAAAAGAGTACACGGTCAAAGTTCCGGAATGGACCACTGTTCAGAAGGAAGTCACGGTGATGGTACCGTCACAAGAGACTCGTACCTGCGTGAAGAAGGTCTGCAAAATGGTTCCAGTCGAGAAGACACGAACGATTAAGGTAGACGAGGGTACATGGGAAGAGTACGAAAAGACGATCACCTGTACCGTGTACAAGCCAGTCATCAAGACGGTGCCTTGTACTTTCACTTGCTGGAAGCCCGGTTTCCGTGCTTGCACGAAGACGTTTGGTCGCTGCCGTGTGTGCCCATGTGATCCATGCGGTTGTGATTCGTGTGGTTGCAATGCGTGCAGCGTGACGTGCTACCGTCCATGCTTGCGGCCGGTGACCTGCACGGTCGAGAAGACATGCGTGACCTGCGAACCTTGCACCGTTGAAAAGACGATCAAGTGCCGCAAGTGGGTTCCGAATTGGGTGGAAAAAGAGATCAATTACACCGTTTGCGAACCGCAGATCGAAGAGCAGGAAGTAGAATACACCGTTTGCGTTTGCAAGCCGGAGAAGCAGATGCGTGACGTCAAGATCTGCCAGTGGCGCGACGAAGTGCGTACGTGCACCGTTGTCCGTTGTGTTCCTGTTTGTGACGAACCGTGTTGCGAACCATGTGCCGCACCAGCTGAAGAAGCTGTGGTAGAAGCCACCCCAGCGCCTGAAGCCGCCCCGGCGTCTGAAGCCACCCCAGCACCTGAAGCCGCCCCAACGTCTGAAGTTCCGGCCATCGAAGCCGCTCCGGCACCTGAAACCAAATAAGACGGATGAGCCGTTGTCATGATGGATTCTGAGAGGACATTCCAATGGAGTGTCCTCTTTTTTATGCCATCTTTTTATGGGCTCATCCGCCAGGTACCGATCGGACAGGCCTTCTTTTTCGGCACGATTCGGGATACAATGGGACCATCGGTTGGTATGGGTAAAACCGTTTGTCTTTTCCGTTTACGGAGCGATCGGCATGAGTGAGCAACAGATCACCTTTTCAGCATTTCAAAAACTAATCCACGACATGTATTTCGAGAAAGATGAGACACGTGGTGTGGAGGGAACGTTTATGTGGCTGATGGAAGAGGTGGGCGAATTGGCCTCAGCGTTACGCAGTGGAGAAAACCCACAGAATACGGCGGCGGAGTTTGCCGACGTGATCGCGTGGCTGACGACCATTGCCAATGTGGCGGGAGTCGACCTGACGGCAGCAATTGCGGCAAAATATGGTCACGGCTGTCCCGGTTGTGGACAGTTTCACTGCATTTGCGACAACGCCGAAAAGCCGTAAAGTCTCGCAAAGTCGGCTACTCACCAAGTTGATACCAACATTTAATAAGAAACTCTCAAGGCATATGCGGTAGTACGAGAATATGCGGCGGCACGTCGCCGCTTAATTAACATCCATGCGATTGAAATCAGTATAAGCTATGATACGTTTTACATTTTTGAGTAGCGTCATACTCACTCTCCTCGCGGGCTTTAGCAGCGCGGCATCTGGAGCGGCGTGGGAGGTGACTGAGTTTTCCGTCGGGGTAAATGGCGTCTGGAAAACGGGGGTTTGGACACCAGTACAGATCACACTCACGCCGTCCGCCCAAACGCCTGCGGCACCGATGCCCACACACATTCGCTTGACGATTCCTGATGGCGATCGCGTTCCGGTACGTTACACATTCCAAGTGCGAAAAGAGGGCGAATCACTAGGCCGTGCGAGTGGTTGTATACGCTTCGGACGGATTGCTACACCAGTGCGATGTGAACTGTTAGCCCAAGAATCGGACGCGGAAAACGCTTCAAATACGGTCCTTAGTGAACGATGGTTTGAACCGACGGCCGCGCCGCATGATGAATCCGACGCCGTGGTTGGAACTGAAGCAACCAATGAGCAAAATGTAGAAGCCGGACCGAAGGCGGAGATTAGCACACATACAGAGACCTCAAATATTCGCTTTTACGAAGGCGTTCCGGCTGCATTACCGATTTGGCTGGTGATTAGCCACGAACCGCTGCCATTGGAAACGGCATTTGCGGGAATGCAGTTACCGTCAGGTCGGCGACCGAAGTTAGTCCATCTCTCCACTTTTGCGGAGCTACCGACGGAAGACGCGGCGTGGAGCACGTTCGAGCGAGTGGTGCTTTCGGCGAGCGACGCGGAGGAGCTTCTCACGACGGCACAAGGCGAGCGACTTCCGGCGAACGCGTCGCAATTCGAAACGTTTGGACGTTGGATTCGACGCGGAGGACGTTTCGTGGCAACGCTCAGCGGCTCAGCAGCGGACGTACTGTGTGGTCCTGAGGGTGCATTAGCTCCTTTGGCTCCGGGCGTTTATGAACGTACCGTACCGCTGCGAGAGACAACAGAGTTGGAAAATATGCTGGCACAGCCCGTGCCGATTCCGCGTGTCAATGGACGTATTGAATTTGCTGTGCCGCAATTCAGAGCACTCAAATCGGAGGTCCGAACGCTGGTAAGCCATGGAACGCTTCCACTGCTCATGCGTTACCCGTATGGTTTTGGCGAGGTGACGCTACTGGGGATACCGCTCAACGATCCGCAGATGGCCCAATGGAGTTCCCGCGGCGGTATGATGGCGTCGCTGCTTGAATTTTCGCCCATCTCGGTCACCGGTACAACGGTCGATGAAACGCTCATGCACCAAGGATTCGACGATCATGCGGGACAGTTGCGCGGTTCGCTCGATCAATTTCCTGGCGTTCAGGTCCCACCATTTTGGTTATTTGTGTTGTTTTGCATCGCATTTTTGCTGATCATCGGTCCACTTGATTACTTCTTTGAATGCCGGCTACTCAAACGACCGGGGCTAATCGGTCTGGTCGTCGTTTGCGCGGCGATTTGCGCGGCTGTACCATATGCGCTGCGTCAGATGAAAGGCGATCAGCTGCGCATGAATCAGGTCGAATTGATTGATATCGACATGGTCGGTGGCGAGGTGCGAGGCCAGCTGTGGTGCGACTTTTTTAGCCCCACCGCCCAGCGACTCCAATTGGCGTTCGATCCGACGCCCGTCCAAAAATTGTTGGATAGCTTCCCCGATACAGCCGCCACGGTTTCTGATACAGAAATCAAAACCGATACGGCGATCAATCCAGATACACCCACGTCCGACACTCGCACGGATGCCCCTTCTCGGTCCACGAATTTACAGAATGGAGTGATCGCAAGCTGGTTCGGCCTACCGGGTGCCTCGTTAGGTGGTTTGGATATGAAGAGTGGACGTTGGAATCAGACGGCGATCACATACGATGCCGATTTGGCGGACGAGATGGCGGCGAAACCGGCCGGAACGTCCTTTTTGCTGCGCGGCGTACCAGTGGCGATCGGTTCGACGAAACATTTCGAGGCACAGTGGTTCGGGAAAACGGAGCCGCAAAATAACGCCGAACTGACCGAATCACGTGGAAATCGAACCATTACCGGTACGGTAACCAATCCGTTGTCGATTCCGCTTGATCACGTGCTACTCGTGCATGGTAATTGGGTTTGGCGACTGGGTTCGCTCGGTCCACATGGCGTGGCGGTATTGACGTCAACCTCGCAACGATTCGACAAAAAACAGTTTTTCTACTGGCCACAGCTAACCGGTAAGAGCGAACGCCAAAGCGGTGGACGTTACAATGCGGAAAGTACCGATCCCAGTTATGCGTTGCAGGCGATGATGTTTTACGAATCAATGGGTGGCCACGCGGCAACCCGTTTGGCGAACGGATTCGAAGGTGGTGTGGATGCCTCTGGAGCGTTATCCGCAGGACGTGCGGTGCTGGTCGCTTCCATTTCCGCGGAATATCAGACGCAAATTCGTGTCCAGTGCGGTGTTACGCCAAGCGATGAGGTCACATCGGCGAAACCCGTCGCACCGACCACAGGAGATCAGCGATTGATTTTCTTGCGTTGGTATTTACCCGTCATCACCGACTAACCCCCAACATGGCATTGCGGCCCCGGCTTGTCGATTGTTCAGAAAAGGGTGAATCGGACAAGTAAGAAATGGTTCATCGTCACACGATCCAGAGCATGCGAACCATCCCCCATGTCGTCCCCGCCCTTGGGCAAAGAGGAAATTGGAATGATTAAAACAGATAAACTGACGAAAGTATATGGTGAACTCCACGCGGTTCATGAATTGACACTGGACCTCGATCGAGGCGACGTTTTTGGTTATATTGGTCCGAACGGTTCAGGCAAAACGACAACCATGCGTATGTTGGCAACGCTGTTGCAGCCGTCGTGGGGTGAGGCGACGATCTGTGATTATTCCATTTACAACAATCCGCGTGAGATTCGACGGCTCGTCGGTTACATGCCTGATATGTTCGGCGTTTATGACGACATGAAGGTGATCGAATATCTCGAATTTTTCGCCGCCGCTTATCGAATTCGTGGTGACGCACGACGAAAACGATGCGAGGAAATGCTTGCGTTGGTCGATCTCGGTTACAAACGAGACGCGCTGGTCACCAGTTTGTCGCGTGGCATGACCCAGCGATTGGGTTTGGCTCGTGTGCTGCTGCACGATCCAGAAGTACTGCTACTTGATGAGCCGGCAAGCGGTCTAGATCCGCGTGCCCGCATTGAGATTCGCCAGTTGCTCAAAGAGTTGCGCTCACTCGGTAAAACGATCATGGTTTCGAGTCACATTTTGCCGGAATTAGCCGACGTGTGTAATAAGATCGGAATTATCGAACGTGGTGAATTACTGATTTCCGCGGAAGTGACCGAGGTGATCAAACGGGTACGCACACAACCGCTTGTTGAGATTGGTGTTTCAGACCGCAAAACCCCCAGCCACTCCACCACCACGACCGTCGAGACCGCCGCTAAATTGCTTGAATCACATGATTTGGTCGATTCCATCGAGATTCGAGATGGTAAAATCTACGCGCTGCTCAAAGAGGGTACGCAAGATTACAGCGAACTGTCCATCGTTCTCGTACAAGCGGGTTTCGGACTGACCGTGTTTCGCGAAGACGAGATCAACCTCGAAACGGCGTTTATGGCACTCACCAAAGGCATCACGGCCTAACCCCCCTGCCCTATCGAATGGAATCGAGATATGTCAGCCGTACCAAGAAGAACACGTTTGTTCATTTCCGCAGGCGAACCGAGCGGCGATCATCATGGCGCGATGCTCATTCGTGAGTTGCGGCAGCTTGAGCCAACGGTCGAGATTCAAGGATTCGGCGGACCACTCATGCGGGCGGCGGGAATGATGCAACAGACCGATCTAACGCAGTTGGCAGTCTTCGGATTCGTGCGTGTGCTCCAAAATATTCGTACCTTTTCACGCCTGTTGGAATCCGCTCGCCGGATTTTCGCCAATCCGCAGACGCGGCCAGATGCCGTCATTGTAATTGATTATCCAGGTTTTCACTGGGAGCTTGCCAAACGCGCCAAACGTTATGGAATCCAGGTTTACTACTTTGTCCCACCCCAAATTTGGGCGTGGGCACAGTGGCGTGTCCGTAAAATGCGGCGTCTCGTCGATCACGCGTTCTGCTCACTGCCGTTCGAGGAACCTTGGCTCCGTCAACACGGCTGCAACGCCGATTACGTCGGTCACCCATTCTTCGACGCATGGCAAGAACGCTCACTTGACACCGTTTTTTTGAACACGCTCCAATCTTCGATACCTTTGATCACCATTTTGCCCGGTTCACGCAATCAGGAAGTGCTGCACAACTTCCCATGTTTCCTACGAAGCGCGTGGCGTGTGTACCAAACGGTTCCACAGGTACGATTCGCCGTCGCCGCATTCCGAGAATCGCAAGCAATGGAAATACGACGACAAATTGAAGAGTTTCAGCAAGGTGCAAATTCTCAGCAGGTTGCGAATAATCAACAAATTGAGAAAAATACATCCGTAGCAGAACGTAAATCAATTGAGGCATTACAGAAGATTGCAGAATTTGAAAAATCGAGGAATTTAGACCATGATAGTCAAACTGTATCGGATAGAGATGATACAGAAAATGGAAAAAATAAAAAAAAATTACCAATCCATGTTTATGTGAATCGAACACCGGAGTTGATCGCGTCGGCGACCGCTTGCATGGCTTGTTCTGGTTCGGTATCGCTCGAATTGTTGGCGAATCACTGTCCGACAGTGATTCACTATCGTGTAAGTCGGTTGGCAATGCGAGTACAGCGATATGTCCGCAAGACGCGATATATCACGTTGGTGAATTTGCTGGCAAGTGAGCATCTTGAATCACGAGATCTTTCACCCTACGATCCGAACGCTCCGCAAGACGCTGGAGTATTGTTTCCGGAGTATTTGGTTTGTGACGATGCCTCGGCACGGATCGCGGAACATCTCGTCACCTGGCTCACACAACCGGAAGCACGGGAGGCGATGGTGAAAAAGTTAGCCGAGTTACATGCCCGTGTTGGAACGCTTGGAGCCGCGCATCGAACAGCACTCGCCATTTTATCCGACACTTTTTACTAGACATTGGCACTGCCGCTTCACACGGCGCACATGCGGGCATAGCCAAACCTTTTACCTCCCGGCCCTGCGGGCGGGTTGGAGTAGGAATCATTCGACGATAGACGGTATGTTCGACCAGTAAGGACCGGGAACAAAGTGACCGGATCGGCGGACCGTCAGCAACCTCGCGGTAGCACGAACTCCCAGCGACGCGTTGCCGTTCCCGGCCAGCAACATATCCACAAGAATGAAAGGATGATCCATGTCGATGAATCGACGGCATTTTTCGCAGCTCTTCCTAAGCGGCAGCTTAGCCGCGTTGAGCGGCTGTCAGCCAACGGCTCCAGATGATCCAAACGCGCCGGTACGTGTGGTGGTGAGTATCGCGCCATACGCTTGGCTAGTCGAACAGCTCGGCGGTCCGCAAGTGCAAGTGCTATCGATTGTCCAATCGGGTGAAAGTCCCGAAACATTTCAACCGGGCGATCGACAGATGAGTCAAATCGCTCGGTGTCAACTCTATTTTATCTGCGGTTTTCCTTTCGAATATGGTCGGCAACTCGCCGCCGTACGCTCACTCGCCACGCTTCAAACGATTGATTTACGTACCGCGCTGCCACGTGCGGAACTGATCGCCCACGATTGTTCGCATGAAAACAGTGGGCACAATGAGGCACATGAGGATACCGTCCACGAAACGGATGCACCCACCTCTGCGGCTCATGAATCGGAATCGGCCGACGTTCACGCGCACACCGATATCGCAAACCGGTCGAGTGACGCGGCGGCGGTCGAATCGTCTCACACAGGCGATCCATTTGCCGGTACCGATTTCCATACCTGGTTAAACCCCCTATTTTTGAAGTGTCAAGCAGTCAAAATCCGCGAGGTACTTACGTCGCTCCGTCCGCAACATCAGGCCTTTTTCGAGGAACGATTGGTCACGTTGCAAACCCGATTGGACCAGCTCGACACGACGATTCGAGAAAAATTGGCGCCATATGCGAATCGAGCTTTTCTCGTATTACATCCGGCGTGGGGATATTTCGCCAAAGAATACGGTTTACGTCAACTTTCCATGCACAGCGAAGGCAAACAGCCATCCGATTCGGAGTTGACGGAATTGCAAAAATGGGTCGCCTCGGAAAAAATTCGAACGATTTTCGCCCAACAGGAAAGTGGATTGCGCACGGCCCAGACACTCGCCAACTCACTCCAATGTCGCGCGGAGGTGCTGCCCGTACTCGATCCCGACGTCTGTGTCACCCTCCAAACGACCGTAGAAAAGTTGGTCCAATCGTTCAAAAGTCCATCCTGAGAAGAGCGACCTCCCAAAGTTTTACATAAGATTTACATTCGACATCGTGCATCGAGGATGGAATAAGCCATAATTAGAAGGGGAAGTGGGTTTGTAGACCAAGAGGAACAAATGCATCCTTCTGCCGCGTTCGAAAAGCTCTCGGTGCTAAAGTGATGCTCGGTTGGGTAAGCAAAATCACCGATTTTGGGCTTGGCGAAGGTGCGCGGGACGCGTGGCGGCGATCGGATTATCCAGTGATATCGACTGCTTAGATTTTCGACGATTGGATCGGCGATCGTCGACCCCAATCTAAGGGTACGCTAAATCGAGTCGAATTCGACAGAGAAGCGTCAACATATTCGAATAAGGAAAGAGCCATGAATCCGGAAATATTCCAGACGGATCGAGAATACTGCATTCCACGGGCGTTTGTACAAAATTGCCGACGGAATCTCTTTCGGGAACTAGTGGTCGATTCGATGGGTATGCGTCTCACGGGGGGCACGATGCTCCTTCGGACGTTAATACTGCGTCGATTATTAAATCGTTGCGCGTTGGAGCCGCGTGAATCTGAACCGCGTGTTGGGTTATTGATTCCATCATCGGCAGTCGGTTTGTTAGCAAACGCCGCGTTGATGTTGGATCGACGCGAGCTGGTGAATTTGAATTTTACGCTTTCGGACGACATTTTGAACGCGTGCATTACCAAGGCGAAGTTAAAACATGTGTTGACGAGTCGGAAAGTGCTGGAAAAATTTCCGCATTTGAAACCGAATTGCGATTTGGTTTACATGGAAGACCTTCCGAAACAGGTAACCCTTGCGGATAAGCTGTCGGCGATGGCGATGGCCTATTTGACGCCAGCATCGGTAACAAATCGTCTATTGGGCTTGGACCAAATCCGCCCGGACGATCTGATGACGATTATTTTTACCTCTGGTTCGACGGGCGATCCGAAGGGCGTCATGTTAACGCATCGGAATATCGGTTCGAATGTCCATTCGTTTTCACGATTCGCGAAATTTGGTCCACATGATACGGCGTTGGGGGTCTTACCGTTTTTCCACTCGTTTGGCACAGCGTTGATGTCGGCTGTTTTTGTGACGGGAATGCGAGCGGTGTTCCATCCATCGCCATTAGATTATCGTATGGTCGGCCGACTATGCCGTGAAAACAAGGTCACGGTGATGATTGGTACGCCGACTTTTATGAATACCTATCTGCGTCGCTGTGATGCGGAAGATTTTAAGACGATTGATCTGGTGGTACTCGGCGCGGAGAAAATGCCCATTCCACTGGCGAACGCTTTCGAGAAAAAATTTGGTGTTCGTCCTATTGAAGGTTATGGCGTGACGGAGACCTCGCCGGTAATTTGCGGCAATATGCCAACGTCGCGTCGCCAAGATTGGCGTTTGGATGGCTCGGTTGGTCTACTGATTCCGGAGGTGGAAATTCGAGTGACCGATCTGGAAACAGGACAAATCATTCCACCGGGCGGCGGTTCGGGGATGCTCTGGGTTCGTGGTTCGAATGTTATGAAGGGATATCTCGACGAGCCGGAGAAAACGGCACAGGTCATTCAAGACGGATGGTACAAGACGGGTGATATCGGATTCGTCGATGAAAAAGGTTTTACGACCCTCACGGGACGTCAGAGTCGTTTTTCGAAACTAGGCGGCGAGATGGTGCCGCATATCAAGGTGGAGGAAGCGATTCTTGAGGTGGTGCCGGAAGAGGAAACGGAAGAAGAACCCGCCATGGTCGTCGTAACAGGTGTCCCAGACGCCAAAAAGGGGGAACGACTGGTGGTTTTACATACCGGTTTGCATAAATCGGCGGACGCGATCTGCCGCATGCTGCAGAGTCGCGGTTTACCGCCACTTTGGATTCCGTCGCCGGACAGCTTTTTCCGCGTGGATGAGTTGCCCATCTTAGGCACAGGAAAACTTGATTTACGTGCACTCAATCGTATGGCGTTGGCGATTGTGTCGGGTGCGGCAAATACGCCCCAAGCAATCGGTGCATAATCGGCAACACGATGAAATACCACACCTGTTTTTTAATCATTTGGCTATTGGCGATTTTGATCACGGTGACCTGTGTGGGTAGTTTCGTTCCGTTGTCGGTCCAATGTGTGCTACTGGGCGCGGCGGGTGGAGCGATTCGCAGTTTACGCCAGCTGGTCTCGGCATGTGACCGATCGGCCTTGCGGCTTGGCGAAATGTTGTGGATAGTTTTGCGTCCGATTGGAAGTGCGACGAGCGGTTGGTGCGCGTGGGGGTCGGTCGTTTTGGGACTTCGATTATTCGCTTTGGATGAGGCGACACCCCAACCGGTTTCCACGATGCTCATGGCCTTGACCGCAGGATATCTTATTGACAGATGGCTTCGGCATCGTGGCCAAGATGACCGAAAAATCGAGCACCACGAAACGATAGAAACTCGGAAACATGAGGACGAAACCGCGGCGTCCACCTCCGCGTCTTCCACTTCTTCAACGGAAAATTCCTGAACCGTGTTCATTTGGTTCAAAAGCCGTTATAATGGGATCGTTTTCGGGATAGAATGATTTTTCGAACGTCAAATCTTTTGCCGTCCGAAGATTCCGCCCGGAATCGCGCGTATTCATCCCCGTTTTCCGGGGACTGTATTCCAAAATTTGAAGGAGATACCTGATGGCCGAAGTCCATCCATTTCGTGGTCTGCGTTACAATACGGCGAAAGTTGGCGAGCTAAGCAATGTGATCGCCCCACCGTATGATGTGATCAGTCCAGAATTTCAAGACGCGTTGTATGCGAAACATCCGAATAATATCATCCGATTGATTCTGAATAAGATATTGCCAGACGATAGCGAAGCGAATAATCGATATATACGCGCGGCGGAATTTTTCCGAAAATGGAAACAGGACGGCGTTTTAGTTCCGGAAGCGACCCCGGCGATCTACGTTTACCATCAGGAATTCGAGGTCAACGGGAAGAAATATGTGCGTAAAGGTTTTATGGCTCGCCTCCGCGTTTCGCCGTTTGGCGAGGGAGTCGTTTTTCCACACGAACAGACGATTGCCGGTCCCAAAGCAGATCGTTTGATGCTCTTTTCGGTGACGAAAGCCAATCTAAGCCAGGTATTCGGTCTCTTCCCTGACGCTCAGAACGAAGTGAATCAGCTTCTCGACGCAGCGATTGCGGGTGCGCCCAGCGTCGAAGCAACAGACCATCTCGATGTCGTGCATCGGATGTGGCCGGTCACAGACGAGAAGACCTGTACCCAGCTGGCAGGTCTGATGGGTCCGAAACCGATCTTCATCGCCGACGGTCATCATCGTTACGAAACGGCGTGTAACTATGCGGCACAGCAACGTGACGCTGGTCGCGACGCGAATCATCCCTCTCAATTCGTGATGATGATGTTTATCGCGATGGATGACGACGGTCTAATCGTGCTTCCGACGCACCGTCTCTTCCGTCAGGTACCGGATCTCACGGCGGAAGAATTGACCGAGAAATTGGGCAATTACTTTGAATGCCGCGATGGTGGTACCGGTGCGGAAATGGCTCGCGAAGTTTGGGAAGAGATCGAAGTGACGGAAGATCAGGGGTTGATCGGTCTATATACGCGCAAAGACCGTCATTGGACCCTTGCGCAACTGACGGACGCCGGTCGAGCGAAGTTCGCCGAAGTTGCTCCGGAACATGGTGAGGAATGGCGAGAGCTTGGTGTGGCTATTCTCCATCGTTTCATCTGTGGCGAAATTTTCGGTCGCGAACCATCGAAAGAATCGACGAAATATGTACACCTTGTGGACGAAGTGGTGGCAGAGATTCCGTCGGACGAATTCCCGATGGCCGCGCTCGTCATGCCCGCCACGGTGCACGATATCCATGACATTAGTTTGGCGGGTGAACGGATGCCGGCCAAAAGTACGTATTTCTATCCGAAATTGCTGACCGGTTTGGTCATCAATCCGCTCGAGTAGTTTTCATTTCGTGCCGTTGCGGCATGAAATCATCCATAGGAAAGACAAAACGTGGAAGAGATCATCAACGCACCGACCCCGCCGCAAGATTGGCGTAGTGGTATTCCGTGGGAAGAACCTCGTGTGGTGGTTCCACCATCACAAATAGGAGGCGTGCCGTCTGACGCGGTCATTCTGTTCGATGGAACAGATATGTCCGCTTGGGATGGAGCGGAAAATTGGGTCGTGCGTGATGGTTACGTCACCGTCGGTTCCGGCAGTGCCAATACGAAGCAGCGATTTGGCAGCATCCAGCTACATGTTGAGTTCGCGACTCCGGAAAAAGTCAGCGGTAGCGGTCAGGCACGCGGCAACAGTGGAATCTACTTGATGGACCGGAGTTACGAGGTACAAATTCTTGATTCGTTCGGGAATAAAACCTATTTTGACGGTCAGTGTGGAGCAATTTACTGCCAGCATCCGCCGCTCGTGAACGTGTGTGCTAAGCCCGGTCAGTGGCAGACTTATGACATTTTGTTCAATCGTCCACGATTACGGATCGAGGGCGATCGAGTCGTCGAGGTGTTGCGACCGGCGTTTTTCACCGTCTTCCAAAACGGCGTACTTGTTCAAAACCATACGGAATTGCTGGGGCAGACCGGTTTACGTTTCCTAGACGACAAAGGCAACGTGGATTTTTGCCATCCACCAGAGTATGGGGTTCATGGCGAGACGGGCGTGATTCAACTTCAAGACCATGGTAATCCGACACGTTTTCGGAATATCTGGGTACGTGAAATTCCTGACGAGAATCTGAAGCCCGCCAAATCGAGCTGATGCTGCATGGTGTTTTTACACACCCCCCGGTTGGCGTTGCCGCCGGATTGGAGCTTGTAAGCCATGCGAGAGAACATTTTCGCCGTATTGTCGTATAATGAGACATGGTCGAGGTCGGTGATTCTTTATTGTGAAGTGGGGCCGCCTCGTTTCATAAATTTGCGGTTATCGGAGGTGCAAAATGAGTACCCCCCCTACGAATGGATGGTTGTATGACCTCGAGTGTCGCGGCTGTGGACGTGTGGAACCGTTGTCCATTTCCGGTATTTTCGAATTCTTGCGGCGCCGACGTAAAATTCGCGCGGACTCGGATGCGGATGCGGCGACTTTAACGGAGTTGTTTCTCAGTATCGTGCCGCGTGCCCGTTGCCAAGAGTGTCAGCAGGCCAAGTTGGTCGCCACGCCCTCCAAAGAAGATGCCGAGGAAACGTGGGAAGACGTCGGTCCTGTTTTGTGTGAAGATTGTAAAGATCCTATCCATCCGGAGCGATTGAAGATTTTGCCCGGAACACGTGTTTGTGTTCGTTGTCAGCAGCAGCGAGAAAATGGCGGCGAACGTACCGAGAGTGACTACTGCCCACGTTGCGGAGCACCTATGCGATTGCGCCCTTCAAATGACGATCGGACGACCCGATGGATTTCCGTTTGTTCCGCAGGATGCCGCGCTCCACACGCCTCGCGTCGCTAGCCGAAGCCAATCGCCAGGGAGGAGACGGCCTGCGTTGCCTGTCCACCGCCTAAAATCTCGAATGTGCCGTTGCCCAATGCTAAGAGCAAAGCGACCACATCAGCGGACCATGACACCTGCTCACCAAAACGGCAGTATCGGCGTCTGGTCCAATTTTTTGTCCCCAAAAATAGATTGGCTTTGGCCACCAGGAACCCAGATGTCCGCAATGATTGAACTTTCTCATGTCTCCTTTTGTTATCCGCAACGTGGACGCACACCGTCGCCACTCGTTTTAGATGATGTGTCACTCACGATTGGCGACCACGAATTTTTGGGCATCATCGGACCGAATGGCGGTGGAAAATCAACGCTCTTACGCATGATTCCTGGATTGCTCACCCCAACGAGCGGTTCGGTACGTGTGTTCGGGGATCCCCCCAAAAAGAGTGGTGCCCAGATCGGATATGTGCCGCAACGTGCTCAGCTGGACGCCACGGTGCCAGCCACTGTACTCGACGTTGTGCTAACCGGCTTGGTTAGTCAAAATCCATGGGGCTGGCGATATTCCAAAGCGCAACAGGAGGCGGCGTGCGAGGCTCTGCGAAAAACAGAAATGCTGGAATTGCGGCATCGCACGATGAATATGCTCTCAGGTGGACAACGGCAACGCGCCCTGATTGCTCGTGCACTCGTGTCTAACGCCAAATTACTGCTGCTCGATGAACCAACTGCGGGGTTGGACCCGAATATCGCGCATAGCATCGCGGATCTGTTACACAACCTCAGCGATACACTCTCAATCGTAATCGTAAGTCACGATGTGTTATTCGTGACACCGCATTTGAAACGAATCGCCTGTCTCAACCGCCGGCTAACGTGCGATGCGATCCATGAATTCGACTGCGATTCAGTAACACAAATGTATCGACAATTGATTCACGAATCGGCCCACCAAGGCAATTGCGTCTACTCGCATGTGACCCACGGCCCATGAACCCGCGGTTATCAGTGAAATAATCATTCATCCGTAAGGTCACTACCATCTGCAACCTCACCGCCATCCTAGGGCCTGTTCACACAAACGTCGTACCATTTTGACCGATGTTGTTGCTTGTACTTACAGTAAAAAGTTTTGAGGGGAGGTTTGGAGGGGAACTTTTTCAAAAGTTTCCTCCCCATATCCTTCCTGTCTGTTCAAAAAAATTACCTACAGTATGTTCACACTGTCAATATAAGATAAATAGGTGGACGCAATTGTGTTGATGTGAATTTTAGGGTGTGATATTTCCGATACAAACACGCTATATTATGTAAATATCCTATGCGTATCGAATTTTAGTGTGAACACATCCTAGAATTTGCCGCTATCCGCAGTAGGGACCTATGGGAAAATCGGCCTCGTCCATTGGCGTTGTGAGAACCATCGGCGGAACGGCCTCGGATATGGCAAACCCGAGCCAAAGAAAATGATTAACTCTCCGTCGGTACTTCCGATGGAGCTTCAACCGGCGATTCCGTGGGCTGCGCAGGAACCGCCTCCGAGGGGGCCGCCTGTTTCGACTTAGCGGCGGGTTCGGTCGTTTGCGGCGTACCAACGGCCGGCTCTGCGGTGGATGGTTCTGCTGTCAGCTTTTTGACCGCCTGTTGGGCTGGTACATCGCCTTGTTCCGCCGCTTTGTTCAACCAGTACAGAGCTTCGTCACGATTTGCTTCCGTACCAATGCCTTTAAGGAAACAGACCCCCAGGTCAAATTGTGCTCGTGCCATACCTTTTTGCGCGGCACGATAATAGCAACGTACCGCCTCAATCGGATCACGTGCCACGCCGTTGCCGCCAAGGTAACAAACGCCTAGGTTATAAATGGCTTCTGTTTCCTCTTTTTCCGCCGCGAGGAAGAACCAACGCGCCGCCGCCTCAGCGTCCTTCTTCACACCGACGCCCTGTGCGTAACACAAACCAATCCGTGTTTGCGCGGGTGGATATTCATGATCAGCCGCCTCTTGGTAGTAGGTAACCGCCTTCTTCAGGTCCGCTTCGACACCAATGCCATGTTCGTAACAATTGCCAAGCTCAAATAGTCCCTCCGCAGAGTTGCGATTCGCCGCGTTACGAAACCAGCGAAGCGCCTCGCCAGGATTTGCCGCGACACCAATTCCCCCCGCGCAACAACTGCCATATTGAATCATCGCCTCCACATTGCCACTCTTCGCCGCGCCGAAAAAGTGCTTTGCCGCTTCTTTATCTGAGACCGGACAACCCTCGCCATTGAGATAGCAAAATGCCAACTCCGTTTGAGCTTCTACATGCCCTTTCTCTGCCGCTCGACGATACCACTGAACCGCAGTCTCCGCATTCGGTTCTATGCCAATACCACGCTGATAACAACGGCCTAATTGGTACATGGCATTGACATTGTTCTGATCCGCCGCTTTCCGGAACCAATTCGCCGCATCCGTTTCCGCCGCTACGGCCTGCTCTTTCGCTTGTTTTTCCACCGCAATCCGCGCATCTGACTCTGACGTATCTTCCGCTGTTTCCGCAGGAGGAACAGGCGAAGCCGCGTTGGAAGAATCTGAAGCCGTAGCGGCTGCCTCGGTTGGAGGTGAGACAGGCGTCTTGGGCGCCGTATCCGCGGGAACGTCAGACGCGTTGGGCGCATGAGAAGCGTCGGCAGGATCGACCACCGCCTCAGAGGCTTTGGCGACACTCGGCCGAATCTCACGGCCAGGACGCACGGCCGATTCTTCCCAGCCAACCATGGTCGAATTAGCCAGAATCTTTTCCGCTTCCCGCAAGCGGCGCAACCCCCAGAGCAGTTGCGACTCCGCGTCGCCCTCCTCCGCCGAAATTCGCATCTCCGAAAGATAGGTCTCCTCCCCCTGTGATAGCGATTGACGCTCTTTGGAAATGTCACTCCAATTGATATCGTCCGGCTCTTTCATGATCTCTTCGTCAGAACGTTTCGCCTTGCCCATAAACTCGGAGACCTTGCTTTGAAGTGATTTCTTTCCAGAACCCACTGGACGAATGCCCGATGATTGAAGCTGTTTACGCAATTCGTCCGGCAGTGCACGACGGGATGGGTCTGTATCGGACGTCGCAACTTGCGAAGTGGACGCATCGGTCGGTGCATTCCCCATTGATGCGGACGGCTCGGTGGAATGATCGCCGGACTCTGCGTCGTTCTTGTCTGATGAAGTCGTTGGAGCAGCCAAATAATCACGTACCTGTGGTGGAAGTTCCGGTTCGCGTTGGCAACCACCGAAAAAAAGAAGTCCCGGTAGGAGTACGAGTCCTGTTTGATAAATTCGGTTGATCCGCAACGTCTTACTCATTCCGATAATCCTTATAGAAGTTCCATAAAAAGATATGGACTTAGTACTAAAAAAACTTATATACTAACTATCTGTCCCATGAACAGGTTCGGTACCAGAGGCTTCCCTCGTTGTGTGCCCCTACGGCCACACGTCCCTCACCTATCCTCGCTCACGCGGCAGTTCCGCATCATGAGCAGAATCACCCCATACCCCCCCTTCATCAATTATATTATCGGTATATAGTGATGGCTTTCGTGCCCTTGTAGAACGACATTCCGATGTCGCTTTTTCGATGGACACCCCATAAGCGACACAAACAAAAAAAAATGCCTAATTTTTCAGTTTTACGCAATCGAAAGAATGGTTATGATGCTATCTAAAAATTCCACTGAAGCAAATTCGACAGGTGGATATCACGATCGATTTTGGTATCCACGAGCGTGGAATGGTATGCCGCTTTCGATTTATTTACGCGCGGCACGGGAAGCCGGTTGGCGAATCACGCATTGGCCGCGTTTTCTCGCAGTCGGTTCGACAGCCGCTCTTTCTTCCATATTGGCAAGATTTCAGAAGCGATGGTACGCCTGCAAAATCGAAGAAACGAAGCTGACGGGAGATCCGATCTTCGTCATCGGTCATTGGCGAAGTGGCACGACGCTACTCCACGAGTTACTCATTCGAGACGAACGATTCTCTTATCCAACGACGTATGACTGTTGTACTCCATTGCACCATCTCGTTTCGCGCAAATGGCTCGCACCAATGGTCGCCGGGTTGATGCCTAAAAAACGGCCGATGGACAACATGGATTTCGGACTGCTGCATCCACAGGAAGATGAATTTGCTCTCTGTTGTTTGGGAAACCGTTCGCCATACTTGACCATCATGTATCCCAATCGACCGCCTGTTTACGATGCGTACCTCACGCTCGATGGCTTGTCGTCCAAGGAAATCGAAACATGGAAACGGGGATTGCTCTACTTCGTTCAATCGCTCGCCATCCGAGATCCGCGTCCCATTGTTCTCAAATCGCCACCTCATACCGCCCGCATTCGGACCTTATTGGAAATGTTTCCGAAGGCAAAATTTGTACATATTGTGCGAAATCCATATTCGCTGTTTCCTTCCACGTGCAATCTGTGGAAACGCTTGGATCAAGATTACGGCCTGCAATTTCCAAAATATCAGGGATTAGAAGAATATGTATTAAGCAATATGGAGCGTATGTATGCGGCGTTTGAACGTGATCGGCCGCTCATTCCCCAGGGGCAGTTTGCGGAAGTGCGGTATGAAACATTCGTTAAGGATCAGGTGAATGGTATGCGGCAGATTTACGACGCGCTTGGACTAGGTCAATTTGACGCGGTGCAGCCGCGGTTAGAGGCGTATGTCGAATCACACAAAAACTATCGTACAAATCAATTCCATGCGTTGGAACCGGCCATTCAGGAACAGATCGCACGACGCTGGCACCGATATTTTGAACTTTATGGCTACGAAAAATAATCCGATATCGGCACCCCATCTAACACCCAATATCCGACCCCAACCCGATCGTCCGAAGGGCTGGGATAGTTCTTACTAGACGTTGATACCGCCAGTGTTAGGGTGTGTTCGCATATAATCTAATCACATCGTAAAAACCAATAGCCAAGAATGAATGACCACAATCGGGGCGGTCGATATTGGAGTTCGTGCGTCTAGTAAAAAGTTTTGGAAGGAGTGTTTGGGGGAAACTTTTTGTAAAAAGTTTCCTCTCATTGGTTCTTCGCCCAAAAAAAGTTCTACGAAAATGCTTTTTCGTAGAAAATGCGCAAACTTTTCTGAACTTTTTATCTGACGCTGGTAATGCCAGTCACTCCGGGTGGGATGGCAATCCGCGTGAACACACCCCAGAATGTCCACTAGAGGGGCCACCATGGGAGTTTCCATTCCATAACGAAAGCGTGCTTCGCAAGTTGGGAGGCGATCGCACCTCTAGACAGTGGATAGGTAACCCGATGGGGCCCACATCCCAGTTCGTACTACCGTCCGACTGGCTGTGGTTCGCCGATTGCGGGTGGGGGTGGAGTATCTTCGACCTTTACCGGATTGGTCTCGCTTTCGTCCTTATTGATTTTAAACAGTGGCAAATGGCGATAGTACACCTCGAGCGAAAGAACGGCCAAGCAGGTACCAACCAACCGTCCACCCGCACTACGAATATACGAATCACCCGTTTGCGTTAAATCCCAGCTGCCCGCCGCACAGCCAGTTCGAATTTGCGAATCAATGAAATCACGACGCATGGCACGATTCCATTTGTCCCACTCCGGTCCCATCAGATTGTGCATCACCTGAACCGCGTAATACGTATAATACAGATTCCGCTCTTCCGTTCCCGGTCGATGTGTAAGAAGATATTTTTGGCCTTCCCGCATCATGGCACTTTCCGGTTTTTCCTCGAGATATTGCATGCAGAGCAATCCAGCGGCCGTCATTGATGGGCGCACATCTCCCGCGCCGCTCGTATAGGAATAGAGTTCGCCATATGAACCGCTCGAGACCGATTTCAAGTAGCGACGCGCCTCGTCAAACCCCTTCTGATTCACGCTCAAACCGGCCATCTGTCCGCTTTTCAATCCCATCAGCGCCCACCCCGTCACGGATGTGTCACTATCGTTTCGCGGCGTATACCGCCAACCGCCACGTTGTGGATCCTGAGCGTATTCAAGATACATGATTGCCGCCTGCGCCCGGTCGTGCAACGCCCCGCTTCCCGTCATCGCGAACGCCTCACACAACGCGATCGTCGCCAACGAATGTCCGTAAATTAGCCCTGAACCGCTCGCGTCGCCAATCTGACCGGTTTTCGGATCCTGCATCGCCGCCAATGCCGCGATTCCTTTGCGAACCGTATCGCGATACTGGTGCGGCTCTTCCCCCGTAATGCCCGCCGCGAGGAACGGTAACACGCCCAACGCCGTTGCTCCCACCGTGTAATCCGAAGAACCTTTTTGGGTACAGTCGCATTTCGGGCCGAGATTCTGGCAACTCCACGTTCCATTCGGAGCTTGGTGCCGCGCAATCCAGTTCAACCCACCGGCAACCGCCTGGTCGGTTTTTGCCGTGCCGCCCATCGTACCACCAAGTGCTTCCCGATGCCCAGAACCACGTCCGGTCAACATCCCCCCCGTTCCTCCACCCTCACCAGAGATTGTATTACCTTCACCCGTCGTCACACCGACGCCGCCTAGTCCATCAATGGAAACGCCTCCGGTTGCGGAACCAAAAACGTTCAACTCGCCACCGGCACCGACGGAAAAATCCATTGGATCGGTATTCGCCAATCCGCCGCCACCCTCCTGAAATACATCGCTCTCATCATAAACCAGTTCCTCGACCGCACCTTGCAGATCAGTCAAGCTCGAATTCATATCGAGATCGTCCGTCGGATTATCCACAAACTCATAGACGTCGAGCGGTTGTGACTCCGACAGATCGACATCCGCCTCCTCAATGGCCACGACAGGCTCGTCCATCCGTGAGACTACGGACGAACCGATGAACATCATGATGGTCATCAAAATAGAATGGATCGCGAAACTCGACGCCCAAAAGGTACCTTCCGTCTGCGCCCAATGCAAAAATTCTTCGAATAGCAGCGCAAAATAACCCTTCTCCTCATCGTTGCCGTCCGGTTTTTTCTCCCCGTTTTCGCCCGACTCGTTTGGATTTTCTCCAGACGCACCATTAGCCAACATTGCATTAGGGTCAGCGAATGGATCATATGGATCTTGCGGTTGGTTACTCACGACGTCTATTCCTTCTGCTAGAGTATCGCTGCATCTGGATGGAGTCCATTCGAAACGGTCGATTAGCCTGAACAAATCGCTCAATCTGCTTGGAGCTTGAGAATCGAATCTCGCGTACCTCTATATTTTTCATTCTATTGGGCGAATCGGCAATAGAAAAAAGTAGTTTTCCGATAAAATTCCGATTTTCGTTACATCCTTTTATGTTCCATTTATTCCGCGCGACGGGCAGCGGCAACACAAGGACGGCCAGGAGGGAGGTAAAAGTCTAATCCACGCCCATTCGGAATAACGGAAGATATCGATAATAAATTTCCAACGTCAACGCTGAAAAGGCGGTCATCATAAGTCGCCCTCCTTTCGCGCCCCAAACGTCACGCTCGCCTGACTTGCTCTCCGGCGCCCACGAACCAAACGCGCAGTTGTCCTCGTGGCACTGCGTCCGAATCAACTCTTTACGAATCGTTCGATTCCAACGATCCCAATCCGAATCGAGCGTGTTGTGTAGCACCAGCGTGATATAATACCACGAATAAACATCACTCCGCGAAAAGTAGCTCTCGTTTTCATCGAAAAAGTTCGGATTCTGATACTGCTGAAGAATATAGCTTTTCGCTTCCTGATAGCGTCGCGAATCGGGCCGCTCGCCAAGATATTGCAAACACAGTAAGCCCATTGCGGTGCGACCGGGGGTCACCTCCGTATACACCTGATACTGAAATAATCCATGTTCTGAACCATCCGCCACCAGATCGAGAAATTTTTTGGAGCGAATCAGATTCTCTGTATTGCAGAAAATACCGGCCATGTTGCCGCTATTTAGCGCCATAATCTGCCACGCGGTGACAGAGAGATCACCCTCCTCGCCCGGTTGATATCGCCAGCCGCCCGTGCGTGGATGTTGCGCCCATTCGATAAAACGAATCGCCTTTTCCGCCGGTTCTCGAAGCTCTGGATCTTGTGTCATACCGTAAGCCTCGCACAACACCGTCGTCGCAATAGCGTGGGTATACATCGTTTGCGGCGAATCGGCTCCCGCCAAACGACCGTTCGCCTCCTGTTGGCGCACGAGCCATTTTAGACCGCGGCTCACGACCTGTTGATATTGGCATTTTTCCGTATGCGTCTGGCCAGCACCGAGGAATGGTAACAGGGCCATCGCCGTGGCCGCTACGTCACTGCCATAACTCGAACCCTGATCGCAACCGCCATCTCGACATTGTCGCGTATGATCCAAACACCAATGGCCGTCTGACGCTTGATGCCGATAAAGCCACCATAACGCCCCTGCGACGGAGCTTTGCGCCGCGTTGGTCCCTCCAAAACCACCACCTGGAACGCCACTGCCACGCAAACTATAACCGGAACCGCCTGTACCGGAAAATAAACCACTTCCATCGCCAAACTGTTTCCCCACACCCCCGGAACCCTCGCTGCGCACACCAGGACCATCCACCAGCGAATCGAAACCGCCGCCCGGAATCTCCGTTCCGTCGAACGCAATTGCCGGTCCCGCCCCACCGTGAATATAATCCTCGTCGATATCCACCGTTTCCGGATCGAAAAGTCCCACCGCCCCACCAGGGGTCTCCGAATCGTCCAGCTCACCGCCCAATGTGAGTGGACGCTCGAGTGAAAAACGCTCCAATGGCATACCCGCATCCATGCCGTCCACCGGATCGAAAGAGACCGAACCTTGGGAATAATTCATCGCGTATCGAACCACATCTGGCAATAACATGGCGGCCATGGCAAAAAGAATCAAACCGATCACGTGAATTAAAAAACTCGTCGTGTACCAATAACCGTTCCGCTCCAACCAGCGGAGAAGCACGTGACGATACCAACGCTTCAGCCGTGAATAAGAAGCCGCCCGCTCATCATTTGCCTCGGTGGCTTCTTCCACCGAATCGCCCGCTCGGATGGCGATATCCTCCGCATTGGAACGTTCCTCCGTAAGATCCCCACCGCCGGACACTTCACCAGCCTGTCTTCGATCCACCGACATGGTATCTGAATCGGCCGTACCCGGAGTTTCGGAAAGGATGCGGCGGAGTAAATTTTGTGTAGACTGCGTATCATTTGGCGTCTCGGTGGATTTTTCTCGCACTGCGTTGAGAAGAAAGAAATCGTTCGGATCGGTTCTGGGTAGATGTTGAATAACGTGGCGATTTTCGAGCTTTGCAGCGGTCTGTTCAGGCGTTTTCCCGAGAAAATTCCACACTGAATCAGTTGAACAGGGTACGGTGTCCGTATTTTCAGTCCGCCTAGACGTACCTTCTCCGCACAAAAGCCGCTCAAACGGATCATTCGAGGAATCGTTTGGTCGATGGGGCGGATTTGGTGGAATGGGTGAATCGGAAGATGGAGGTAATGCTGACAATCTGATACCCGATGCTGCACGGAGTGAAAAACGACATCCGAGGATTCCGCCATTCTACGCAATATTCTCAATTGATTCCAGTTGAAAATATTGTTTCGGTGTACACGGCCATGGTACGGCTTTTTTACTACCATTCGCCACGCCGCGTGGACAACGGAATCCGCGAAACACCACAGAACGTTGCCGTTCGTTCGGTATAACCACCCAATTTTATCCCGATTGTTTCGATCGTTCGTATCCTTCTTGTCACACAAACTTGGATGGGCATAGCAAAAGAACCATGTTTAATGGAAATAGCGATTTCCAATGGTTTCATTCTGTGTGAATCTCCAAAAAAAAGCTTTCTTTCCCATTTGAGCGTGGTATGCTTGTTGCAACGAGATACCTGCTGCGTTTGTTTCCAAATGGTCATTAGCGTCGTTGCGTTTCATCAGTAAAAACGCAGTCGAATCCATTCGGTGCCGTGCTCGCTAGACACGCAGGCTGGCTCGTGGTCAGGTCAGCAATCAGCCGTAGCCAAACTCAAAAGAACATATTCTTTGATGTTTGTGCCCCGTTTGGAGTGGGGTATTAATTTCGCGAGACGAACCGCCGATTTTTCCGAAATTACCGTTTTTTTCGGCGTTTCCAAATTTACGCAAGTTTTCTACTTCATAGAAACTGTTTTTTTGGTGCAGGTTGCTTGACAGGGCTTTTCAAAATGTTAAACTGGTATATTGAATGAGGTGGGCAAATTTTTGATAGCTGTGTAGGGTTGTAAAGACAGGGACAACTCCACGGTTTATAAGAATTGGGGTGTGCATCCTCGATTCAGGAAAGAGCCTGCAAAAAATGTTTAAGTCGGCTTCGCTAGTTGTGGAAGGTTCCGCACGGAGTCGGCGGTATATTTGAAACCGTTTCCTGTTACGGTCTCTGTAAAAGTTGGAGGTCAACTCATGAAGCGTGCGATTGTTGCCGCCGCGGCGGTCCTCGTGGTTTTTTCCTGCAGTCTCGTGGCTCAGGCTGGTTTCTTCTGTGTCAAGCCGTGTGAAGCGGTTGCTCCGTGTGCACCGGCGACGGAATGCACCCCGTGTGAAGCTCCGGCTCCTTGCGAAGCCGAATGCGCTCCGTGCGAAGCTCCGTGCTTCCCGTGCTTCAAGCCATGTTTCCCGAAGTTCTGTTTCTTCAAATGCGCATTTGATTGTGCTCCGTGCGCCCCGGCCGCTGAATGCGCCCCGTGTGAAGCCCCGGCTCCTTGCGAAGCAGCCGCCCCGTGTGAAGCCCCGGCTCCTTGCGAAGCAGCCGCCCCGTGTGAAGCTCCGGCCCCAGCCGAAGCAGCCGCCCCGTGTGAAGCTCCGGCCCCAGCCGAAGCAGCCGCTCCGTGTGAAGCTCCGGCCGCTGAATGCACACCGTGTGAAGCTGCGTGTGACACCGAATGCGCTCCGTGCGTTCCGTTCTGCGTGAAGCCGTTCTGTCTGCCGAAGCCCTGCTTCAAGCCAGTTTGCTTGCCGAAGCCCTGCTTCAAGCCGATCTGCCTGCCGAAGCCCTGCTTCAAGCCGATCTGCCTGCCGAAGCCCTGCTTCAAGCCGATCTGCCTGCCGAAGCCCTGCTTCCCATGCGTTCCGTGCGAAGCTCCGGTTTGCGCTCCATGTGCGGCTCCCGCTGGTTGCTGAATAACGATTGCCGGCAATCTGTCTGGAAATAAATCCGGCAGTATAGTCTGGCATCGCCCGACAGTGTTGACGGATGGTTTTCCTGACGAATGAGTTTTCTCATTCCCGAAGGAGGTCCGGTTCGTTCCTGTCAGAGGATCTCCTGACGGGATGTGTGAAAAAAGAGAGACTGGTGAATAGCCAGTCTTTTTTTATGCAACCGGTTCACGTTCCGCAACAGATACGTGTATCAGCTCCGTTGATTTCGCACAAGCCTTGCAGGGCAAAAGGGCTTCCCATGCAGCCAATCAATCTGGTTGGCATCTCAATAGCACAACCTCTCGTTCCAATTCTCACGAAGGGTACCATGGTGTACACGCCAAACGTTCACCAATGGCATGGACTTCGTCCACCCGATTGGTGTGACGATGATAGAGGTCTAACAGACGCTGCTTGTGGTAAATTATCGCATCCAATGTTGCTGACGATACCAAAGAGCGGTTTGAGTAAGTTGCAATTCGAGTGTTGCAGCGGATACAAAACCGAGTTCTTTGTGAGCTTTTTGGGCGGAACAATTCCACGATCCGGCAAGAATTTCGCGACATTTATCATGATTCAAATAAACGGATTTTTTGCGGATTTTTCCAAAAAGTTCAGCCCAATAGACCACAATTCGCGTCCAAGCGGAAGGCATACGAAAAACAAAAATATGACGATACCCCATCGCCTTGGCAACTAATCTTCCCAGCTGTCCATATTCGACCCCTTCAGCGGTGGCAATATGGTAAATTCCTTGAGCCGCTTCGGTTGCACTTAGCCCATTCGAATCAGGCAACAGTCGTTTTCCCCTCTCAGCCGCCAAACGCAACGCATAGATGAGATCATCGACCATTACAACCGCATGATACAAACGGCGAAAGGTTGAGGTAAAGTGGATGTGACTCATTCGAATGGCCTGGAACATTTTCAGACCCATCCGATCCCCTGGTCCCAAAACCATGGGAGGTCGAACGATGGAGATAGGTACGTGATCGGCCCATCGTCGTAACTCCTTTTCCGCCAAAAGTTTACTTCGACCATATTCGGAGACTGGTTCTGGCGTTTCAACCTCGGTTTTAGGATGTTCACGGCTGCTGCTTCCAGCAGCGGCGAGCGAAGAGACGAACACGAACGTCGGCGATGGCTTTGTTTCCGCGGCGATTTTCACAAGTTTGATGGCGGCCTCGGTATTCCACGCGAAAGCACTTCGTCCGGGCAACTCGATTGTCACACCCGCAACATGAAAGATGGCGTCACATCCTCGCACTGCGGCACGGAGCGACGCGTCATCAGCAAAATCGCCCTCGAAATATTCGATTTCGCCGTGTTCACACGTGGCATTTGCCGCACGAGCGATGATCCCACCGGCGATCAGATCCCGTGATGGAAGAACGGTCAACGATTGAAGCAACGCACGATCAGCGTTGCGTCGCACCAAAGCACGTACACGCCAACCGTGACACGACAGTTCCCGAACCAGATGAGCGCCTACAAATCCATTGGCACCCGTTACCAATGCACGCCGCATACCAACACTCCTCATTTAGGTCATCGCTGTGGGCCACACACAGGAAGCCCCTCCCCACCATGTTACCGTACCACTTCAGACTGAATCCCGCATTCCACCACGCAACGCGGATTCATTTTCGTTTATCCGATGAGAATCACTCTGAGACGCTTTGGTCCATGTACGCCAAGAATCAGCTGCTGTTCGATATCGGCGGTACGGCTCGGCCCGGTGATGAAGGCGAATTCCCCACGCACATTGGGATTCGACGCTTCTTGCATGATATCCTTCCATGCGGCGGGCATATGCTCACGCAGTCGATCCAGTGTGGCCACAATCACACAAACGGGTGGTAAATAACAGGCCATACGCAACTGTGGGTTGCCGGAAATGACGACCGAGGTTCCTGTGTCGGCGAGGAGATATTCAGCCTCAACGATGCTCATGGGAAGTTTCGCCATCTCTGAAGGTTCCCAATCGGATTGCCACGAAATTTGCCGGTTTTTGGGCAATTGTGAAAAAACGTCATTGGCGAGTGGTTTTTGTACCGCGCAACACCCGTTCGACTTGGTTTCTTTCAGTAATTTTTCGACTTCTTTGGCGGCGGCGGCGGTATCGGGCACGCGCACGGGTTCACCCGCAACGGCAGTCAGCGATTCGATGAACGTTTGAGCCATCTCATCGGGCGTCGGAGTTCCGACCAGCCAAACCTCCGGCACGAGCGGTTCCGCCGCGCGTGGCAGTTCTTTCGCTAAAACACGTAAACTATTGCGAAGCGAACCTAAAATCGCCTCGCGGCTTGCGGCATTTCCTGTAATCGACATGGATATTCCCTTATATATGGATCTCTATTTTTCGGTTCATGGACAACGAAGAGAAGACGGCTCAAGATTTGGCGGATTCGAATTCCATGTAATGCTTTTTCCACCACGCGCGGAACGAACCTTCCTGCGGCGTTCGCGGCACCTTCGGAAGCGTCCGTCCGCGTGTCCACGCACCCAAATACCACGGATGATACGGTAAGCATTTCACTATCGGCATCCCAAGTTTCAGCCCCTTCATCGCCAGACGATATCGCCACTCCGGCGCCATGATCATGGCGTAACCGGTCCACATGGCTTTCTCGATGAGTGATTTTTTGGGCGAGGGTTCCGTCACCGCACGATGACGCAAATGGACCAATTCGTGAGGAATATCAATCTTGACCGGACAAACTTCCGCACACGCTCCGCAAAGCGATGAGGCGAACGGCAGCGCACCCGCGACATCTATACCGAGTAAATGGGGCGAAAGAATCGCGCCAATCGGTCCTGGATAAACCCAACCATAGGCCCAGCCGCCCGCACGACGGTAGACCGGACACGCATTCATACAACCGCCGCATCGGATGCAGAAAAGCGGACGACCACCCACTTCACGATCGTGCAGCACCTTGCTGCGACCGTTGTCGATGATAATCAGATAAAATTTTCGGCCTGGCGTCGCACCATGCACCAAATGCGCATAAGAAGTCAATTTCTGTCCCGTTCCATTACGCGGTAAAAGGTTCAGGAAGAGCGGCAATTGAGCCAGCTTCGGAATCACCTTTTCAATCCCCATTAAAGCGACATGTACTTTTGGAACGGAGATGGAAAGTCCGATATTCCCCTCATTTTCGATCAAACAGAGCGAACCAGTATCGGCAATGCCAAAATTCGCGCCGGAAACGCCCATATCGGCATGAATAAACTTTTCTCGCAAATGTTTTCGCGCGATCGCCGTCAACGTTTCATGTTTGTCGGTATACGGCTCGCCAAGTTTTTCAGCAAAGAGTCTACCCACCTCGGCAGCGGACAGATGCAGGGCGGGTGTAACGATATGCGTCGGTCGCTTCCCCGTGAGCTGAACAAGATATTCACCCAAATCGGTTTCGAGTGATTCAATACCATTACGAGCAAAGACATGGTTTAATTCCATCTCTTCGCTGACCATCGACTTCGCTTTGACGACTGTTTTGACTTGGTGTTCCTTAGCGATATCGAGCATATATTGATTCGCTTCCGCGGCATCACGCGCATAGAGAACCGTTGCGCCACGCGCAGTGATATTGCGTTCCAACTGTTCGAGCAATTCTGGCAATCGTGCGATGGCATCACGTTTGATGGCATAAGCCTGTTCACGCCATGATTCCCACTGTGGAATAGCTTTGGTAATTTTACGATTATTCCGCATGGAGCGTTCGACAGCCACTGCCAGCGACGGACTTCCGTGCGGTTCTGCCAATCCCTCGGTCTGCTCTGACAAAAACGCTGCTCCACTCAATCCCGACTTTTCCATGTGATATTTCCTAATAGTATCAAATTTTAGTTCTTCTTGTGACTTAGTATTTCGCACAAAGACATATCCCAAACGGTGTAGATTTTTATGTTGTATTGAAAATCTATACCGTCATACTTTTTTCATCATTCGATTTAATACCTGCTTCCATGGCAAGGCCGAAACCACAGGAAAAAAAGGCCAAATAATTTGGTTTTCACCGCTAAAAGTGTCCACCACTTTTACAGCTGACGAGCAATCTGGATAATCATGGATGGTGAGGAATATTTTATTCGGATGACCTATGTGCTCAAATGTCTCGATATGTTCAGGATCCATATGCTTTGACTCTGTGAACAGAAAAACAAGCCGATCATAGTTAATTCGTTGGACTCTTCGCGTCCACTTTTCACGAGCTTCTTCCTCTGTCTTATAGTGCATAAAATATACCTCAATATCCCCAAGCTTGGCCACTGGAAAAACTATATTTCGCCGCTGAAGAATCGTTTTTCCTTGAGATTCAGCAAGTGCGATGAATTGAAGTTCCTGTGAAAAATAATATCGCGGATTTTGAATCAGTTTGAGATAATCTTTGTTAGAAAAATACAATCCTACCGTCGGAGTCTTGTACAACAGCCCAAAATATTGATAAATATATCCACCGGAACAATTGTTGCTAATAATAGAAAAATCCCGAGTTCGAAGCCCAAGACGGCGTAAGGAGGCCACAAGTAAATTTTTTTTTTCGCGCAAGAAACGATGCATTGGTCTGCTTTGTTGTCTCAGGAAATTCTTCAGTCCAAAGCATTGAGACAAAAATATTGTTTTGATATTCATCGTCCATCCTCCACGGAACTCGCTAAGCTGTGTCCATGGTTCTGTGTATAGATTCTGGATTCAACCAATCGAACCTTTATTCTTATTTTAGTATCATTGTGGCTACCCACATTGCCGCATTATATCCCGATTTTCCTTTCATTTGAAGAAAAAAGAGGTAAAACTTCCTGGTAAAACACAAAAAATTTTCCGATTACAACGAACCTAGAGGTCGAGAATCAGGTTCTTTTGCAAAAATGTCGAAATATTGATAAGATAAGTGTGTCACTGTAGAGGCGTCATTCCATCTGGAATGGGTTTCTTTTTTTGAAGCTCTTTTCTATCATGTGGGCCGTTTCATAGACGCAAAATATAAAACGGCGATTGACCTAATGTAATGAGGAACCGTTATGAGATTGGTACCGACCGGGGATAAGCTAATCGTACGTCGTGAAGAATCTGAAACCATGTCGTCCGGAGGCATTTTACTCCCTGATGCCGCGCAAGAAAAATCGCGTTTTGGACGTGTTCTTTCCACTGGCGACGGTATGTTGCTCAGCAATGGCCAGCGGCGAGCTCCAGAAGTAGCTGAGGGCGATCGCATTCTGTTTGGACCGTGGGTAGGTTCAGAAATCAACATCGGAGGCGAATCACTCCTCATTCTGTCCGAGTCGGACATTCTAGCAATTGTGCGATGATCTTTCACTCCACACGATCGCCAAGTCGTATGGATTGTCTTCTACGATAGCTTATTCCGCACTCAGAACGTGACTTTGTCGGTTCATTGCCAAAAATGGAGGTCCTCCGTAGATTCGATCCTGCACCGCAACTTTTTATCTAGTTTTAACGATTGTTTTGACGATAACAGAGATAACGATTATAGAATCGTGGTCGGAATAGGGGTTTTTGTCGCACTATTGGGAAGTGTAAAACAGCAATTCGGACGGTGAAGTTCGGAAGAATTGCGGCAAAGTGCGGCTGTATTCGTAGAAATTTGATCGAGCAAGCACTACACGTTTTCAGGAAGAAGACGCATTCAGAAAATTCAGGGAGGATTTTTGGCAATGAGACAATATCTTTTAGGAGCCGGTTTAACCGTGCTCCTGCTGTGCACGGGTTGTTCAATTTGTTGTACGCCTTATGACGAATGTGGTCCGACGGCACTAAGCGGCCGTTGCAACACACGCGCGGGCTCAGCACTCGCGTACTCCGGCCCACAAGGCAACGTGAAATCGTCGGCATCCTCGGCCGCATCCTCTGACTACACAGGCAATACCGCCTATGCGGGTGGCAATCTTTCGCAAGGATATGACTACGCCTACGTGATGCCTGACTTTGTCGGCAATACAGGTGGGATGGCTCCGCTGACGGCACAATACGCCCAACCGATGGCCAGCACAGCCGCGTATGAACCGAGTGGCCAACCACAAACGGCAGCTATTCCAGAAACGTTGCAGCAGCGATATCCAGCCGGAAGTAGTCTGTACTAGGACGGACAAAGCGTAGGCAACGCCGTGACCGCAATCGGCGGACCATCAGCAACCGCACGGTCGCGCGAATTGCGTTGCCATCGGTCTAGCGACGTTTCATCATGAAACGTGCTAAATACCGGTCATTATCCGCCCTCTTTTTCGTATCACGCTTATCATGCAACTGTTTACCACGGCACAATCCCAGCAAGACCTTGGCCTTCCCTCCGCTAAAAAGAATACGCAACGGCACCAATGTCAGTCCCTTCTCATACGCCTTGGCCGCAAACTTCCGAATCTCACTGCGATGTAGCAGAAGTTTACGCGGACGTTTCGGCTTATGGTTAAGCATATTCGCCTCGGGATATTCCGCAATATCACAGTTCAGAAGCCACACCTCACCCGATTGTGACAACGGCCCCACACTGCTGATACTTCGCCCCGCTTGGTTCGCTTTCTCCTTCTTACGCGAACGCTTTGCCGCACCAGCCCCTCCATTCAACAGCTCTGCCGCTCCGCGACGTCTAACCGATCGACCGGCCTCGTTCGACCGTGCCGCAGGCTCCACAGCCGCTTTCACCCGCGCATACGCCTCTTCCAACGAAACATTACCGGATCGCAAGCTCCGCACCTCGCTGCCCACCAATACGATTCCACACTCTAACGTCTCCAAAATATCGTATTCATGCCGCGCTTTGCGATTTTCACAAACCACACGTTCGTTATCTTTCACCGTCTCTGATGATGCTTTGGTCTTCTTAGCGATGGCTATATTCCCTCATTGATCAATGCCCTCGATGAAACCACAATCCCTCTCCGATCTTACGCACCGCCCCTTCCCTCGCCAAATCCGTGGCCGCCCATTTGCGACGACTGAGCAGTGCGATGAAAAAACGCCACACCGGACCTCATAACGATCTGGATGGCTATTTTTCCGCCTGATACTGTTCAACATAACGGTCCATGGAACACTTTTCTCGCTCACAATAGATACGCTGCCGAGCAAGGAAACGATCCCACAATACCGCATGAGCGTCAAATTCCGGGCCATCCGTACAGGTGAACTGTGTACCCGTCTTCAATTCGACTCGGCATCCACCGCACATTCCCGTGCCGTCCACCATAATCGAGTTCAAACTGACAATCGTCCGCACACCAAACGGCTCCGTCGTTAAAGAACAGAACTTCATCATCGGACCAGGGCCAATCGCGTAAACACATTCGATCTTTTTCGTCTCGCGATCCGCTTCCAGCAGTTCCTTCAACGGCTCAGTCACCAGCCCCTTGCGTCCAGCGGTCCCATCGTCCGTAAGCAAAATATGCTCCGCACTTACCGCCCGCATCTTCTCCGTCCAAAACAACAAATCCTTCGTTCGCGACCCCTGAATCGTAATCACACGGCTGCCCGCCTCATGAAACGCACGCGCAATCGGATACACCGGCGCAACGCCTAAACCGCCACCGACCAAAATCACCGTGTCATACGGCTTGATTTCAGACGGTTTACCCAACGGTCCGATCATCGCATGAAGCGAATCGCCCACCGAAAGCCGCGATAACTTCGTCGAGCTCGTCCCCACTACCATCAGGACCAGCGTGACCGTCCCCTTAGCCCGATCAAAATCCGCAATCGTCAATGGAACACGCTCGCCAGTCGCTTCCGGCATCACAATCACAAACTGCCCCGCTTGAGCTTTATTTGCCACTCGCGGTGAGTCGATCACCAACTCGACTATATTCGACGCATGAACGGTTTTCTCTACAATCTGATTCATTTGAATGCCTTACATCACCACATTCACACTATACGGTGTGAATTTTCATTAAAAATCTACAGTCCCATCAGGCTTACGCCCCCGTCGCCCCACAGCGAGTCCGCCTGACTCGCGGGTAACTCCAACGCCATCCAATCTTCGGGATATCCTCATGTATCACTCATCCCAAGAATCATTCGCTCATCCCCCCGAAAAAGTGTGGTACGCAACCAAGCGTAAACCCTCCATACGCTATGCTTGCACCAATCGGCCAAGGGGGCGTTTGACAGTCAACACGCAGTCACCCATACGTCCCTTTTTCAGGCACTTTCGTCCGAACGAAACAATCCCACACAAGATTATAACCGATCTCGTCAAAAATTGGGATGGATGTGAAAATATTACGCATCATTTTGCCACGAAATTTGAAAACTTGCTGCTTGACAGGAAACCATGCGGATTTCATTCCGATACACCCGAAATGAACTCTTTGAAAAAACATTTCATACTGAACTTTTCTTGAAACGAAGAAGGAAAAGACGACACTTTCCTCATTATAACAAACAGTAATACTCAAACGGTTTGGTGCATTGTTATTTGTTGTTATATTGATACAACTTATATTGCCATTGTTGTTATATAAATAGCAACTCTTTTGGGTGGTTTATAGAAAGACTGGTTTGTATTCCAATAGGATCGATGATCCAGCATGTGAATGGATGCGTAATTAAAATATGCAGAAATATGCACGAAACAATTCCAATTCAGATGGCATCATTTACGTGCCTAGACAAAGAGTAATAAAGGTCTAATATTTATAAGAAGTATTAGTTACAATGTTTGATCTAAAATTGTTCATAACATTAAATTCGATTTTCATAACTCTTTAATTGATAGGATGATACAAAATATTTTCACATGTTTTTTAATGTGGAAAACTTGTTGATAGATTGTCATCCGATTGTAGATTTAATGTAGATATGTTGGTAGGTTGTGAACATCGTTTTTGACTTGCGATCAACGTTGTTTTGTTATAAACATTATTCCTACAATATATCAACATTTTTTCCACCATATGAAATATATTTAGGAATTACTCTTTCGGTTCATTTGTTTTCGCCACATACTGGCTGAATATTCTTCTAATGTACACATGCTTTCGAAGGAGTGGCTGCCGTTTTAACCGACGTTGGTACTTTTTACCTCTCTCCTAGCTCACTACGCGGAAAGTCGGGCTGGAGGGGAATATGAAGTGTTTCAATTCGGCCAGTGAGGGCCGGGAACGAAGTGACCGCACCGGCGGCAAGATTTGACTAAGTTTGTAAACCACCGTCTAGGTCGTGTTCGCATATAATCACGTAGTAAAAAACCGATAGCCAAGAATGACGGCAATCGGGACGGTCTATGTTGGCTGACGTTGAAGTTTGTGCGTCTAGTAAAAAGTTTTGGAAAGGGAGGTTGATGAGAAACTTTTTGCAAAAAGTTTCCTCTCACTGGTTTCTTGCTCCAAAAAAGTTTGGCGAAAAAGCATTTTCGTAGAAAATGTGCCCCCTTTTTCCCTGATGCTGGTACAGCCGTCGCTCCGATTGGGGGCAATTTGTGTGAATATGCCCTAGTAAAAAGTGCGAACACGCAGCCGGCGTTTGCCATCGTCCTTACGTTGCTGTGTTGACCACTTTCGTATGGACCGCTAAAATGGAACCGAGGGACGTGTCCATGCCAGAGACCGATCGTTGTTCCTGGATGAATCAATGGATATTTTCATCTGGAAAATCAATTCCGCTTCCAACGGGCGGAATCCTCACAGGAAAGAGGGTCCTCCCCGCCGTTTTTTGCGAAAAAATTATTTTTCCCAAAGTTGCCTTTCGATCGTGAGCCTTTGGGATAGGTTCGAATTTCGCGATGTTCCGTGTGGATACAGGACACCATCGAACTGGTATATGTCTGTGGAAAATCTATCTGTACCTGAAACGCCATTAATAAAGAGCCGCATAGGATGACACACTCCAATTTATCTCCGATATTTCGACATTCGAAGCGACGTGGTATGGTGATCATCATCGTATTTGTCTTAATGCTTGTGTTATCGCTGGCCGCTCTCACCTTTTTCACCACGATGCAGACGGAAAACAAGGCCGTTCGCTATCAGGGGGCACAAATCGAAACGCAATTCGTATTGGACTCCGGGATCGAATATTTACGGATTTTACTCGAAAAAAATCGGAGCGATCGAGATGCCGTGGGCGGATTGACCGACAATCCAGCTCTCTTCAAAGGCGTACTGGTCGCAGAGGATCTCGCGGTCGAAAACGAACTTTTTGGATTAGAAGGCACCAAAAGCAGCACGGAACTGGGGACCGAGCTCGGCTCAAGCAGTGCCTATACCGGTAATTCTACCTCCAGCAGTTCGCTCGCTGGCTCCACCGGTACGAGTACCAATTCCAAAACCAGTGCCCAAACCGGCAGCGGTGTGAGCGGCGGGACCGCTGCTGCCGCTACGGCGGGCAGCGCGTCCAGTGGGTTGGCCGGTAGCGGTCTAACCAGCAGTTCGAATGGTTCAGGAGGCGATGGTAAGGGCGAGTCGACGTATGACGCGACCTCGGCGGAACCGATTAGCGGACCACTTCAGGGCGAGTCGGCTTCTGAAAGTTCGACTAGCTCACTCGACGGCAGCACAACCAGTAGTGGCAGTACTAAAGCACCCCATCGGGCACGAGTTTCCGTACTTTCTCCGAAGAATCCGATGGATGCGGAAGATGCGGGCGTGCGATTCGGGTTGGAAAACGAATCGGGGAAGCTCCATTTGAGTGCGGTCCTCGAATGGGAAAAGGCGTCGAGCGGAGCAGGACGCGCAGCGTTGATGCGGATTCCGGGCATGACTGAAACGGCGGCTGATTCGATTCTCGATTGGATGGATGAGGACGATGAACCACGCTCGTTCGGTGCGGAATCGGAGTATTACGCGGGACAAAAGGTGCCGTACTCGCCCAGAAATGGACTGCCGCAAAATCTCGAAGAATTGCTTCTCGTGCAGGGCGTGACTCGCGCACTGCTTTATGGTGCGGATGCCAATTTCGATTTTATCGCTCGGGATGACGAAACGGAGCGTGTTGCCACACTCGCAGAACTTCAGGATGATACCGAAAACTCGACCAACTCAAGCACAGGCGGAACTTCGAGCAGCTCGAATAGCTCGTCCGGTACCACGGGTTCCGAGAGTACGGGCAACTCAACTGATTTGAATGCGTCTTGGAGCGGTGACAGCACCAGTTCTACCTCTGGTAGCGGAATTTCTGGTTCTGGATTGAGTTCCAGTCGTTCTACCAGTTCGAGTGGATCGAGTAATTCAACTTCTAATTCGGCCTCCAGTGGTACGGAATTGACGGTGCCTTGGAGTCGATTTTTAACCGTTTGCAGCGCGGAGAAAAATACGTCGCGGACAGGTAACAAACGTATTTGGCTCAACAACCCAGATCTGTCCACCCTACAAACTCAGCTTTCGTCGATTGTGTCATCCGAAACGGTGGAATATGTCCTATTTTATCGGATCAACGGTCCGTATCAGGGAAGCAAAACGTCTGGTGATATGCCAGCCACACGTCCAACTCCCAATACAAACGCGACGCCCAGCGTGACTTTTACGACCGTGCTGGATATCATCGGAACACGTTGCCAGATTGGAACCGTCCAACAAACGACTACTGGTACGGATGGTACCACCTCGACGACCACTCTGCCACTGATCATCTCCTGTCCGCTCTCCACACCGTCAGACGCTGACGTTGCCATCTTGCTCGACCAGACGACGGTGGATGAATCGGAGGTTTTGTATGGAAAAATCAATATATTTGACGCGCCGCAGGAAGTGCTTATGGCGATTCCCGGAATGACCGAGTCGGTCGTGAGCCAAATTCAAGCCGCGACGGGGAATACTTTGTCGAGTAACTCCGATGAACTGTCCTCGGGGACGACTTCGAGTAACTCGAGTAACGCAAATTTGCGGGGAAGTGGTCTGTCTTCGAGCAGCTCCAATCTTACGGGGAACGCAAGTGGTACGACGGAAGACCAAAGTTTGGTGCCGCTTGCTCAGGGGATGGATCTGGTGACGCTGCGACGCTTGTTGCCTTATATTACCGCTGGCGGAGATGTCTTTCGTGGGCAGATTGTGGCATTTTGGGACGACGACACCCCCAGTATGCGAGCCGAATTCGTACTCGACGCCACAAGCAGTCCGGCCCGGCAAGTCTACTGGAAGGATCTTACCATGTTCGGGATGGTTTTTCTCAAGGAAGAACTCGGTGGCGAACCAATCGTTGACGGACAAACATACACGCAAGAAGAGACGTACGACAATCCTTTTGAACCGACAACCAGCGACAGCGCGACCACGCTTTTCTAGGGCATGTTCACACAAGTTGCTACCTTAATCGGAGCGATGGCATCGTCGGCAATACTTTACCGAGTTGGCATTATCAGTGTCAGGTAAAAAGGTTTGCGAATTTTCTACGAAAATGTTTTTTCGTCAAACTTTTTTGAGGCGAAGAACCCATGAGAGGAAACTTTTTGCAAAAAGTTTCCCCTCAAACACCCCTTCCAAAACTTTTTACTAGACGCACAAACTGCAACGCGGGTCAACATGGTACGACGTGTACGTGAACATGCCCTAGACGCACAAACTTCAATATCAACCAACACAGACCACCTCGATTGCGGTCATTTCATGCTTGGCTATCGGTTTTTACCATGTGATTATATGTGAGCACGCCCTAGAAAACAAGGTGGGTGTCGCTCGCGTTTCTCGAATGTGATACAATGAGATCCCGTATGGGAACGACGTTATGGATAGAGTTTTTCCGACTCGGTGATATGCCGGTTCCGGCAGGGACCGAACTTTCGTGACACGGATACCAACACGTGCTCACGACCCAAATGCAAAAGAGGTGATGATGCGCGATTTTCTCGGATTAGCAGGTAAAAGAATATTGATTTTTGGTGTGGCAAATCGCAAAAGCGTCGCATACCATATCGTACAGGTCTGCCGTGAGGCGGGCGCGGAGTGCGTTTGTGTCGTTCGCGATCAGGCGACGCGTGAAAGTACCGCCAAAATTCTCAACGGTTTGGAGGTGTTGACCTGCGATGTGGAACAGGAATCCGAAATCGCGGCTCTACCTGCCCAGCTCGTCGCACGGTTCGGGCAATCAATAAAATTCGATGGTGTCGTCCATTCGATCGCGTTTGCCGATTATAGCGAGGGGATGAAACCGTTTCATGAAACACCCAAGCGAGCGTTTTTGCAGGCGGTCGATATCTCCTGTTTTTCTTTCGTCGAAATCGCGAATCAGATGCGGCCGTTGTTGAATTCGGACGCGGCGTTTGTGACTATTTCCATCTCGACCACACGGATGGCGAGCGAGAGCTATGGTTATATGGGACCGGTGAAAGCGGCCCTCGATTCGACTCTGGTGTTCCTAGCAAAGTCGTTTAGTGGATTCTCGAAAGTACGATTCAACGCGGTCGGCGCCTCGCCGCTCAAAACGTCGGCTTCCGCGGGGATTCCAGGCTACATAGACGCCTACCTATACGCAGAAAAAGCAACGCTGCGCGGACAAGCGGTTACGACCGCCGAGGTCGCGAATGTCGCCGCGTTTCTCCTTAGCCCGGCATCCAGTGCGATCAACGCTCAGAAATTGATCGTCGATGCCGGAATGGAAACGAACTATTTCGATCGGGAAATTGTCCGAAAGATGAACCTGTAATCCATGCGATCAAGATAAATCATGCTCGCACAGCCGTCCGAGGCCCTGATGTGTGAAATTGGCTCATGGATGAGTGAGGATTGCAGGCCATAGGCAACTATCCAAACGATTTTGCATGTCTGCTCACCAAGTTGGAATCGTCATCGTCTATTAAAAATATCGATCGCCAAAATCTTGGATTGGAATGTCTTTGCGCAACCGTTCAAGAATTGCGTCACGTACCCCTTTGGAACGCAGTTCTAAAATTTTGTTCCGAATCTGCGTCTGCACCTCTTCGAATGGTTGCTTGGCCGCCTCCTTCCGTTCGGTCACTCGGACAATATGGAAACCTTGCGAATCTTCCAAAATCGGACTCATCGCCCCCACCGGTAATGAAAAAATCGCTCGATCCAACACAGCGGAAGTCAACACGCCAGGCCGTGTCCAATCACGCCCCCCCCCAAGTGCCGCCGTCGGTCCCTGTGAATCACGTTTCGCCACCTCGGCAAACGATTCACCTTCCATAACCGCGTTACCCATTTTAGCCAACTTCGCAATATCTTCATTCCGAAATGCCGCGCCGCGTGTGTTGACCGAAAGTTGCTCCCATTTCGCACTCGCCACCGTGGTAAATTCTCCAGGATGTTCCTGATAGTAGCGGAGCATTTCGTTATAACTGGTGTCGGTATTGATCTCTTTTTTCAGCAGCTCGGAGATCCACCCCTGTGT
The DNA here is from genome assembly GCA_028694795.1 of Thermoguttaceae bacterium. GTDB lineage: Bacteria > Planctomycetota > Planctomycetia > Pirellulales > Thermoguttaceae > JAQVKF01. The sequence goes on along the minus strand of JAQVKF010000004.1, from coordinate 1,943 downwards.
GATATTCAGCTCAACCTGAATTTTGCGTACCGAGGCAAGGTCGGTTCCCGCACGATGGTACCAAATGTCCATTTCATCGGTCGATTTGATTTTTTTCCGAGCGAGTACGACGGGCATAATCTCTTCGTCGAACATTTTTTCATTGCTGGCCAAGAATTTTTCCAAACCGTCCGAAGGAATAGTCCGTTTGAGATTGATCAGCAACAGTTTCGTCTCGATAAATTGATCGAGAAAAGTTCGCATTGCCTGTGGCGTACGACTTTGCCGCAACTGTTCACGCACGAATTCCTCTTCCGTTTCCTGTAATTCCTGCGGCGAGATTTTCTTTCCAAGCTGTTTTTCTCGCTCCGGAATGGATTCCGTCACGAAAGTAAGCAAATTTTCGGCGATAATCCCTCGGACCCACGTTTGCACATCACTCATCAAAATTGGCTCATTTCCCACCACAGCCAAAACGGTGGAATCAACCACTGGCTCAACGGGAGTCTCCGCACGCGGCGTATCCGGCAGCGTATTGGCCAACGTTTGGGACGCAGTGACGGGCAATCCGCGAGTGGACGGAAGTTGAGCCAACACAGACACACGACTGGATAGGAGGACTAGCCCAACCAATCCAAATACACGATAAGAAAAAATTCGGCTATCCATCGACACGGTCATCCCATTGAAAGTACGCAAAGTCCAAAATCTTTCATAAACACAAGACGCTGATACGAATTACCATATTTTTCACCTTTTTCCAAGATCAAAATCCGCTGGCAAACTCCATGGTACCGGAGCGTCTCGTCTAGGGCGTGCTCACATATAATCACATGGTAAAAACCGATAGCCAAGCATGAAATGACCGCAATCGGGGTGGTCTGTGTTGGTTGATATTGAAGTTTGTGCGTCTAGGGCATGTTCACGTACACGTCGTACCATGTTGACCCGCGTTGCAGTTTGTGCGTCTAGGGTGTGTTCACACAAACGTCGTAGCAATGTCGTTGCTTTAATCAGGGAACGTCTGATTTTAGATCGGCGACCGCTCTAGGTAAAAAATCCAAAAAATTTGCGTTTTTTCCGCGAAAATGCTTTTTCGTAAAACTTTTTTGAGGCGAAGAACCCATGAGAGGAAACTTTTTGCAAAAAGTTTCCCCTCAAACGCCCCTTCCAAAACTTTTCATCTAGGGCGTGTTCACATAATAATTATAGAAAAACAGCCAACTAGCCGATGATATCGGTATGAAGATGACAAAACAACCATTTGAAAAAATCAAACACGTTTTCCCTAAGTCTCGTGGAAGTGTATAGATTGATCACTTTGCGATGATCAACATCCTACTCTACGTGGTGGAAAACGGTTGCAAATGGCGTGCCTTGCCGAAGGAATTCGGCAACTGGAACACAGTGTATATACGTATGTGTCGATGGACTGAAAATGGTGTCTTATTCCATCTTTTTGAGGCTCTCCAAAATGGCTGAAACTCCATGTGAACACCTCCGCGTTGTCACTCGACAGCAGATGTATGAAAGTCCACCATGGTGGTCGGCGGCTCAAAAAAACGGAAGACACTTGATCGATAAAACACGTGGGGTGAAAACATCAAACTCCATGTGATCGTCGCAACTGACACGCTTCCGGTCGCGTTGATGTTGTCGAAAGGCCATCTGAACGACGGTCCGCAAGGGCGAATTTTGCTTCGCAAACTGGACGGTCAGTTCAATGGATCAAGTTTGCTTATGGACAGGGCATACGAGGGCAACGCGACGCGTTCGCTGGTCAAATCGCTCGAAATGCGACCGGTGTTCCACCGAAATCGAATCGCAAAAAGCCGTTGGAGTATGATAAAATCCTTTATAAACGCCGCAACGAGGCAAAAAGTTTTCGTAGACGGTTCTGACACCTCGTCATGTTTTTACTTGTGATGGTAAATTGGATATCATGTATCTTGCTTTTGTTCACC
>JAQVKF010000129.1 GCA_028694795.1 Thermoguttaceae bacterium | reverse complement strand
TGTCGTTGATCGAAACTTTAACTGTTCAAACGAAGCCTCGTCGTTCGATTTTCGGGTGTGTTCCGTTTGATGCGGCATCGGTGTCCGTGATTTTTTTGGCTAAACCACTTTGGCTGGGCAAAATCGGCTAAGTCAGAATGGGCAAATTGGAGTCGGAAGCAGATTTTAACCGGATCGTGTATCCGACGAAAAGATGTGCAGAGGGATCGTGTTCGAGAACAAAGGCAACTTAAATGTTTGATAGCTACTAGAAGATTTGTATCACCGAGTCACCTTCCCATGATTCGGTTTATCATAAAGGTGATTTCGATTTATGGAAGTCCGCTCCATTACCTGTCCGATATTTCACACGAATTCTTACGTGCTTCGAAAACCAGGCTCGCGAAAATGTATCGTGATTGATCCCGGCATTCCGGCGACGACCGTTCCCGAATATCTTCGTAAGTGGAATCTAACGCCGGAAGCGGTCTTGCTTACCCATGGTCACGGCGATCACATTTGCGGGGTGCTGGAGATTAAGCGGTTGTGGTGTGATTGTCCGGTTCTGATCGGGCGCGGCGACGCGTCGATGTTGGGCGATGCGGACCTGAATCTTTCCGCCTTTTGCGGTTTTCCGTTTACCGTACCTGAGGCGGATTTAGTGGTCGAAGACGGCGAATTCGGCTTTTACGCGGGGTTGAATTTTGAGATATGCGCGACTCCGGGACACACGCCAGGCCATGTGAGTTATCTTTTTGAAGCAGACTCGGTACCGATGTCCAAGGTACTCTTTGTGGGGGACTTGATGATGGCCGGACGTTTGGGACGCTCGGCGGTGTTGGGCTGTGATGAGCCGCAAATGGTCCACTCGATTCGGACGTCAGTGTTTTCACTGCCAGATCATACGGTTCTCTATCCGGGACACGGTCCCAAAACAGACGTTCTGATAGAACGCGTTTGCAATACATTGCAAATGTCACGTTCACGTCGTGTCAAACGCACTTCTTCTCACCATCAGGGCGAATATGCCAAAATTCCACGATAAAATACAATGTCGATGGAAAATAATCGTGTGCGCGGCGAAAAAATGCACATTGTGAACAATCGACAAGGACGGCTCCCCTGTATGATACAGAGGATCCGTTTTTTTAATGGATACCGATGAAAAATATTTTCAGGAGAAATATCCATGTTTAATCGATTGATCTCAACGCTTCATCAAATGGTTCGTCCGGTCATGCCTATCGCGGTTTATCCCGGACTTGCTCTGACTGGTGCCCGTGTCAATGATGTGACGCACGACGCACAAGCCCAATTCGAGGCGCAAGCGGCGATTCACCAGCGTTATTCCACTCCGGTTCTGCTTTCAGCGATGGATTTGAGCGTCGAGGCGGAGGCGTTCGGCTGCGCATTAAGTCAGTCGGACGCGGAGATTCCGACCGTGGTTGGGCAACTTGTCACAAGTCTGACGGTGGCGGAAAAACTGGAGATTCCTGAAATTGGCGCCAATCGCACACCTGTCTATTTATCCACTATTTCCAAGCTTCGGCGGGCGTATCCCACTTGTCCGGTGTTGGGCGGATGTATTGGGCCATTCTCATTAGCCGCCAGATTAACCGGCGTTAGCGAGTCATTATTGCTGACGATGACACAGCCGCAGCTGATGCACCAATTACTAGAAAAATGTACCGTATTTCTGACGAACTATTTGCTTGCGTTTCGTGAACATGGAGCGGATGGCGTACTGATGGCCGAGCCAGCGGCAGGGTTGCTGTCGCCAAAGAGTTTACGGGAATTTTCATCGGCCTACGTGTCGAAAATTCGTGAATCGGTGGAGCAGCAGACCTCGAACGAAGCGTCGAAGGAAGACAACGCCTCCGATTTTACGATCGTACTTCACAACTGTGCGGCGAAGTTGACTCATATTCCATCCATTTTGGCGACCGGTCTGTGTCACTTCCATTTTGGTACTCCAATGGATCTTGCCAGTGCGTTTACGAAGATACCGGATGATGTGACACTTATGGGCAATTTGGACCCCTCGGCCATATTCTGTTTAGCCACCGCGGAAGAGGCTTATGCGAAAACGTCGGAATTGCTGCAAAAAAATGTCCATGTGAAACGATGGGTTCTTTCGTCCGGTTGTGATTTGCCGCCCGAAACGAAACTTGATAATTTGGACGCGTTTTTCGCGGCGGCAAAAGACCACCTTGGTACGACGACAGATCGGGATACGGTTACCTGACATATTTTCCCGCGGCTCGTGGATGTTCTCCATCAGCCGGTTTCGCCCACGTTTCGACATTTTTTATCGGAGTGTGTGATCAATGGTTGGGCGGTGTCCGATTCGACTTTGGGACTCGTTTGGAAATGGCGACGTGTTGATATGGGGAATTTAACGTTTTGAGGAACGCCGCGATTGGAGGGCGGAATGGTTATCGTAACCAAACGGCGGTGACACCACTCAGGCCTGGAAGCAGATAATCTTCACCAGGCCGAAATTCAAGGACTTGAGGCAGATCCTGTAATAAGTGTCGAATACGTTCACGCAAAATACCCTGTCCGACACCATGGACGATGAGTACCGATTTTCTTCGATTCGCGGTGGCTGTGAGTAAATTTCGAATTTTCTGTTCCGCCTCGCTGCCACGCAATCCATGTAAATCAACCATGATATCGTAACGAATCTTCGCCATCGTTTTGCCACACCATTTTTGCTTAAACTGACATCTTGCAAATTCTCTATTGTGGACAAAAAAGACCATCTTGCAACGGGGTGTGAATTTTTAATTGGTCTTAGCCGACGGTATCAGAGGAGGTTTTTTTGCGTCCGTGTTGGAGACACAAATATTCTTTCCGATGATGATACTTCATTAGTAACCGAATTGTAATTGGTAATAAAATACTGATAGCGTATATACCGATAAAACACGTGCCGATTAGTTAAGAAGGTTTTTCGAAGCTTATCGCTTGATCGAGAACGCACAAAATGAGACTATTATTTCAAAAAAAGACTTTCCTTGTCGGAACAAGAGCATTATAATATGGTCGTGCCTTGCTTCATAGAGGTTGTAGGGTGTTTTTGTTTTCCCAAAAGGAAATTTTTGGGATTGGTTTTTATCACGGAGTGTCGTTCTCGGATTTTTGGTCTATTTTCATTTTCATTAGGGGGTCCAGTCATGAAGACGTGCAAGAATTTGTGTCAGAGAGAAAGGGGTTTTACGCTAGTTGAACTCCTCGTAGTGATCGCTATTATTGGTATTTTGATTGCGTTGCTGCTTCCGGCAGTACAAGCTGCGCGTGAGGCGGCCCGTCGTTCCCAGTGTTCCAACCAGATGCGTCAGCTCGGTATCGCGATGCACGGCTTTGCAGACGCGCACAAGGAGTTGTTGCCTTCACAGGGGTACAATAAGGCCGCATTTGGTACTCCTTCAGAGTATTATCGTTGGACATGGTTGGTTTGTTTGACGCCGTTTATCGAACAAAAACAGGTCTACGACATGCTGGCTGGAGTTAATTTCTATCCGTGGAACGATGCGGCGGATACGACTGCAAACCCGAACTATCAGGTACGTGTTCGATTGGCTAAATTGCCGACCATTCTTTGTCCGTCAGATCCCAAAGTGTCTAAACCGGACGATGGGAGTAACTCGTTCACGAGCTATCACCTTTGTGCGGGTGACTTGTGGCACTATCAGCAGTGGAATGAATCGCGTGGTATGTCGGTACGTGGCGACACACAACCCGTGACGCTTTCGGCGATTACGGACGGTACGTCCAACACGATCATGGCTTCGGAAGCGGTGATTTTCACGGGTTCGTCCGGTAAGGATATCGTCCCGCTCAAGGGTGGTATCGCTTCGTCAGTCTCCGCGAACCTCTGGAATGCGATGCCGAGTGAAGCGATGGCGTTGCGTGGTCAAGGAGTGATCATTGGTGACGGAAATGGCGAACGCATTGGTCGTCGCTGGTGGGATTATGGTGGTTCTTTCTGTACGTTTAACACGACGTTGCCGCCGAACAGTGTGAGTTATGGTATGGCGAGTGATGATGGTGGTTGGCTCGAAGCGGCGAACGTGTGCGCGAGCAGCCATCACAGTGGCGGCGTGAACGTTGTGATGGCGGACGCTTCGGTTTCGTTTATCAGTGATTCCATCAATACCGGCGATTTGACGACACGCCCGATGGGCATGGCAAGTGACCGCTGGATGGATTATAAAGGGAAGTCGTTGTACGGTGTCTGGGGTGCGCTCGGTACCGTCTCTGGTGGTGAAACTGTCACGAAACCGTAAAGATCATGGAAGGATACGCTCTCTCTGTGTTTGATTTTAGGGGGCTATTTATTGATAGGAGGGAATACATCATGCGAATGATTCAAGGTTGTTTAGTGGCTCTTTGCATCTGTATCGTGTTTTCATTGGTGGGTTGTACACGCAATCCGATGAAGGCGGTGGACGTGCAGGGCGTAGTCACGTTGGATGGAACGCCGGTCGAAGGTGCGACGGTCACGTTCAAAGATTCGAGTAATCTTTTCGCGTCTGGTCGAACGGATGCGCAGGGACGATACTTCCTAAACATGCCAGGTTCTCCGGTCCCTGGCATCAAGGAGGGGGAATATAAGGTGACGATCCGTAAAACGGATGCGGATAGCACACCGGCCAAATCTTGGGAGGAATTGGAAGCACGTGGGAAGAGTGATTCGAAAGAAGCTCCCCAAGTGGCGAAGCCGCCGAAGGAATTGCTTCCCGTTCAGTACAAAGATTTTGGGAAATCGGGCCTGACGGCGAGTGTGAAAGAGGCCACGCAAGATTGTAACTTTGAGCTGAAGAGCAAATAAACTTTTTCGGTTGGCGAATTGCGTCTAAGAATCGGTACGAAGGACTCCGTTTGAGAAAACGGAGTCTTTTTTTTATGGAATATAGCATATTCTTCATTTTGTTGATGTAATGTGCTCGTCTGTTGTGTTTCGGAGTACCTATGGGTTACAATTGGTATTGTTGACAAAATAGGAAAATTAAAAAGGAGTGGGAAAATGCAACGTCGCGATTTTTTAACGAAAACGGCAGCCGTCGCGGTTTTGGCGACCCATGGAATGGGGATGTGGAGTGGAGCGTCGAGTATGGCGGACTCGGACACGTTGCTTCCCGATGCTGCATGGAATCAATTACCGCGATGGCGTGGATTTAATTTGCTGGAAAAATTTATGCGGCCGTCCGGTAACAAGCGGTTTGTGGAGGACGATTTTCGGATGATGCACGATTGGGGTTTCAATTTTGTGCGTCTTCCGATGGATTATCGCAATTGGATCGTTGGTGGCGATTGGGAACGGATCGACGAGTCGGTGTTGGCGGAGATTGACGAGGCGGTGACATTTGGCGAACGCTATGGCGTTCACATTTGCATGAATTTCCATCGAGCACCTGGTTACACGGTAGCTCAACCACCGGAAGCGAAAAACCTGTGGATTGACCCGGATGCAAAGCGTGTGTGTGCGCTGCATTGGAGAAAATTCGCGAATCGATACCGCGATTTGCCGAACAGTCGTGTGAGTTTCAATCTATTTAACGAACCGTCAGATGTGCCGATGGCGGCGTACGTGGAGACGGTGCGATTAATCTGCGACGCCATTCGTGAGGAATCGCCGGAGCGACTGATTATTTGCGATGGTACGAGTTGGGGAATGAAACCGTGTATGGAATTGTTGCCGTTGCGTGTGGCACAGGCGACGCGAGGTTATGCTCCGATGGAGATTTCGCACTATCGAGCAAGTTGGGTTCAGAGTCAGGATTTTCCAACGCCGCGGTGGCCTATGCCCAGTGCGTTATCGGGTGGAATTTATGGTTCGTTTAAACCGGAACTTCAGACGCCGTTATTGATCGACGGGCCATTCCCGGCGGCAATGCGATTGCGGGTGAGAGTTGGTACGGTTTCGAGCCGTGCGCAATTCGTGGTGACGGCGGACGATCGACCGATTTTTGAGAAGCTATTCGTGCCAACTGGTGAAAAAGGATACGGTGAGGGTGGCTCATCGGAATGGGAAAAAGCCATCTTTTTTAAAGAGTGGAACGGCTATCAGAATCTCTATAACGTCGATTATAGGATGGAAATTCCGGCGGGTACGAAACGGGTGGAACTGCGTGTCGAGGACGGCGATTGGCTGCGATTGCGCGAGATCGGTCTAACACCGCTAACGGTAGCGGAAAATGCGACCGCGGCGCCTGAAGTAGTCCAGCCATTTCGTGATGTGTGGGGTGAAAAGCCTCCGAAATTGACGTGGAATGCGACGCAGTCGCGGTTCGACGGGGGCATGGCGATGGATCGTGCCTGGTTGCGTAAAAATTCGATCGAACCGTGGAAAAAAGCGGAAGCGGCGGGACTGGGCGTGATTGTGGGTGAATTCGGGGCACATTGCTATACGCCGCACGAAGTGGTCTTGGCATGGCTCGAAGATAATTTGGCTAATTGGAAAGAAGCCGGTTGGGGGTGGGCGATGTGGAATTTGCGTGGCTCGTTCGGAATCCTCGACAGCAATCGTGAAGATGTGAAATATGAAAATTTCCACGGTCATCAGCTTGATCGCAAAATGCTCGAATTGCTGCAACGATATTAGGTGTCATTTTTTTTGGTTGAAAAATCGTAAAAATGGGGAACTTTTGAACGTGGGGTCGCGTCGAACGTTCAGTGATATTTTTTCGGATGGAATCGAGAATGCCGTTGGGGCTAAGTTTTCTGCCCCCGATGATCTCACAGCCGCCCTGATGACCGATGGTTGTCCGGGGAGGAATGGCTGGTAGCGGATACGATTCGATGGTTCGATTGGCGGAAAACCGTTCTCGCTTCAAAATCCACTTAGTGAAGAGGTGTTGGAGAGAGGCAGGGTGTCGCGTGTATTAGGTATCCACCACGGTAAAAGTGCCGTTTCATTTTCTATAGTCGGAGGTGACGACAGATGCGGACAGATACAGAACGCTTTCGGATGAGATGCTTCAATATGTGGACGTTTTGGGCGTCCATGTCGCTCTCGATGCTCTGGGCGGCGGTTTTTTCTTGCATTGCGATTGCTCAGGATGGCGAATCAACCACACCATCGGAACCTGCGATACCCTCGGCAGAAGCGGTGGCGGTCACGGAACCGGTCGCCGAAACGCCCAATCCACCACGGAATCAGTTGATCTACATTCCCTATGAGAAGTTAAAAAAAACGTTCGAGAAAGAGGGACGTGGTGTTTTTCTGCCATATGAACAGTTTCAGGAATTGTGGAACGCAGCTCAGGCGAGTCGTGAACCGGTTCCAACGGATCTGACGGCTCCGGTCGATTGGGTGATTACCGATGCGGAAAATGTGGCGATTGCGGAGGCGGATGTAGTGCGTGTGACTTCGACGATTCGGTTTGAAATTTTGAAAAAAGGATGGTTCGGAATTCCGTTGCGTTTGGGCGATGCGGCAATACTCTCGGCGACGCTTGATGGGCAAACGGCGCGTGTGGTGCCAGACGAGGCGGGCGGCTTCAAACTGTTGGTCGAAAATCCGTCGGAGAAGGAATCGCGACGCGGGATTCTGACCTTGGAATTTGCAAAGAAAATCGAGCGGTCGCCCGGTCGAAACGCTGTTTCCTTCCAGCCCCCACAGGTACCCGTAAGTCGTTGGACCGCTAAAATCGTAGAACCTGGGGTTGATGTGACCTTTTCACCCATGTTGGCGACTTCGCTTGTTGGGCCTGACGTTTTAGAATCGGAACCCGGCCAAACCGATGGAACTGAGGCGAGTCAGCTGGATTCCACACAGGAATCACGGCCTGCCGACGAATCCGGCGGAGCTGAAAAATCGGATGAATCGAAATATGGAACCGTCGTCCGCGCGTTTGTCGGTGCGGCTCCGGAAGTGCGTATTGAGTGGACCGCTCGAACGGAAGGGGCAACTGGACTGGCAGCTCTGGCCGGCGTGCAAACCGACCAAAATGTGACGATCGGCGAAAGCGTTTTGCGGAATCGCGTAACCATGGTCTGGACGATCAGTCGTGCGGACATTCCTACGCTGATGGTCAAAATCCCCGCTGATCAGAAAATTATCAATGTCTTTGACCCCAACGTCAAACAGTGGAGCGTCGAACCATGGAATGCCCCAACACAAGAAAATACCCCAAAACCGGAAGCCCCGGGACCGGATGCGGCGGAACCCGCTCCAACGGAATCCCAGATGTCCAGTGAACCGACGTTTCAGAAGTTGGTGGTGACGCTTTTCGAACCGGCGAAAAAGTCGCAAACTTTGGTGATTGAGACGGAAAAATTTTCGGAAACTCAGACGTTGGATCAGAGTGTTGAAGTGACGGTACCGGTGTTCGAGGCGTTGGATGTGGCTCGACAACAGGGATTGGTTGCCGTCCAAGTCGAATCGGGAATTCGCGCGGAACTCGTGCGTAGCGGTTCGCTGCTGCGGGTCGATACGGCGGCGGAAGGGGTACCGGTGGAGAGTGGCAAGGGAGTTCCAACACCAGTGGTTTCACCATCTCCTGATGGGTTGGCGGGAGTTGCGCCACCTTGGAGCGGTACGTGGCGTTACGCGACCGCCGCGTTTGATCTCGTGTTGAAGCTCGAAAAAATACAACCGCGAATCCGCGCGAATCTTCTGAGCGAGGTCGAAATTCGACCCGATCAGCGGCTGCTGCGGACCACGGCTGAGTATTGGGTCGAAGATGCGGGAACGTTCGATCTGACGCTCGATATTCCGGATGAGTACGATGTTCAAGCTCTCTACGGTCGTGGATATCTCGACGTCCAAAGTGCCGCGGTTGCGGGGTGGGCGCTGGAAGCTCCGGCGGAGAATCCTGATGGACCAAAAACTCGTTTGGCAATTCGACTCGCTCGCAAAACACTCGGAAAAATCGGAATCCAGGTCCAGTTGATTCCCAAAAAGAAAGATGGTGTCGAACTGAACTCGGTCGCGATTACAGAATCGGCCGCAGCGTCCACTTCGGCGGCTCCCACTTCGGACACTCCAGCGCCGGACGCTAAAACCCCCAACGCTGACGTTTCTTCCTCCGCTGGTCCTCCTTCTTCTGGGACCGAATCGGGCGAAAAAGTACCAGTCGCGGTGGAATCTTCGGGTGAAAACAAGGATAACGCCCAAGATACGCAAAGTGAAAAAACGATGAAATGGCGTTTTGCGATGCCGACCATCCGCGATACCGCTGTGACCGATGTGAACCATACGTTCGTGGTGCTTGCGCCGGATCGGCTCCAGGTGAGTGTGGGCGATATGTTGGACGCGATGGTTGCGAGTCCGGCGGACGTTTATCTGAATGCCACGCCTGTCGGAAATGGGGTGGGAACTGCTGTTCGTAGTCCGATTCCGCCGATGATTTCGATTTCGAACGACCCCGCTGATCCAAAGCGGGTCGTGCCCGTCGCGGCGTTTCTCGCCGGGCGGATGCCGATAACGATGGAAATTACCGCCGTACCACGCAAACCGCAGATTGTCGTCCGACAGTTCCTCAAAGTCCATGTCGATGAAGGACAAGTCCAGTATGAGGCGACCTTCTTCTACGATATTCGCTACAGCGGAGTCGCCCAATTGCGGTTGGAAGTGCCCAAGTCGATTACGGCGACGCTCCAGAATAATACGACAGGGATCTACGATACGACGCCCGAAACCGTTTCGCCGGAATTGCCGAAAGGATATGTTACCAAGGCGTATCGAAGTGATTCGGAACTGTTTGGAACGCGATCTATCCAGCTCGCTTGGAAAGAGAAACTCCCCTCGTTAGAACCCGGACAACGACGACGTATCGTCATTCCACGATTGATACCGGTCGGTGTAACCACGGCCTGGGGACAGATCGGAATCTCCAAAGCGGAAGCGATTGATGTGGCGATTGCCGGCGATTCTGAATCGGATGCGAATCCCGCTTTGCCGATGACTCAAAACGCGGCTCTTACAGAAGGAACGAACCTGGCGGCGGTAAAATCCACGGAAAAATCCGAAAACCAGACGACGTCTGAAAGCATCGAAAATGGAACGCGAAAGGCTGATGTTGCGGCAAATGTCGCGGCTGATGGGGGCGTGACGAAATCGAATGGAAATGTCGGACTCCAACCGATTGATCCGCGATACGATCTGATGCCGGGAATCACGGCGGAGGGCGTGACCAGCGCGTTTAGCTTTTTTAGCGATTTTTGGACACTTTCGTTGGATGTGACCCGTTACGCGCTCGAATCGCCGGCGGATACGAGTGTCGAAAAGGCTCTCGTGCAGATGGTACTGACCCGTGCGCAAAAAATTTCGGTCCAAGCGGTTTGGAAGTTCCAATCGGCTCGACAGCGACTTTCGCTTTGGTTGCCGCCGGATGCGACACTCGAATCGCAACCACGACTTGATGGGAAACCCATTGTGCTGGAGAAGGGTGATGCGGCGGCGGACGGACGGGGCGCGTGGTTCTATCTGCCGATTCCGAGAGTCGATCCAAATCATCTGATGCTGCTCCAACTGCGATATACGATGCCCGCGGAGACCGGAACGGTGCTGCGAGAGATGGATACCAAGGCGACGCTTCCGGGAAATTCGGTTATTTTGCCGTTGCCGAAACTTGGACGCGAAACGCCGGTCCAGAAAATGATGATCGCCACATGGATTCCTAAGGAATTCCAGCCGATCGACCATGGTGGAGCGTGGAGTCTCGTCGGCACGGCTCACCAAACGTTCGGGGCTGATACGTATTCGTATTACGCGAAAATGATGGACGAACTGGTGGAAGATTTACCGGCGGACGTGGCGAGTCAACGTGAAACGGAATGGTCAGATTTTCCCATTGATGGTACGGAAACGACGTTTGTCGCGGTGGGACCTACGGGGAACGAACCGCTCGAATTGCGGTACATGAAGCGAATTTACGTTGAGTTGTTGGTGTTCGGGGTGACGCTTCTCGTGGGGCTTCTCGTCTGGTTTGTGCCGCGTTCGTTGCGTGGACGGCTCGTGGCGATTGGACTTGCGGGGATCGTGTGGGCGATTCTGCTGTTACTCAATCCCGATATCGGAGTTCTTTCCATCGAATCAATCTTAGCGTTTGGCGCGGCGATGTTGATGAATGTCGGTATTTGGGCGTTGAGCTGTGGTTGGATGGTCTGGCGTTTTTTCAGAAACCGGAAATCAGTCCTCGTTCAGTCGAATGTGTTATCTGATTCAACGGCTTCTGACCATCCATTCCGAGTAGACTCCGGAACAGTGGCTTCCGAGTCTCACGGAACCGATCAGGCGGCGAACCGTGCCGAGGAGGACAGTCATGACTAACCTAAATGGTCATCAGAATGGGAAAACATCGGTTCTGAAAACGTTTCGCGTGATGGTGTTGTGCGGAATGTGGATGCTCGTGGCCGCATGCGGAATATGGCGATATGCCGAAGACGCGATGGCGAATCCTCAAGCGAATGGTCCGGTTGCGGACGGCCCACAGTATCGTGAGCTGTACGTCCCCGCTTCCGAACTGGAAACGTTGCTGGAAGCGGCTCCACAGCGAGCGATGGTCACGCGGAGCGAATTCGAAACACTCGTCGGGCAGATTCGCCGATTGGACTCGCTTGACCAGGCGGAACGTGAAAAAATTGTCGCCCCGGTCGATTCGGTTCTCGAGTGTTCGGAATACCAGATTCAAATCGCCGACGGGCGTGCCGAGATTCGAGGAACGCTGAGGCTGGACGTGTTGGGAAATAACGCAATTGCCATACCACTGAATTGGAGTGGGGTTGCGCTGCGCGAAGCCACGCTCGATGGCGTTCCCGCTTCGCTGGTGACACTCGAAAATGGAGAACGATTCCTGCTGATTCCCGCGAAACCAAGCGACCAATCGGTGACCCCACCGGCGGAAAATCGGGAGCCTGCGGCGGAAAATTCGAAGAATCCGGCGGAAAATGGGACGCCTTTGGCGGAAGATGAGAAAAATGCGGCGACAGTTCGGACGTTCCGGTTGAACATGGTTTTTGTGGCGGCGTTGGAGACTACGGCGGTGCTTCAAACGCTGCGTGGTACGCTTCCAGAGGCGGCCGTTCGGCGGATGACGCTTGTCGCGCCGGGGGATGTCGATCTAAAACGTGGTGCGGGCGTATTGTCACGGAAAGTCGTGGATGATCCCACGATGCCGCTTCAGAAGGCGACCCATTTTGAA
>JAQVKF010000128.1 GCA_028694795.1 Thermoguttaceae bacterium | reverse complement strand
TGTTCCCACCGCCGCAACAGCTCCCGCGTACCATCCGTACTGCCATCGTCCACAAGTAAAATCTCTTTCGGAACGGGCGATTTGCGAATCAGTTCCAAAATGGAAGAGAGCGTCTGTCCCTCATTGTAAATGGGAACGATTACGGACAGCCGAAAATTGGGCGGATAGGCGAGCGGCGATGAACGGAGCGGCCGCGGATCGCACGCCTCAAAAATGGACGCCCCGTTTGGTACCGTTCCACCCGACACGCTCGAATCGTTCTCGGTCTGAGTGGATGGATTTTCTCGTGTCATATCGTTCCTCTGGTGAATCTTGGACTCGAACTCATCACGACTTTTCGGCCATTATGCTATGGATCATGGCGTATGGGCGTATGATTGTCTCGCGGTTTTGTCCGGTAAGGTTACTTTTGGAGAAAATCGTCAATGGTGAAGAGCGTGGTCAGAGTAATGCCACGCGCGGCAAACGCCTCACGTCCTCCCTCGTTTCGATCAATCAGCCCGATCACGCCGCGCACTTTCAATCCGAACGCTTCGACACGTTCGATTGCCGCCAACGCCGAACCACCCGTTGTTACCACATCTTCCAGAATAACCACGGTTTCGCCCGGTTGGACGGGACCTTCGACAAATTTTTTGGTTCCGTGATCTTTCGCCTCTTTACGCACGATGAACCCACGCAGTGCTTTGCCGTGGACAGCGGCCATCGTAATTACCGACGCGGTGATCGGATCCGCGCCAATTGCCATGCCGCCAACCGCGGCGGGTAATCCGTTCTGTTGGAACAACAGTTCCAAAATTCCCTCACCAATCAATCGTGAGCCTTCCGAATCGAGCGTCACCTTACGACAATCGAGGTAAAAAGTCGATTTCTTGCCGGAGGCCAACGTAAAATCTCCAAATTGAAGTGCTTTTTCACGGATTAAATCTGCAAGTGCGTCACGATCGTACATATTTTTCTCCTCGGAGCTATCTGCGGATTTTGGTTGCAATGGATCGGCTCAAAACCAGCCAAGAGCGATTTTACAACGAAAAACCGCGGGCGTAAATACGACCTCGCGGAACAAGCACAAAAAAACCTCTTGACGCTCTTTGCGGAATTTCGTACTCTCCCCGCGATATCCGAATAATTTGAGCGAAATGTCACCTGACAAAGCTCGAAAAAGCGGATTTTTGGGTAGCCAAACAATGGATCATGAGACAGATTGGGATCGGACATCATGCGTGATCAAACGATATCCTCGGAAACAATCCTCTCTGAAAATGAGGTGGAATATGTCACGACCGAATACCCTCAACCATCGGAAGGGGACGCTGTGCCAAAATTTTCCGAAGGGAGTCCATCGAAACCACCACGCTCACGAATGTTACCAATATTGAGTTGGTTTTTGGTACTTGTGTGTACGGGATACGCGGGCTGTCGTTATTATGTAGGTGACCCGATTCGATTGTTCCGTCAATGTCATATCGGTCAACAGATGGTGGCGTGGAATCCGTCTTGGAATCCTTTCCGAAAAACGAACCACGAGGCAGATTCATTGACCATTTTGACTAGTGATCCGAAACCGGATGGAGCGGAATCGAAAACACCGGCAGAAATCACACCCCACTCCACCCAATTGGCGACGTTACCTTCCTGTGTGACGCCCGCCTCGGCTGATGCTCCCGCTAAACCATCGCAACGTGTGGCGGTCTCACGTATTGGAAACGAAATTCCGAATAGCTCAGTCGTTCCCACGGCGTTCCAATCGACGGTTTTCCATACGCCAGATCCAAATGGCTCTGTTTCCCAAGGCGAGGGAAAATCGCTTGAGCTGGCGGGGAATCCTTCGAACGCTTCGACAGCGGATACGACTTCATCCAACGAGGTGTCGCAGAACACGCTTGCCGATGGGATGCCTGAACGTTTTCCTCAAACCCTGACCCCTAATCCAGAACCCTGTGCGCTGGAAAATCTTGACACGACTTCTGGTTCCGATCTAGCAGTCCAACGGGATGGATCGTTCACTTCTCCGCAATCTAGCGATGCGGCTCGTACTGGAGAAACAAGCGTGGCCGAATCAGCGACTGACTCGGGAACCGATGCGAGTTCAGGCACACGACCGGAGGAAAATGATCCAAATATTCGGATTGTACTGATGGAGCGAGGGCGTTTCTTTCGAGGTTATGTGACGGAAGAGGCGACACGGTATCTTGTCGAGGAGCTTTCGGGCAGTGAGCTTGTTTTGCCCAAAGAGCGAGTTTTGGCCGTCTGTCGGACGATTCGAGAGGCATATGAATATCAAAAATCGCACGAGATTCCGACGGCGGATGAAATTTTACGGCTTACCGGATGGTGCATTCAAGAAAAATTATGGGAAGAAGCGGAGGCGGAATTGGCGATAGCCGAGGATGTAGCGGCGGACCATCCCCAATTACCACTCATCAGACAACGTTTGGCGGTGGCGAAACAGTTAGCACTGTCACCTCCTGAAGCATTAAAATCGACCATACGTGTGACGGCAGGTGGTCCGAGCGCGGAAGTGCTCGCCAAGATGATGGCCGCGATGCCGCCCGAAAGTGCGTCCATTTTTGTTCGTGATATTCAACCGATGCTGCTCAATACGTGTACCACGTCGGGGTGTCATTTGCGAGAAGAGGAAGGTCGTTTTGTGCTGAGTAAGCCAAGTGCGGGCATTCGTCCGACCCAGCGTCAAACGGAACGAAATTTGTACGCCGTATTGCAGTGGATTGATCGTGATTCACCATTGGAAAGTCCACTTTTAACCGTTGCCGTTCGCCCGCATGGAACACAGCGAACGGCTCCGTTTCATAATCGACCGGAGCGTTCCTATTGGACGCTTGTCGCTTGGAGTTGTATGGTCTGTGGAATGGAATCGCCACACGCTGAGGAATCCGAAGGTCTCGATTCGCCTAATTCGCCGCAGTGCGCAGATGGGGTGATGCCTGCCGGATTTACCGTTGCGAGTGATATGTTGAATGCGAATCAGGGGCGTGTGAAACCAGAACTCAAAGATCGTCCGAAAATTTCGCCCCTGGGGGTCGTGATGCCCACGGCGGTTGATCGTCGAAGTGCCACACTGACGAGAGATGATGAATTGGAACGAAGTGCCGCGGAATTGGAAGCGCTGAACGCCTCGAACCCCCAACTTGTACCAGGTGAATCGACCAATGATGTTTGGAGTTCCGTCGCGCAAGCGTCGGCGGCCCAGACGGCCAGTGGGAACGTGGCTGAACGTATGGATACCGTAAATCGTGCGACGAGTGCCGTGGCGGTGACTGGCGAAACGTCTGATTCCGCACAAACGGTCCAATGGACCACGGGTGAGATGCCCGCTTCGGAAGTTCGGAATGGTAATACGGCGGAAAAAATCTCGAATACCCCTGAATCAAGTCCGTCCACCTCGCAACAGTCGGCCGGAACGCTGGATCCGTTCGATCCGACAGCGTTTAACGCCGCGGCAAATCAAACGGCGGCAAATGAAACGTTCGAAAGAGCGTCGAATGCGGGTACCCAGCTTGCCGCGCAAGTGGTGCCTGAGGCCGTGGTGACCACGGCGGGAAAATTGAGTTCCGATGGACCGATACCCAAGGAATTGAGGGGGGATGAGGACGCGAACGCTCCCCAAACCAACGTTCCTCAACCGGTAGTGACACCGTCTCAACCATCGAATCTCGTGTCCGGATTAGCGAACCAACCCGCGACAATTTCCCCGCTGGCTCTCATGTCGAGCCAAGCGTCCGGAACGCCGGGAGATGCGCAAAGTATGGGAGTCATTGGGACCCGGGCGAATTCCTCCGTGACCACGTCACCGCTGAAACGCCGTACACTGCGTTCGTACCGCGAGGTGATGGGCGATTTGTAGTGGTGAAAGTTGAAATTCGTACCATGGGATTTGGGGTGTATAGAGGATATTTCCGGAGGACGCCTCGAGATCCCATGATGTGAGTCTTACGATTTTTCTTCTAGCTCGAATATCGGGTCTTCTTGAGACCGCTTTCCGAAAAACGCTTTTTGCGTGGTTTTTTCCATTGGTTTAGGAACCTAATTCCAATCCGGTAACCCGCATAGTCAGAATTCCATCTATCGGGTAAAATATAGCGGATGAAGTGTGTAGTTCGTTCGTACTTTCCAGACAATAGGGGAGGATTCGATGTCGTATCGTTGTGGGACAGCGTGGTGTGTGGCGTTACTCGTTTCGGTTGGCTTGTTCGGGCTTTTCGGAAATGCCATGGCGGAAGACGTTCCGGAATCGGCTGCCGTCACGGAATCGGTTGCGACGGAACCTATTGTCCCTTCGACCGTTCCTGCGGACGCGACGCCGGTTGCGTCTCAATCCGATGGGATGGCGGCGGAAAACGCGACGGATGAAAAGTCTGCGGAATCTACGGGGAATGGTGCCAACGGTGTGGAGGTGACCAAGAAACCGATTGAGGATCAATTTGCGAAGCTTGATCTTTCGGGGGACGGTTTTATTGATCTTGCCGAATATGGAGACGCCGCGTTTCTGACGCATAAGGGCGAAGAGGGAACTCGGGTTCATTTCGGGGAAGTGGACGTGAATGGGGATGGTAAAATTTCGTTTGACGAGTACAAAGACGCGGGTGAGAATGGCGCCCATCATGAGGCGATGTTGTTTTTTGCCATTTTTGCGTTGATTTTGCTCGTGGCGAAATTGTGTGGCGAAGTTGTGAAGAAATACGGTCAACCAGCGGTGTTGGGCGAGCTGCTCGCGGGCGTGTTGCTTGGTGGATCGCTTTGGGCCTTTTTCCCATTTTTGGGAGGCGTGGGCGATTTTCTGCGAACGGTGGGTGGACATATTGGGAACCCGGCGAATGATTCGACCGCGCATCTCTTTTCGCTGCTTGGCGAACTGGGTGTAGCGATTCTGCTCTTCGAGATTGGTTTGGAAACCGAACTGAAACAACTCGTCCAGGTGGGGCCCGCGGCGATGGTCGTGGCGGTGGTCGGCGTTTTTTTGCCGTTCGGTCTGGGGTATCTCGTGGCGATGATGGCGGGATTTGGCGGACTGGTACCACTTGTTTGTGGTGCGGCTCTTACGGCGACCAGTATCGGTATCACGGCCCGTGTCTTTAGCGAACTCGGTCGATTGCAAGACCCCGAAAGCCAAATCGTGCTGGGCGCGGCGGTGATCGACGACGTGATCGGCTTGATTATTCTTGCCGTAGTGGGCGGAATCGTCGGTGGAGCGGAGGTCAGTGTCATAGGCGTAACGATCATTACGGTCAAGGCGGTCGGATTCCTCGCTGGTACGATTCTGATCGGAAGTTTTGTCGTTCCACCTGCCATGCGTTGGATAATGTCGTTCAAACCACAACGTGGTACGGTCACGGTGATCAGTTTCGTGTTTGGATTGATTCTGTCCGTGTTGGCCGTTTTCTCAGGAATTTCGATGATTCTTGGATCGTTTGCGGCGGGGCTGCTTCTAGCGAGAACGCCGCAAGCACACGCACTTGCGGAAGATATTGCGTTTCTCGGTCGCTTTTTCGTACCCGTTTTCTTTGTCGTCGTTGGTGCTCAAGTCGATATCCAGGCGTTCTGCGATCTGAAAGTGTTGGAACTCGGCGGCTTAATGCTGCTGGTAGCGATTGTTGGTAAATTCATCGCTGGTTACGCGCCATTCTGGTTCAAAGGTTCCAAAATGGTTATCGGGGCTGGAATGATTCCGCGAGGCGAAGTCGGTTTGATCTTTTGCAGCATGGGCATCGCCAGCGGCGTATTCACGAAAAATGTTTTTAGCGCGATGACCTTCATGGTCATGTTGACTACCTTTGTGACACCGCCTACGTTAAAATACATCATGCAACGAGCGCACACGGCGAAATAATCCGGAATAATGTAGGATGCGGTGCGAGTAAACAGAACAAACACCGCGAGCGAGAAAAAAGCCCGCGGCAACGTACCAGAAATCAGCGGCAATGGATCTCTATTGCCGCCGTCGCGGTAGCACCATTGGGATGCAGCGTCCTTACGTTGCCGCAACTGGGCGTTTCCGGCCTTAACTGGCAATTCACATTTGTTTCTCCACCGGGCAACGCTAGAGCATTACCCATGGAAAAATATTTATCAATTAACGGATGAGAAAACACAAACTTTATTTGAAAGACGCAGGAAAAAACAGAAGAGAAAAATGGAAACAAATGGAGAGAAGAACTTTTGTAAAAGTTTTTTCTCCAAACGTCCCTCAAGCCACCATTCCAAAACTTCTCATCAGACGTCGGCTGTACCAGTGTCTGATGAGAAATTCTCCTAAGCCGTTTGCGGACAGTTTGGCCGCATGGGTGACTTTCATTCGACTACTTGCTCGTTAATTCCAATTTAATTTCGGGAGCACCGCTCGTCGGAATCGTGTATTCCAGGCCTGATTTCATGACATCGCTGTATTTTTCCGGAACGATGTACTCAATTTTTACTTTGTCCTTATTGTATTCCTTCGACGGTTGTCCTGTTTTAGGATCTTTGTTTTTTTCTTGCCACTCCCTTAACGGTATCCCTTGATAAGTTGAGTTCGTTTTCATCACGGAGACACGATATTCACCCGGAAACGCGCCGTCACCGGATTCAACCGTCATCAGTTGGAATTTTCCTTCCGCATCGGTGATTGCCGAGGCCGACGCACTTTTGGCTCCTGAACCTTTCGTCGCAAACAATATATTCGCTCCCTCGACCGGTGCTCCGTCTAACGTTACCACACCGCTACAGGAAACCAAACCTTTCAACCCCCTCTTTCCGCAACCGGGAATCAAAAACAGCAGCGTGACGAGAGCGACCGCCACCAAGGGGAATCGTATATAATCACTCTTATCCCATTGGAAATTTCGAATCTTCATGTTGATATCCTTATGACCTTAGTAATGAACCTAACCACAACCGAGGGAAGACCCGAAGGCCTTCCCTCATGTTGCAATCCAATGCATTCGGCTCATCCAATACGGATAAAAATCCGTATGGAAGCCGCCCTTTCTATCGAATCGCCACGTTACACCATAATGCACGCTTACGGCATCGCGACGGTTTCGCTACCATTCATTGACCCCATCGCACCCCAAACGCCATATGGCGACGGACCGCTGTAATTGCCGTTGTCGAGACGCTTTTTCGCCGCTACTTGGATGGAAAGATCACCCGTATTGATCGAATCGCTTACAAACTTGACCGCACAATCACCCATCAAAACGTTGACGCCGCCGGAGTGGTTACTCGTTGCGGTGATTAACGCAGTATCGGAACCTGGGTCGCCAGAATCGGCACACGACGGACCGTTCGGCGCGATTACCGTCATGAATCGGTTCATACTCGGCAACCAGTAGCCGTACAGCGTACCGGAGTTTGCCCTAGCGTTGACCCCTGCGGCATACATTCCACCTGCCCCACGTGTTGGCATACAGTTGCCCTGCGGCGTTCCACTCCAAACCGAAATGCCAACCGCCACACCACTACGAAGATTACGATCTTCTACCGTCGTATTCCACGCGTTTTCCGGACTCGACAGACGTTCGCTCATAAACACCGTGTTCGACAAACCATCGGTGATCGCCGCGAGATTCGGACAACCACCCACGCCGAAGGAACCGTTGACACTCTTACGGGTCATCGCAAAGGGTGAACGCTTATTCGGTGGACAATAGTTCGTGTCCTCAGAACGTGGGTCGTTATACCAACCACGACCATTGATCATGTCGGCATCGCTGAAACGATAGTTCGTCGCGGTCGATGGGGCCGAGTTGCCGCTGTAGGTATACCCCTTTGGGGTGTTACCATCGGATGGACAGCAAATGGTCGGCAACGGTTCAAGGAAGCCGCGGCAGTTTTCCCACGGTTCTGCTTCCCACGGCCCATTCGTCGTACCATTGACGTAAGTTCCCGCGGCGATCAGCTCGAATCGACCACGTTGCTCAAAATTCGGGAGCAGTCCTACAAATGGCGAGTAGTCCCACGTACGGTTTTTACCCCCCATACCGTAACCTGGAAGACAATTATTGGAATCATGGTACAATTGAATCGCCAAACCCAGCTGACGTAGGTTGTTTGTACACTGCGCACGTCGAGCCGCCTCACGTGCCGCCTGAACAGCCGGCAAAAGCAACGCGATTAAAATGCCAATGATGGCAATTACCACCAATAATTCGACCAATGTAAAACCTCGGTCAAAACGGCTGCTCGAAGAATTCCACACGCGGACCCGTTCCATCATGATAACCTCCTACAGAGATGATGATGAAATAAAACCTCAAAGAGAGAAAATAAAAAGTATCCAACACGGCCTCTGATTATATGTTGCGTTATTTTCGAATGCAACATAAAGTTCAAATTTTTCAAGTACCCCCGCAAATTTTTTCCAAAAAAAGAAAATTAACTTTAACGTCTGGATAAATTCCGCTGATTTTAAACTGATAGTGATCTTTTGTTGTGCAATTTGTTTTTGCCTGTTACTGCTGACCCAATTTCTCACCTATCTGTATAAAAGACCCTAGTTTTGCCTTCCTCATGGTCTGTTTCACAAAACCGCAAGGGCAAATCAAACTTTTTGTACACTTATTTTGGTCGAAAATGCCAATATTCTAAACCTAGGGCGTGTTCACGTCAACGTCGTACCATGCCGACCTGCGTTGCAGTTTGCGCGTCTGGTAAAAAGTTTTGAAAGGGGAGTCTGAGGGGAAACTTTTTACCCGACGCTGGCAATGCCTACCTGACGCTGGTACAACCGGTCGCCCCGATTGGGGTGGCAACTTGTGTGAACACGCCCTAGGCCAAATGCTGTGACGAAAAGTCACATATATAAACGCAAAACGAAATGGAACGAATATAAATGCTCATCGTTCATTGGACATCATTCATTTTCCAAAATTAGATTTGCCATCAATGGTAGCGGCGATTGCATCAAATACGAAAAAATGGTATATTATGACAAACCGTGAGACGCGAGGATGGCGGAATTGGCAGACGCGCTGGATTTAGGATCCAGTCCCGAAAGGGGTGGGGGTTCGAGTCCCCCTCTTCGTATGATGTTTGTTCCTACTGAAAAATCGAGGCCGAAAACGAGAGAACTCCGACTCTGTGTGAATGAAAAATCGCCGGGTGGGTGAACCGGGAGGAGCTTGGGGCGATCTCAGGGTGGATTGGACCGGAAAAACGCCGCGTTTCGTTCTGTTTTTGCAGTAGAGAATAAGTAAAAATTTAAGGCAGTTCGGAAAGGAGTCGTCGATACGATTTTTTCGAAGTGCCTTTTTGTTTGCGTATGTTTCCAAAAGTCTTCGGCGATGTCTGTTGTTCGAGCGATGGACATCAATGACTTTTGACACCCTTTCGATTCGCTCCATGGGCGATTGACTGGGGTGTTTCCTTACCGTGGTACGCAATCCGATGAATTTTGCGTCGATGGTTTTGATTTTTTGTAAAACCATCGTTTGGACTCGTTCCAAGGAGTCGTATTTTCAGTAGGAATCCGTATCCATTCAGCCAAATTAATGGGGTATCTCATGCAGCCGCGTAAGCCAGATTTTTCCGATATACGTGTTCAGTTTGCCGGCGCGAATTTAGGCGATTTAGCGCGGCGGTTTGGCACACCGACGTTTCTCTATGATGCGGCGATGATCCGTGAGCGTCTGGCCGAGCTGACGCGGTTCGATTGGACCGTGCGTTACGCGCAGAAAGCCTGTTCGACGCTGGCCATCTTACAGCTCGTGCGTTCGTGCGGTGCGGTGGTCGATGCGGTGAGCACGAATGAAATTCGGCGGGCGATGCGAGTCGGATACACCGCCGCGGTAGGTGGTTCACAAGATTCCGCCGGACGATGGCTGGCTCCACCGATTGAATACACTGCCGATATTTTTGATCGGGACGCGTTGGCGTTCTGTGTGGAACATGGTGTGCATGTGAACTGTGGTTCGATCTCGATGATCGAACAGCTGGGCGAACAGCGGGAAGCGTACGCGAAGTCGGCTCCGTGTGAACTGACGCTGCGTATCAATCCTGGGTTTGGTCACGGACACTCACGCAAAACGAATACGGGTGGAACGCTTTCGAAGCATGGTATCTGGCACGAACAGCTGGACGAGGCGATTACGACGGCGCGACGATTCGGTTTGACGGTGACAGGGTTGCATATGCACATTGGTAGTGGTACGGACGAGGAACATCTCTCGCAGGTGGCTGGTGCGATGGAACAGGCAGCCCTGCGAGCCACGGCTTTGGCCGCACAACGGGGCGGTGGCGCCGAGATTCGTTCAATCAGCGCGGGTGGTGGTTTACCGATTCCGTATCAGGAATCGGCGACCTATGTCGATACGGATCGTTATTTCGGGTTATGGGAGGCGGCGCGTAAACGGCTTGAAATGCGGTTGCATCGGGCGATTCGGCTGGAAGTGGAACCCGGTCGATTCCCGGTGGCGGAATCGGGGGCGCTGCTGGCTGAGATACGTGCGGTCAAATCGCAAGGCGACCGGCTGTTTTATTTGCTGGACGCGGGGTTCAATAATCTAGTCCGGCCCGCGATGTATGGTTCATACCATCCGATTTCCGTGGTTCCGCGTGATGGCGTGATGGATCGTCCGCGATGTGATGTGATTGTAGGCGGACCGCTGTGCGAATCGGGCGATGTTTTTACGCAGGAATGTCGGGAGTTTACCGTAGCAGGCGAATCGCATGAAGAGAGCGGTTATGTCGTTTCGCGGCGTTTGCCGCGGGCCACAGTGGGTGATTATATTTTGCTCGAACGCGCCGGAGCGTATGGTTTTGCTATGAGTTCGAATTACAACTCGAAGCCGCTCGCCGCAGAGGTGTTAATCGACGAGGCTGGACGCTCGATTCGTGAAATTCGACGCCGTCAAACGTTTGAAGACCTGATTTCCATGGAAAAATTTTAGGCTCTTTCCGATTCACTCAAAAGCGAGTTGTCGGGACAGAATTTTGAATTCGAAAATGTGTGTTGGCGGTTTTTTTCGATAAAAAACCGTGAATGAATCCGCTGTGAGTAGGAGTATTTCATGAATAGTACGTCGCATGATCTGTACGAAAATCCGTTGATCAGTCGTTATGCCTCGAAAGAGATGAGTTCGCTCTGGAGTCCGCAACGTAAACATTCGACGTGGCGACGCTTGTGGGTCGCGCTTGCCGAGGCCGAGTTGGGGCTTGGCCTGCCGATTTCGCAGACGCAGATTGACGAGATGAAACAGCATTTGGACGATATCGATTTTGATGCGGCGGCGGCGTATGAGAAGAAATTGCGGCATGATGTGATGGCCCACGTTCATACCTTTGGCGATCAATGTCCGCTGGCGCGACCGATCATCCACTTGGGCGCGACGAGCTGTTATGTGACAGATAATACGGACCTTATTTTGTTGCGAGACGCCTTAAAACAGGTGCGTGACCGATTGGTTTCGGTGGTCCATCGGCTGGCGTTATTCGCGGCGGAATATCGGGATTTACCCTGTTTGGCGTTCACTCACTTACAACCGGCCCAACCGACCACCCTGGGTAAACGTGCGTGTCTGTGGGCGTATGATTTTGTGATGGATTTGACGGAAGTAGAGCATCGTATTACGGAGCTTAAAGCCCACGGTTCGAAGGGTACGACCGGTACACAGGCGAGTTTTCTGGAACTTTGCCATGGCGATCACACCAAGGCTCGGCGACTTGATCAGCTCATTTGCGAGAAGATTGGTTTTGGTTCGGCTTATCCGGTAACTGGTCAGACCTATCCGCGTAAAATTGATTCGATGGTGTTGGCCGTGTTATCCGGAATCGGTCAGAGCGCGTCGAAATTTGCGACCGATCTGCGCATTTTGCAACACCGTAAAGAGATGGAAGAACCGTTCGAGAAGTCGCAAATTGGTTCGTCGGCCATGGCGTATAAGCGGAATCCGATGCGAAGTGAACGTATTTGTTCGCTGTCTCGTTTTGTGATGCAGCAGGAGGGTGGAGCGGCGATGACGGCGGCGACGCAATGGTTTGAACGAACGCTCGACGACAGTGCGTGCCGTCGATTGTACCTGCCGCAGTCGTTCCTCGGTATTGATGCCGTGCTGATTTTGTGCCAAAATGTGACGGATGGTTTGGTCGTGTATCCGAAGGTGATCGCGAGGAACCTCGAAGCGGAATTACCGTTTATGGCGACGGAAAATATTTTGATGG
>JAQVKF010000127.1 GCA_028694795.1 Thermoguttaceae bacterium | reverse complement strand
TGGCACGCCGCCGATGAATCCGATGTGGGAACCGCCGCCAACACCGGCACATCCAATGCCGGACCTTCCGCAAGCCAAACGATTCCCGCCTATTTGGCGTCCGGTGTGCGTATCACCGATTTTGAAGAAAATCCGACCGACAATCTTTATGCCGCCCACACAGCTTCGAATGTCGACAATTCTGTTCCATCCACCGGAGTATCCGCCAACGGCACTGCCGCTAGCTCCGCGATGCTCGCGCAAAATATGCCTCAAGATATGCCGTTACCCAATTCGGTCGTTCAATTGACAAACGCTGATTCTCGCGGCATTAGCACACTATCGGACCGTCGAGCACCAGACGCCATCAGCCGAACACGAAATGAATCGCTGTTACGATCGGCCACACGAACCTCCGGAACCAACGCTCAAGCGGCTCAGGCCACCGCGCCGATCAACCCCCCAACACCAGCACCCAACACTTC
Organism: Thermoguttaceae bacterium; assembly: GCA_028694795.1. Taxonomy (GTDB): domain Bacteria; phylum Planctomycetota; class Planctomycetia; order Pirellulales; family Thermoguttaceae; genus JAQVKF01. The sequence continues at coordinate 11,711 of JAQVKF010000127.1, read as the reverse complement.
AGATTCGCCACTGCGAACGCTCACGCAAACCACCGAATCGACCAGTTCAAGCAGTATTACCAGTCCGGAAGAGTTGGAAGTCGTCTGTATTATTCGACCACGTAATCAACCGGAAGGAAAAAGCGAAATTGTTCGAATCGAATCGCCTTCCGCCGAATTGCTCGCCGAAATCGGACGCGCGAAAACCACCGCGCGATAATCGCTAAGGATTGCATCATTCCAAAAGCCGTCGAAAAAGATGGGTAGACTTCTCCCATGACAAAAGTCGGGTAAAATGGTTCTAATAAACGGACCGTCGAATGTCGGTATTCAAACCACGTCGCGTATATGACGTCCGCCTCATGAGAAACCATCGGATTGCCCATGTTGACTTACCATTTGGAGATTTGTAATCAGCAAAAAGATTTGCCGATCGACGAAACGCTGTGGAAAAAAACTGTGCGAATGATTTTTCGCGACGCTGTATCCGAAACCTCTGAGGCTTCCAGAACACCCGCCGTCTCACGCGAGGCAAACGCGCTGCCGCCGCGAGCCGTGATCTCGCCGCACCACTGGAAAAAAGTCTCGCTCAGTATCGCCGTCGTTGATGATCTCACGAGTCATCAGGTGAATGTCGATTTTCTCGGACACGATTTTCCCACCGATGTAATCAGCTTCCCACTCCAAGATGACGCGACCTGTTTTCAGGGCGAGTTGGTCGTCAATGCTCCATTCGCGGTCCGTTCCGCCAAAGAATACGGATGGGACGCTCGCAACGAATTGCTGCTTTACGTCATCCACGGTTCACTTCATTTGACCGGCTATGATGATCTTGCGGAATATAACGAAAAACAGATGCGCTTAGCGGAACGATTTTATCTCAGGCGTCTCAAAATCACCATTCCGCCCACCATGCCCCAATCGGCGGATTATCAAGGCCAGCCATAGAAAAAAGCCCGTCCTCGCATGTCCGAAAAGCCGTTTATCCATAAAAAAAGGTACTCTCGTAAGAGTGCCTCCATGAGTTGTCGAACGTTACTTTGTAAGATTAAAATCGAATACGCCGCCACCAGCTTCCACGGTAGCCGTCAATTCCGATTTCTGCACATCACTATAGCGGACGGGAATCAACGTCTTTGATTTCGTCTCATCCATTTTAATCACATTACCAACCTCGTCATAGGTGGTAATTTTCTTACCTGTCGGGACCATTTCTGTCGCAATCACCGAAACTAGATATTTTCCAGGTACAGTTCCAGCATCCGCCTCACCCTGCAACGCCTGGAGCTTATACACTCCATTTTCATCGGTCTTACCAAATCCTGGAACGCCCGTACTCCCTTCTGCCGTGGTAAAATTAACGGTCGCGTTCGGCAGCGGTTTGCCATCAAACTTGATTGTACCTATCACCTCTTCTGTCTTGAGCTTATTGTTTCCACAACCAATTGCAAATAACACCACACACAACACGCACATTCCAAAAATTGTTTTGGTCATTTTGTGATCCACCGGGTTAATCAGAAATGTCACACGATCCATTCTGTGGAATCGGAAACTTTTTGAACTTAATCTACCTTTTTATACAGACAAAAATACCGTCTGTCAAAGGAAGACAGCACTTTCAAATGTCGAGGACCACACCTCTAAGCATGGTCCCTACGATGATCGTTACGGAAGAGTCGCTGTCTCATTCCCCTGCGGCGTCGCCAGACAACCCCAAATACCACCAGTCGAAGCACCGGTCCACTGGTGGCCTTCACCAGTCCAACCATATTCATTACCAAGCACTTTCGTGAGGTCACCGCAATCAACCGAATCACTCACAAAACGCACGGATGCGTCACAAAGACAAACGTTGACGCCACCGCTGTGGTTACTGCTCGCCGTGATCGCGGTACAATCTGTACTTTCCCCGTTCTTCGCACAACTCGGCATATTCGGCGGCAATGCCGCATGGAATCCGGTAAACGGAGCCGAACCGTCACTCCAACGACGTCCTTTCCAGTTAGCCGTCGAGGTTCCTGCCTTGAACATACCGCTGGTACTACGAACCGCCGCACATTGCGATTCCGCCTTACCATGAATGTCCACATTGATCGCTAACCCCGTCTTATAGTTGTTATTGCTGCAGCTGCTGCGACTTACCAAGCACTCACCCACAAAAACGGTATTGCTTGTACCATCCGTGATGGTCGCCATTCCCACGCTCGGCAACGCATCACCCGATCCGTCACCCAAACGACCGGGGACACCAATACCACGAACATTACGATTTTCCCCCCATTTATCACCAATCATCCAGTCACCACGGCAAATATGATAGTTGGTACAACCACTCAATGAACCGTTATCTGGAATCGTTCCGTTGCCATCGGAAGGACAGCGAAACGCGGAGATCACATAAGTAAATGGATTTCGTGTTCCATCCGCGAGTGCGTTCGCTCCCATCGGATTCGGAATCTTCGTCGACGAATCCGTACCATCATACGGATTCGTCGCGGCCGCTTTGGCGCAATAACTTTTGATAATGTCAGAAACCGACTTCTGCTCGACAAAAGGAAGCAGACCGGCCATATAACTATAGCGGTCTACACCATCAATGCGAGTTCGGGTACCATTACGTGTATATCCGCCAACCCACATCTCATCCTGCATTGTCGAAGAGATACGTTTGTTCGTATCGTGAAACGTTTACATAGCGATACCGAGCTGACGCAGATTGTTAGAACATTGCGCACGCCGAGCCACCTCACGGGCCGCCTGAACAGCCGGAAGCAAAAGTGCAATCAAAATACCAATAATGGCAATCACGACGAGAAGTTCTACAAGCGTAACCCCCCCCTCGATTTTCCCTCCCTCACGAGCTACGGAAGAAAGGTTCAGCGGAAAATGTTTCATCAGATTTCCTTTCATCATACACACAAAATCTGTTAATTTTTTTATAGATTACAACGCTTAAACCCAAAAAAGCCACCTCTCCTCACCACCATTAGTCAGACGCCGAGATTGCTTTTTCTACCGAGCTACTTTGCCACTAAACTGAAAATAAGACCAGTCTACAAACCTACACCAAACACCGTTCTTTACACGCCGTCGCATCCTACCTTAACAAGTACACCGTCGTCAAGCCTTGTAAAGGAAAGTCACAAAATGTATCAATCATCAGCCAATATTACGTCATTATGTGGCGTAATTACCCCAATCGCTACAAAAAATAATGACTACCAGGGAAACAATCTACAACATTGTTGCGATAAAAAAACAGAGGACGGACCAATGTTCCGCCCCCGTAACCGATTCACAGCCAATAGACTCACGGCCGCGTCATATGCGCAAACAACCCGTACGGCATGGACATATTCAGCCAACCCAGCCACCGGCAAAATCTACCGGACAACCCACTTAGCACCAACCATCAGTAGGACCAAATCGACCACTTGGTTCGCCATAAAATCGAAACCATACTGTTCATGAAATAACATTAAAATTTCACGAACTTATTTCTTTTGCAAATTAAACGTAAATTTGTTCTCTCCCTCTTTCGCCACCGTCGCTTTCAGCTCGGTATTGGAAAGTGAAGAGTATTTACGCGGAATAGACTCAACCGCTGTTGAATCCTTGATTGGTTCGCCACCAGGAACTTCCTTGTAGCTCTTACCATCCCACTTTTCGATCGCCTTGCGGACGGTCACTTTATACTCACCCGGAAGCACTCCCGCATCCGGCTCTACCTGATTTGATAAAATAAACTTACCAGAAGCATCTGTTTTACCAAAACCTTCAAGACCATTCTCCGCAATGGGGGTAAAGTTTACATTGGCTCCTTCCAAAGCTTCGCCCCCTAACGTGACCATACCGGTCACGGGAACCACTGGTGGACCTTTTTTACATCCCGGAACAGAAATAAAAACGGCTGACAAAAGTCCAAGTATAATCAAATATCTCACTTCATCACTCCACTAGTTATGTTTTTTGGATTGGAATTGCCGGCACGAACTCGGCAGACGCGATTTTGCTGCAAAATTGCAAACGCAAATATAAAATCAAGCGGGACAAACACCATCTGTCCAAACCTAAGCCGCTTTAAGCCAACCACTCACACCAGGAGCCGCACCTCCGCGAGAAATTCATCCATTGTGAAAACTCGCCCAATAGGTACGGCTCCAAAAAGGTGCAGATACTCGGCTCTCCACACGCGCTACCAATCCCAGAGAACCGGCAGCAAGAAAATTTGGCAAACTATGGAAGTGTTACGGTTTCGCCACCGCACGCACTTCCCATTGCCCCCCACACACCATAGGTCGAAGGACCAGAATATGAGTAACCGTCCCCATTCCAACCGTTGTCCTCACCCAAATACAAACCGGGTTTACCAGAATTGACCGAATCACTAACGAAACGAACTGACCCGTCAAGCATACAAACGTTCACACCACCGGAATGATTGCTACTCGGCGTATGTAAAGCCCATGCCTCATCATTGGTCACACAACTTGGAGCGTTCGGGGGAAGCATCGTGTTGAAAATAGTATAAACGTTACGGCAATCCCCCCAACGACGACATCGACCAGCCCATGCGGCATTTACATCACGTAGCATACCGTTGGAACCTCGCTGATCTAAACAATCTGATGGGCGAAGCTGGCCCTGACGAAAAGCGGAACCGCCATTGTAGAACGCCGACTTGATTCGCGTATCACCACCAGACGACTTACTTGCGCACGATTCCGAAACACAAAGCGTGTTCGAGGTACCATCTTGAGCGTATTCCAAACCGCGTGAACCACGGCGCGAATCAATAAACGGACCCCGCGCCGCCCAGTCAAACGCCGCAAAACCATCACCAAAATTATACACATAATTAGATGGAGCCGCACTGGTTTGACTCGTCTGTGAACTCGTGTTGCCATCAGAAGGACAACACAGCAGCGCAACTCGCGTGCAGAATGGGTCTACGATCTCTTTACCGGTAGCATCATGAATGAGCTTACCTCCCCATGGCTGCGGAGTATAATAGTAGTCGTTGTCACCGACTTCAGCCGCTTTTTGCAAGCAACTTATCAGCGTGTCGTGCATCGGCTTCTGTTCCGTGAACGCGAGCAATGCCGCATGAATACTGTATACGTCCACTCCATGCATACGCGCACCACCATTCACGTTCGGATTAGTGTATGCGAGCCAATTCTTTTCCCAACCTTCGTTCGGAAGACGTTTGTAGGTATCGTGGAATGTTTGCAAGGCGATACCCAACTGACGCATCTGATTAGAACACTGCGAACGCCGAGCCGCTTCGCGAGCCGCCTGAACCGCTGGCAATAAAAGTGCGATCAAAATACCGATAATAGCGATCACCACAAGGAGTTCAACAAGCGTAAACCCCCTCTTGGAAATCGCTCTTACCCCCGCGGGGAGGGTTTTGAAAATAACTGTCCTAGCATGGTCGGAAACGTGCTTTAAACGAAAAGCCTCCATAAGTCCTCTCCTTTCGTGAAAGAAAATTCCGTAAAAACCTTTGCGGAGAAATAGGAAACACACCCAAAACACATTGGGTATAATCCACTAGTCTTGAATATAATCCACTAGTCTTATTAATGCAACTATTTTCCCAAAATTTACTTCCTACCGGAATCTTATCGATAAGTCCAAGAAAGGCAACAAAAAAATTCCGAACCAAACGACACAAACGGCCCCACCGGATGGTCACTGTACTATTTAGCTATTCCTACGCATCCTAAACGCAAACCATCCATACCCGTGGACTTGGCCACCTAATAACGGAAACCAACAGAGTACGGAACTCCGTTAAAAAAGCAATAGATTTCAAACATTCGGCTACGGCTTCACAACAAAAAACACAACCTCCAAATCGAATACCATGGAACGACGCATCCCTTATTTGTCTGTAGAGAGCACCTGACGCAGCAGCGCGGAAAGATCATCATACGATCGCTCACTCGGCGCGGCGGCGGCGTAATGATACACCGCGTTGTGGGGACGTTTGGCAAGCGATAACAGCGTCGAGGAAACAGTTCCATAATTCTCACCACAAACGACCACTCCGCGTCGATTCTCCGCGTCCGGCTTACGCGCAAACGTCTTGGCCGCCACCGCAAGAAACGCCACAGCTGAATCCAAACGCTGTAGCGTCAACAAACGCCGCACAAATTCCTGACGCTCGTCATAAAAATCGTTCACACCCGCTTCAGAAAAAATATGCAACCCTGGTTCCAACTCGATCACACGCACATCAGAATCGTCGTGCAAGCGTCCACCACATTGCACCACAAAGGCGTGCTCCATATCGGCACAGATAAAATTCGCACCCGCGTATTTGCCACTTTTCATCTCCTCCGCCGCGTATTCCGCAGCTTCTCGAGACGACGCTTGATTCAACATCTCGCGACACAACAGACCTCGACTCCGAGGATCAACCGGGGCAGCACCGCGAAATCGATTCGCCACCGCCGCGAACATCGCATGCTGATTCACCCCGAACCACGTTCCACCTGCCTTGCGATCAATGCCGCAAATGACACGGGGACGCCCCGACTGAATCCGAGGCGCTTGCGTCGGACGATCATAATATTCTTCTCGATTAGCCGCAACCAGAATGGATGCGTCACGAGCCGTCTTGTATTGTAACGCGAGAACGCACATAATCAGGGTGCCTTTCAGTTGGTTTCGTGGGGATGGTCGATTTGACGGTTCCAATGGACACAAGTGAATCGTCCGCCAATTAAATGCGTCGCCCTTCCGTCGTGCGTTCCGCCAACTACGGAAATTCAAGGCAATCGCCAGGACGATCCTCTTGAGAAACACTTACCCCCCTATAGATTAACCTGCTCAAGCAGGTTTTTCATCCCTCTAAAGAGTTATTTTGAAAAAAATGATCCCCAAAAAAAAGATAAAATCGCTAAAATCTGCAATTTATAGCCCATTTTGAGTAAAATTTGTGATCACGATGGGGTGCCAAGTGCTTTTACGAAAAATTTTTTTCGTTACCACCCAATTTTAGAAAGATTGAAAAATACAAATAGAATAGGAGTGTACGTGATGGATGACAAGATGGAAGACACGACGCAAAAGATTATGACCCGCAGTGAACAGCGTCCGGAAGACTGCTGGAAACTCGAAAGTCTTTTCGAGAGCGACGCGGCTTGGGAAACAGAATTTAGTGATTGGGAAAAATCTATTGACTCGTTGACCGCGTTTCGTGGTAAACTGGGTGAAAGTGTGGACACCCTACGCTCGGCACTAGACATCCGTTTTGCGTTTATGCGACGTGAGGAGCGGTTGGGAACATACGCATTTTTACGGTTCGCCGAAGATCAAACGAATGACGACGCACAACAGCGTCAAGCACGTTTCGGATTTGTCGCGGCCAAAGCGGGTGAAGCCACCGCATATATGCAGCCGGAACTGCTCTCGATTCCCGAAGCAACGATGCAAGAGCGTATCGCCACCCCGGAACTCGCACCGTACAAAACTTATTTACAGCGACTCGAACGTAAGCGTCCGCACACGCTTTCGGAAAAAGAGGAGCGAATTCTCGCCATGCAGGCGGAAATGTCCGACACGGCGGCGGAGACCTTTCGACAGCTCAACGATTCCGATCTAAAATTCGGTTCCATCGACGACGGCACCGGATGCCAGGTCGAGGTCAGCCATGGAACCTATGCGACACTGCTTAATTTACCGAACCGCGAGGTACGTCGAAATCTGTTCGAAACCTATTATCGGGCGTATCATGACCATCAGTATACCTTTGCGGCCACCCTTAACGGCTTGATACGGAAAGACACCTATTACTCACGAGTTCGGAATTTTGACTCCGCTTTGGACGACGCATTATTTCCAGACGCGATTCCGACCGCGGTGTACAACAATCTTGTCCAGACGATCCACCAATATATGCCAACGCTATACCGATATTATGAGGTTCGACGTCGCGCGATGAAGTTGGACGACATCCATTTTTATGATATTTACGCGCCGATTCTATCCGATCTCACGATCAAACGTTCGTTTGACGAGGCAATCACGATGGTGACCGACAGTTTCGCGCCGCTCGGCGAGGAATATGTGACAACCTGCCGTAAAGGGTTAACCGGCGGTTGGTGTGACCGTTACGAAAATCGCGGAAAACAGAGTGGGGCATTTTCCTGCGGTTCATTCGACGGGCAACCGTACATCCTGATGAATTATCAAGACGAGGTGTTCGATAACATTTTCACACTCGCACACGAAGCGGGGCATTCGATGCACTCGTGGTATTCGTCGAAGACGCAGCCGTTCCCATATTACGATTATTCACTCTTTTTGGCCGAGATCGCAAGCACATTCAACGAGCAAATACTGTCCGATTACTTGCAGAAGCATGCGAAAAACGAACGTGAATTGGCGTATTTGATCAATCACGAATTAGACGGCATTCGTCAGACAATCTTCCGTCAGACGATGTTTGCGGAGTTTGAGAGGACGATTCACACGCTGGGCGAGGCGGGCGAGGCGCTGACGGCGGACCGATTCCGTTCGGAGTATCGCAAAGTTTTGGATCTCTATTTTGGCCCGAACTTCGTGATTGACGAACCACTTTCGCTTGAATGCTTCCGAATACCGCATTTCTATCGGAGCTATTATGTGTACCAATATGCCACCGGTATGTCGGCGGCGATTGCGCTATCGCAGATGGTGCTGAATGGTGGCGAGGCGGAACGTGAGCGATATCTCGGATTCCTCAAATCGGGTTCGTCGAAAATGCCGCTCGAAATTTTGAAAGACGCCGGATTGGACATGTCCCAACCGGCTCCAATCGAGGCGGCGATGAAGCGTTTCGCCGCACTCGTCGATCAGCTGGACGGCTTGCTGTAGGATGGTAAATCGCCTACTGACCGAGACCGACTGTTCGCAAAGCGGGCCGCCGAGGAATAGCGGCCACGCTGGGCGATCACCTCACAGCGAAAAAAGGACGAGCGGTACCGGGCGTGTTCACACAAGTAGCACCCTATCGGAGCGACCGGCCATACCAGCATCGGGTAAAAAATTTGCGTATTTTCCGCGGAAAATACTTTTTCGCCAAACTTTTTCGAAGTGAAGAACCAATGAGAGGAAACTTTTTGCAAAAAGTTTCCCCTCAAACTCCCCTTCCAAAACTTTTTGCTAGACGCACGAACTTCAATATCAGCCGACACAGACCACCCCGATTACTATTACTTCATTCTTGGCCATGTTTTTTTACCATGTGGTTATATGTGAACACGCACTAAAACATCATAAAATATAATGTCACTTGGCAAATATCGACCACTATGCACGAACAAAGGCGGTTGTGATGAAAAACTTCCATCATCAGGTTAAATTTGCGATGATCGCTTTCCTCGTTTTATGGGGCGGTGCGGCATATTGTGCCCATGTTCCAACGAACGATGACGTGTCGCCACCGAAGACGGAACCATCCCAATCATCCGGTTCGGAAAATTCAGAAGAATCGTCGGATTCGGAACGTTTAGCCGCACGAAAACGAGCGGCAGCGGTAGCTGAACGAAATCTTCCGAAAAAAACAACCAACCGTAATAACCAGTCGCTCGAATCGGCGCAAGGTGTTGTCACATCGCCACTTAAGCGCCAGAATGACGAGTCGCAAGAGAAGATAAACGGTTATTTAACTCGGTCGGACGGTCGCACAATCGCGGGACAGCTCTTTCTGACACGGGACAAACGGATTAAAATAGAGGATCGGGCGACGCGGCGGCAGCGCGAGATACCGCTTTCCGCCGTCGCTTCGATCGAAACCGAGATCGTGCGTGAGTGGATGGAGGAGGAATGGCGTTTCAAGGAGAACGCGAATAACGAAAAATATTTCACCGGACGTTCTTATCCAGCAAGAATTTATACCTACCAAGTCACATTACGCGATGGACGTAAGATAGAGGGTAATCTGAGCGAGGTGATTTATATCGACCCCGCCGCAGAGTTAGTCGCGGAGTGGGTAAAGCGTTCGCCAACCAATGACACGCTTGACGTGAAATCGCCGACGAAAGCGAAATCGCAGGCAGAACTTGCGGCAACGCGGCGATTCCTACTATACAAACGCGACAAAGGTGAGCCGGGCGAGACGCTCGACGATTTGCGTTATGTGAAAAAAATTCAGCTCGGTGACGACCGACTCGACGAAGGTTTGCGCAAGGCGAGGAAGTCTCCGATTTTACAGGATTAGACGATGGAAATGTTGGAAATGCAAGGAAATATATTGGGAACCACGGGAGCGGCATTCGGAACGGAAGCAAGTCTCTATCCGGTCTATCGGATTTTTTTGATAGGATTGGTCATGATTGCGATCATCAGCACATTTTGCCATATGTGTCGATTGAGAATGGGCTGGCCGCAACGATTGTGGTGGGGAGTGAATTATCTGATCGTTCGCTGGTTATGGCGTGCGACCTCCGTCGGTGCTCCGCTCCCGCTCGAGTCGGGCAGAGGTGCCGTCGTCACCTGCAACCATTCGTGTCGATTTGAACCGATGCTGATCGAGACGGCCACAAACCGCGTCGTGCACTGGATGACAGCGATGGAATATTTTAAGGGTGTGGCGGGGTTTTTCCTCGGTTTGGCACAAACCATTCCAACCAGCCGCGGCGGCGTCGATACACGAGCGACGAAAATCGCGATGCGTCATTTACAAAACGGCGACGCGTTGGGAATCTTTCCAGAAGGACGCATTAACATTGATAAAGAACAATTATTACTTCCGGGAAAACTCGGCGCGGCAATGATGGCACTGATCGCACGGGTCCCCGTCATTCCGTGCTATATCCGCGGCTTACCCTATGAAGAGAAAATCTTCGCGCTGTTCGTGCGTCCAGCACGGATTGAGATGGTTTTCGGGAAGCCGATTGATTTTTCGGAATTCTACGGTCAGGAAACCAATCGTGAAGTGCTGGGCATCGTCACCAAGCGGATTATGAAGGAAATCGCCGCGCTTGCCGGTCATCCGGAATTTGAACCGCAGGTCTCAGGCCGAGCACCGCGGGCTAATTCACGGCTCATGCGACAACGGACGCATACGGAAACCGCCCCCAACACCATAGATACCCAAACGGCATCCGATGCCAAATGCCCATGAGAACGGCGGATTTTTCATGGATTCGGAGGCGATTCCTATTTGGCGGAGAAATGCGAATGAAGTGGTATTATCGAGCAAAGAATTCGACGGTGGAAACAGGGCCGCTGGAAACAGCAAATCTAAGGCAGCTCGTTGCCTCAGGCGAGATACACACGGAAGGGGAGTTACGTCAAGGTCCTGCGGGCGTTTGGTTTCCCATGGCTATGTTCGCGGAATCACTTTCCCTTCCCCGTCCAAATGCCGCGACGCCCATTTCCGAACCGTCTGCGACGGTATCGACCGAAGCGACCGCAACACCCGTATCATCCATATCCGTACCAACTGCACCAGCATCATCTGCACCGGTACCATCCACATCGGCAACTCGTGTCGGCATGACACCGAAAGAGTCATCGGTTATTTCGAATTCCACGGCCGTGCCAAGCCAACCAACTTCACCGTTTGATTTCCTGTCAACGCCCGCGAATAGATCGTCTACCCCAACGAATACATCTGTACCTCCAACACATTCCGAACAACCATTCCGAACTCAACCAACCTCACCCCCCCCCCCCTGGTTGACCCGGAATCCCACCAACACCCCCAATGCTCCAGGGCAGGCGCAGAATCC
>JAQVKF010000126.1 GCA_028694795.1 Thermoguttaceae bacterium | reverse complement strand
CAATGCGGGCGTATGTTCGAGCGTCTGAACAAGGTTCGGGGCCAAAGCATTTTTGAGCAACACGGTCATCGCGCCATGTACGTGTAATTGAGCCGCGGTGATCGGCATTTGATCGCGAGAAAATCCCACGATTACATTTCCGAGCCGTTCACGCAACTCTTTCCAACCACGACACAAACAGAACACAGCCATCACTTCTGAGGCCACGGTAATGTCATATCGGCATTCTCGCGGCAGCCCATTGGCGACACCGCCCAAACCACACACCGTTTGGCGTAACGCACGATCGTTCATATCCACGACCCGGCCCCATAGCGGTCTTCGAATATCGAAACCAAGCGAGTTTCCCTGATGGATATGGTTATCGACCATAGCGGCGAGCAGATTATGAGCGGCACCAATAGCGTGGAAATCGCCAGTAAAATGGAGGTTAATCTCCTCCATTGGGACGACTTGAGCATATCCGCCACCCGCCGCGCCACCTTTCACCCCGAAGCAAGGTCCCATCGACGGTTCACGTAGACAAAGGATCGCACGTTTTCCGAGCCGTTGCAACGCATCGGCCAAACCGATCGAGGTAGTCGTTTTTCCTTCACCCGCAGGCGTCGGCGTGATCGCGGTCACGAGGATCAATTTGCCACAGGGACGATTCGCGGCAGATGCGACGAGCGAATCACAGTACGGAAGCGACACTTTGGCAATCGAACAACCATACGACTCTAGCGCATCTGAAGGAATATTCAATCGTTGCGCCACCTGTGCAATCGGAAGTGGCGTCGTTTTTCGTGCGATTTCAATATCGGAAAGAACCGTCATAGGTATTTGTCTCTCTGATCCGAAAACACTCGACAAGAAGTGTTCTTCGAAGCATTCGGCCTTGGTTTCGGTCATCCACTCTTTTTATGCTCTGTTCTTGCATCGGACTCGCGAGTGTGGGTCGGTTCGGATGCGATCGGGGCATCGCTTACACGTTCTCACGCGAAACGTCAGCCACCGCAGGTTCATTTTCTCAGAAAATCGCCTTCTCTTCAATCGGCTGAGGACTCCTCACGCGATAAAAAACGAATTTTCCGAAAAATTTTGGAAGACAATGTTAAAATGTGGGATAATTTTGCTTGACATCCACGCAAAAACGCCTCACAATGGAACTGTTTATAGGTGGATAGGTATTTTGGTATTCTACCCCGTACGGGTGAGTTGGAATAGGTGTCAAGGCCTTCGTTGCGATGTTCCAAAATGCCTGCCGAATCATTCCCAAAGAGAGATCACAGAATATTGAAGGAGAGTTTAGGATGTCGGATGCTTACAAACGCATTGAAGTGCGGGAAGTTGCTGGAATCGCGGTGGTCCAGTTCCGGGATCCCAAATATACCGACGAGCTGCGCATTCTCGAGTTTGGGCAGGAATTGTTGGATTTGGTCGAAAATGGCGGATATCGCAAAGTGGTGTTGAATTTCGGGCGGATTGAGTTTTTTTCCAGTGGTGCCTTGGGCAAGCTGATCACGCTCGACAAACGCATCAAGGCACTGAATGGAAGCCTCGTTTGTTGCAACATTCAACCGGACATTTTCGAGGTCTTCAAAATCACACGGTTGGATCGGCTGTTTAAGATTTTTCCAACCGAAGAAGCCGCGCTTAGTTCCATCAAGTAACGCACATCGTGTAGCCCAGTGCGTCACGACTCGGTGTTCCATGATTCGATCCTCGCCAAGATATTCCGCCGTTCGTGGTGAACAGGGGAAGATGTGAACTGAATTGCGTATAGACGGGTTGGCGGTGGGTCAACCCGTCGCGGTGGCTGTTGCCGTATGAGCCAGTTGCCGAGGGAGTGTTGTTGCGGCATAACACAATTACCGCATTAGATTGTTGGTACGAGTGCGGATCATTGATGTGAGTTTGGTTGCTGATGAGTCTCCAAAGATTGATTTGCGAAACATGGGAAACATACTTCATCCGGGTGAAATATGGCACGGCCTCGATTCCTTCGGATTCCTTTTTCCGATGACATACACCGCGTACTTTTGGCGATGTGGGCTGGGCGGGTGTGCCTGTCTGGACCGTTAGGAACGCGGCGATCTTCGGCAAGGGTAGAGAGGACGCGGTCGTCTTTAGTGGAATTGTCCCTAACAAAACTTTCGACGATATGGGCGATAGCGTTCGTAGGGATAATCACCGGATCGCAAGCGGGTTTCACGCAAAACGTTCTTTTTTCGCAAAACACACCGACGGCGACATCCGCGGCCGTTGTCTCGGCGTCTGTTCTGGCAAATGATCCAACCGTTCCGATTTCGACGGCTCCTTCCGTAGTAGGGCCTGTGCTGATGGGGCCTGCTTTGGAATCCCCTGTGGGACCAGTGCCGACGGAAGCCGGGGTGGGGGAATCAACCACGACGTTGGAGTTTGGTGGAGACCCGGAAGTAGCAGACGAGTCGGCTGAAAGTTCGTTTTCGATGCCGACGTTGGGTGGTTCCGGTACGTGGAGCGATTGCCTTATACTCTACAGTTGGCGTATTCAGCGGTGTGTTTCCGACGATGAGTGCCGATTGTTGGATGCGCGTAATTTTTGCCTTGTACAAGGTTCGTACGCTCTGTGTCGAGAGCGGCTTAAGCAAGAGGTGCAGCGTGCACAATTGCCGCCGATGCGTGGCCATGCGGTGGTGCTTCTACATGGTTTGGCGACGACTCGCTATCACATGGCGGCGTTAGGCAAGTACTTGGAGAAAAATGGCGATTACGTGGTCATTAACGTCAGTTATGCCACGACTCGCGCGGACATTGAACAACACGCCCAAGCGGTTTCCGAAGTAATTGCGGGCTTGCCCGATCTGGAGCGTATTGATTTTGTCGCACATAGCATGGGCAATATCGTGTTGCGGCGTTTCTTTTCGGACGATCTCAAACGGAGTGGCGGTCGGGTTGATCCGCGTTATGGCCGTTGTGTGATGCTCGGTCCGCCAAATCAAGGTGCTAGAGCGGCAGAAATGCTGCGTGATAATCCGCTATTTGAGAAAACGTTCGGACAGAGTGCCGAGCAGTTAGGAGCTAAATGGGGCGAGGTTCGAAATACGCTTGCGGTTCCGCCGATCCCGTTCGCCGTCATCGCGGGCGGTACAGGCAATCAATTTGGTTTCAACCTTCTTTTGCCCGGTGACGATGACGGGGTCGTTCGTATTGACGAAGCCCATTTAGAGGGGGAAGCCGCTTTCAAACGGGTACCTGTGCTCCACTCGCTTCTGCCACAATCGGTCGACGTACACCGACTCGTCCTGCGTTTTCTACAGACCGGCACTTTTTAATAGACGTTGGTGCCTCCACTTCGCACAGCGCACCTGCGGGTCATGTCACCTGACGTTAATAGCATCAATGTCTAATAAGAAACCTTCCCGGCCCTTCGGGCGGGTTGGGGTAGAATATTGGTTGAATATTCGACAAGTGAGGGCCGGGAATGAAGTGACCTTCGATCGGGGGGGATATGCCTACTTACCTGGCTGGAATCACCACCGTCTAGGGCGTGTTCACGTAAACGTCGTACCATGTTGCCCCACATTATAGCTCGTATATATAGTAAAAAGTTTTGAATCATTGCCGCTCGTCCAACCCCCGTTGGTCGAGTGGAGGTTTAGAGGAAAAACACCTTTGCTCGACTTCTGTCGAGCAAACGATGGTACAGCCAAAAGTTTTTCTCTCCATATCTTTTTTCACGCCCAAAAAAATTATTTGAGGCGTATCCCGTCTGTTAATATGGACTAAACGAGTTGAGGTGATGGATGTTTATATCGAATTTTATCGATAGTATACTCAACCTAAATACGCTATATTGCTTAAATGTCTTGCATTTATGATGTGAACACGCCCTAATAAAAGGACAAACTCGCAGCGCACGTTGCCGCAACCGTAACTAGAGTTCGCGACGGTAGATGACACCACGTGTAAACGGTGTAAATCCAAATGATTCCGCAATGTGAATGCGTGAACGAAACGTCGGATCGTCCCGCAAAATCCATTCCACCACACCCGTCGGAGCCAATTGTTTAAGCGACGCCAACGCGCAATCCCAAAGCACCAATCCAATTTCTTGACGCTCTAACGAACTAATGCCTGAGACTCCTTTACACACAAATCGATGTGTGACAAACAGTTCCGTCATGGTACCGTCCGGCAATTCCGCCGGAATTTCTCGTAAAACTAAACGACCTTGCAGATGTCCGTCAGAAGAATAGGTTTGAAACTCGTGCGGATTCCCGCCCGGCAACATCGTCATGGACTCCCAAGAGGTTTCCGCCTTCCATTCGTGAGAAATCGCCGTATGCGTTCGTTTTGCCGAAAGGATCTCCGGATTGACGGGCGGCGTCCATGTGGTGAGCGGAAGACGATGCACCACCGTTTTTGTCACCTTTTGATAACCAGCCGTCTGGAACGCCTCGTGGGCCGGTTGATCCGCTTCGAGCACGCCACATGCGTCACCCACTCCGCATAACTCGTTATAAAACGGGGGATTATAAGGACTAACCCCGCCACCATAGATGGTTTGTACATGTTTTTCACGGAAATAATTTTCAGCCGCGGCCAACAATTGACCCAAAATCACTTGCTGCTGCTCCGGTGGAAGCGTCTCCTCGACCGCTACCATGATGATGATCCCTTCACGCCGAACAAACGGTGCGGCGTTAAGTTGGGGGATATGCATCGTAGGACACATATATTCAGGATCAGGTGGAAAAGCCGCATGAACTAAACCGACCACATGCTTGGGACCAGAACCGGATTCTTCCACCGCAAGAATCAAACCGTTGAGATCGAACAACGTGTTGGAAATAACACGACTTGCCACCAGCACGGCGGTCATCGACGGCTGGAGAAGCATCGGTGCCGCACGACGTCCTTCCCAGAATGCGATCACCGCTCCCAAGGACTGATGCGTATAAGGACGGATGACAAGCGACATGCTCATAGCCTCCCAAAAGGACTCCGATTCAGAATCTACAGAAAATGTTCGCACAGCCATCGACAAGCACGCAATCGGCAACCCGCGCCCATTCCATCAGGGGACCCTTCCCGGCATCCCGTTCTTTGCCCGTGGACACCAACGGTCCAAGAAACCAAGGAGACGTAAAAAGGAACACGCATGGTCATCCGACACGAAAGCCGGCCGGGATCCGCCCACAAAAGTCTGCCTGACACGAATATTCATTTCCATGAATCAGGCAAATCCGCCACCGTACAACAGGCACTCTAACGCCCCCAAAAAAACGGTCATCAAACGCGAACAATCTCCATTTTTATATCTTTACCTGAATCGCGTTCTGATGCAAGTGTTTTTTATACGCATTCGACTTTTTTCGAATATTTTACATCTGTACCCTCGGACGGTACGCGTATTTTGCAATTTTTCGTTCCCAACTGTATGGAACCAATCTTTTCCGTTCCCAAATTCGGAACGTTGACCTCGAATCGTTCGTCATACACGGAACAAAGAACCGATGGAACCACCCACTTTATTCGTAGCTCCATCGGTGGCACTCACCGTTCTCATCCATCAATCGGCTGTGCGGTATAGGTACCTAGAAATCCTCGAAACTGGACTTGACCGTGAGGATCGGTCGTCGCCTCGAGTTCTGTTCGCCAGGTCCGGCCAATCTGTTCGGCCATGGCATCGAAGACCGGTTTAGGCGACATATCCGCTCGCAACCAGCCTGCCGGAGCGTTCAGCCACGCACCATGATCGGAAAAATCCCACCAAAAAATCGCGTCCACCGACGGCTGGGCAAACAGTGATTGGTAAAACCGAACCACTTCACGGCATTGCCGTTCCTCATCCGCTACCGACGTTTCCCATACATTTTGGCCGCGATACGCGATCTCATCGCGCATTTGTCCGGAAGGAATCGTCGTTTCGGTGAAATGGAGCGGACGCCCAAATTGCGAAAAACGCTGGCATACCTCCACGATTTTTGCGCTCGACCAACGTGAGTCAGGTGTATGTTGATGCGATTGCAAACCGATCCCATCCAGCAATCGTCCCATTGCCACCGCAGATTGACCAAATTCGGTGTGTTCTCCAGATTCCGCCGCCAATAGTGGTACGATCACCCGTTTCGCATAATCGTCATCCACGCGATAATCGTTGACGAGCAGTTCGGCGTCAGGATGAGCCGCTCTCGCTGTTTGAAACGTTTCGCGCACGAGCGTTTCAGCTCCGAACGTCGTGAGTAATTGGGTCAATTTGGGAGCGTTTTTCCGTAATTCTTCCGTATTGTATCCAGTCACCTCGTTGATAACATCCCAACGATCAATGAGTCCACGAAATCGTGTCACACATTGGGTAATACGATCCAAAACCTGCGTATGAAGCGTCTGGAGATCGTTGGGCAGCCAGGCGGGTTCCGCATAATTCCAGAAAAGCGGATGGCCTTTCACTCGAATGCCGTTCGCCTGACACCACCGCGCAACCCGCTCAGTGTAAGCATCCTGCGGTTTCCCCTGCTGTGACTCGTACGTCCACCAATAAAACGCAACAGTCGCCGCATTGAAAACCTGTGCGAATTGTTCGGTGTAGGCGTTTTGGCGAGCGTCTGGCAAACGCCCCCAAGGGAAAATATTACAACCGAATCGAAAATCGGAACTCGTCTGTCGTATGCGTACGCGCCGTTCCACCAGCGGATTGCCATGCTCGTCAAGCACGGTCAATGCCATCGACCGTTTACGATAGCGCTCGATCGCCTCTTTGGCCGCGGCGTCACATTCAACCGGGTCCTCCGGCAATTCCACCCAAGCAGGTCGCTGTTCATCGGTATCCAAAATATCGGGACGCAGTGCGAGATTTTGCGGTTCGGTTACAGGTGCCTTGAAAAGCGAGGAAGGCCTGACATCTTGAGCCATCCCAATGGATGACATGGTTTGATTGCCCAAAAATTTTGCCAAACCACCACCCAGACTTGTACCTAACACATTTTGGACAAAGTAACGTCGATGCATGATTTTCTCCACCTCCTTAATCATAGGCGTCCTTTTTCCCGGCCCTCATTTGTCGAATATGCTACATACTGCGTCAATAGCCACTCTAACCCGATCCGGGAACGCCCGGTAGTGAATCGGGAAGGCAAACCAGCAATGCAGCCATACCAACGTCTGGTAAATCTTATGAACCGACGAATGCCGGAAGCACAAGCACCCGCCTCTCGGCAATCAACTTTCTACTATGTAATAACAGCGATGTGAACACGCCCTAGACGCACAAGTAGCCGCATCGGTGAGTAAATCAGTACGTTCATTCGGATCGTTGAAACACGCGGGTCACAACCGTTCGGCAATCGCTCTAGCCCCTTTTCCCAATCGTGGACCGGGTCGTAACAGAATATCCGTTGGCAATCCGTCCAGCACGTGCCGCCGTCGTACCGCTCGCAAATCGCGCCAGCCGATTCGCTTCGAGACCAACACCACGGGCGATTCGGCATCGGTACGATCGAGTGCCGCCATGTAAACGAGCAAAATAAAATCAGGATTCCACTCGGACACTTTCTCCGGACTGACATTCGGATACGCCGGCTGAAGCTCCGCCGCGACATTTACCGCACCAATCGCCGTAACCAGATCGTTCAGATACGACTCACGTCCAATCGTGGTAAGCGGATCGTTCCATAATTCGAAGAAGAGACGCGGCGGTACGTCGAATTTTGACGCAATCTGCTGTCGAGCTTCCACAAAATCGTTCTGCACATTTTGAACGAGCTGCTCCGCCTCCGCCACACGTCCCGTCAATCGTCCCACCTCGCGGAACATGGTATACATCGATTCGAGATTGCCAATGCGTAACAACACGACCTGAATTCCGGCATTTTCGAGCATCTGCCGCATATCGGCGGGAAGCCGTTCAATCGTCAACAGATGCGTCGGTCGAAAAGCTAACACGCGTTCAACATTCGGACGTCCGTACTCACCAACGCACGGTTTCTGCCGAGCAGCGGGTGGTACATCGCACCGATCGGTCACCGCCACAAGACCCGCTTCCGCTCCTATTGCAAAAATCGTTTCCGTGATATTCGGTGACAACGAAATCATCCGCAACGAAGAGGATTCCGCGGAACTTACCGTGGAACCCGCCGTGGAACTTACCGTGGAACCCGCCGCAGGATCAGATTCTGCACGATCCGAAGAAAAGCAACCGCAAATGCCACTCAAAAGCAAAACGCCAACGGCCACCATGAATCGTTCGCTCATTCCTCCACCCCCTTGGGCATACCCGTTAGCCCATGGCCCACCTGTTAATCCACCATTGGGCCAGCCGCTAGCCCACCGCCCGCCCGTTGGCCATTTTCGACTACCACCCCAACGGTGAAGCTGGGAGGTGAATCCGCGACAGACAAACCTACACGACAGGGCAAACCTGCGGTACAAGCGATTTATCGGAAGGTTGATGCAGCGGCAGTGGTCAGGTATTGAATTAAACCGTTCCAATACAGTCCGAGCAGCACAACGGGAATGGTTAGGGCAAGACAAAGCAGGCCACTTCCATCCAACGCGGAAACCTCCGGAGCGTCCATATCTTCCGGTTCGGGATCAACGACCGCCACCTTGACAACGCGAAGATAGTAAAATAAGCTAATCAGCGAGTTGACGATACCGATCACGACCAGCGTCACCAGCCCCGATTTCCAGACGGTTGCAAAAGCGAGGAATTTACCCGCGAAGCCTGCCAACGGTGGCACTCCGACCAAGCTGAACAGCGCGATCGCAAAGCAAATCGCCACACCTGGCGAGCGACGCGACAGTCCCGTAGCCGCTTCAATCGCCTCGGAACCCGTGTTGTCACGAATCATCGCCGTCACGATGAACGCGACGAAATTCATGAACAGATACGCGACCAAATAATATCCCAACGCCGTGAACGCCTCGGTTTCCATGTTAGAATCCACCGTAACGGCAATCGCCGCGAGCGGCATCAACATATATCCCGCGTGCGCAATCGTGGAATATCCGAGCAGGCGTTTGAGATTTGTCTGAGCATACGCGGCCAAGTTTCCATAGGTACAGGTCACCACGGAAAGCAGCCCGATCAGAATCGCGGCAAATTTTTTGGCCGGCACCATCGCCAACACGATAGATTCCGGGGCAAAATTGGGTAAAAGTGTCGGATCGACATTGAGCAGTCCGAGCAGAATTCGCAGTGTCATTCCAATTGCCGCCGCTTTCGAGGCGATCGACAGGAAACACGCGACCTCCGCCGCGGCCCCTTCGAACACATCCGGCACCCAGAACTGGAACGGCACGGCGGAAAGTTTGAACGCCAGCCCGACGGCTATCAGGACGACACTTGTGGCCAACACGAACGCAGTGAGGAACGAGCAGCCATTCACCATGATTTCCGCGAGTCGAGAACCCATCACCGGTAGCTCCGCGGAACCGAGGATACCACACAAAACGCTGATTCCGTAGAGCATCGTACCAGCGGCGGCGGCCCCGAACACGGCGTATTTAAGAGCCGATTCGGCACCGAGCCGATTTTTACGCTGGAACGCGGCCAACGCATAGCAGGGCACACTCGCCATTTCCATACCGAGGAACACCATCAACATATGGTTCGCCGAGACCATCAGGCACATTCCGACCATCGCTCCAAGAATCATGACAAAATAATCGGAGGCATTATCGGCGTCAAGCAGTTTCGTCCGAGCGAGCCACAAAGTGTAGAGCAGTCCGAACACCAACAGCAGCGGTCGTAGGAAACGGGTCAAACCATCCTGCATCAGCAGTCCCGTAAAAAGAGGCGTCGCCGCGGATGTCGCGCATTCGGTCGATGAGCACCCGATTCCGAACGGATGTTGGAGCAGGATCGCCACGAGAAAACCGAGCATCGTCAGCACGAGAGTCACCGTTCTGGACGCACGCGATGCACCCATGAATGCTCGCAACAGCATGATGAGGACAATCGTCACGCACAGAGCCAATTCGCCGCCGAAATTCCCCAAGGAAACCCCAAACGTGTCCGAAAGCAATGCGTCTATTTGTGTGTACCAAGTCACGGTGATCACCTTTCCGTATCGTTTATACTGACTCTATGGATATACGGACTTGTTGGATTGATTCCACGAAAAAGTCGTGTATCCGCCGTTCCCATCCATCCGCCGTCATTCGGTTTATCGGTTCCATTCAGCCAAAGTTTTCTCGGCCAATTCTAACGTCTGATTCGCATTTTGC
This sequence comes from Thermoguttaceae bacterium, assembly GCA_028694795.1. Lineage (GTDB taxonomy): Bacteria > Planctomycetota > Planctomycetia > Pirellulales > Thermoguttaceae > JAQVKF01. Next base: position 1,995 of record JAQVKF010000126.1, on the reverse strand, counting down.
GAAGCCGTCTCGGACATCTGCTGTGCCACGAGACTAGGATCGCCGGGACTAGTGTCGCCTTCCACAGGTGTCCGCGATGCTAGGTGGTGTCCCAAGAAGAACGTCGCAAAACCGAGCAGAGCGAAAAAAAACATTGCCTTACCCGCCAACCGTGTTCGCCCCAACCACGACTGACACAATAAAATCACCACAAGCGTCACCAGAAGTACCAGCTCATCACCATAGGTGCGGAGCGAAAGTCCAACCGTCCGGAACAACCATACACTCGCCTCGCTATACCCGTGCTGCAACGCAACGGACCACTGCTCTAACAGGGGAAACTCTTTCATTGGCATACGCTCCCTCGAAAATACAAGTCCATCGAAACAACGTAAGGTATCGAACACATCGCTCAGGATATCGGCCCCGCTTCCGCAATGAACGAATCCGGCAACAGAGAATCTTTCCGAAATTCTTCCGCCGGCACCGATTCTGATGCCATTTGCGCGGAAGAAACCCTCGTTCGCTGCACGGTTTCCCTACACCGCAACGCGAACTTCCCCTCCATAGTGGACGCGGCAACGTACGCCGATCCGCCATGTGACGTGTAACGCCAGATCGGTCCAGCATGCGATGGATGATTCCATGTCACGCCAGCCAATTCCGTGCCACGAGGCATCGCTTGAGCAAGCTGAGTGTCAAACCGCGTCAATGCGGCCCAACTTCGAAGTTGAGCGTAAATGGACGATTGAAGTGCCAATTGAGCCTCGTGCAGTACAGATGACGTCTGCATTTCGGCTGCCGTTTGGGCCGCTTCCGCTGCCGCGGCTTTCGCTTCCGCCGCCTCCCGAGCCTGTTGAGCTTCATTCAACGCCGATTCGGCCTGTGAAAGTTTCGTCGTCATTTCGGCGAGTTGCGATTCCAACGAGGTAATCCGAACCGCCATCTCCGCTTGCGTTTTCTCCGATTCGCCTTTTATCGCCACAGTTTCCGAACGTGCCGCCTCAGCCGCCGTTTCCGCCGTCACCCTCGCGGCATCGGACTCCGCCGCTTTGGTTTCCGCCGCTTTTTGAGCCACTTCCGCTGCCGCTTGCGCCGACTTCGCAGAGTCCGCTTCGGTGCGTGCCGCGGCGGTTTCCAATTTGGCGACCGCCTGAACATCCAAGGCATCGCGTGCGGCCGCATCCGCGGCAATCGCACTCGCCTCGCTTGCCGCCTGTTTGATTTCTGACACCGAACGAGCAGTGCGTGCGGTGTCCAAAACCGATTTCAATTCCACCATACGTTCATAAACTCGCTGAGTTGTCGCCTGGGCTTTCTGGGCCGCCTGATTGGCCGCCGCAACACGAGTCGTCGTCACGCTCCCCGAAAGATACACCCCCTGCACCAACAGAGCCATGATCAGCCCCGTAAACGCAATAAACGTGATCCAACATCTTGCCACCCACGGTCGTTGCGGGTTTCCACAGCACAACCGAACCAGCAAAATCAGCACGATCGTAACGACCAAGACGCTTTCGCATCCGAACGACTCGAGAGACATCCCCATCTTTCGAAACAGGGCCTCAACCGACAGGTACCAATCAGGTGTTGCCATTATACTCTCCCATTCTGAAAGACTTTTTACCACCCTCCTAGCCCGCTATACGGACGGTCGGGTCGAAGTGGATCACTTGCCAATATATAGAGTGTACCGGCAAGTGAGGGTCGGAAGCCGTAGGCGACCATCCGAACAGTTTTTCATCAACCGCATGGTAGTGCGAATTGGGATACGGGTACCTTGACGCTACCCCTTCTGGACCGCTACGCGGACAACCGGATTGGAGTGGTATAACAACAGTATCGTGAGTACCTATCCCTTACTCGGTCACCGGTTCTGGCGTTGTAGCGGGTTCAGGTGCAGGCTGCGGCACCGGTTCTGGCGTTGGAGCGGGTTCAGGTGCAGGCTGCGGTACCGGTTCTGGCGTTGGAGCGGGTTCAGGTGCAGGCTGCGCTACCGGTTCTGGCGTTGGAGCG
>JAQVKF010000301.1 GCA_028694795.1 Thermoguttaceae bacterium | reverse complement strand
CTTTCCAGTAGGCGCGTTCGTCGGTTTCGTTTTCGTTCACGACATAAAAATGGATTCGGCGTGTGATCGCGGAGTCTTGATACACCTCACGAATGGTCACGGCGTACCACTGCGTTCCGTCGGCTTGGGGGTCGCCGATGGGTTGGGGAGTATCTAAAATCGCATCGCAAAAAGTTTGATCTGCCAGCCAGTTCAAAATTTCGGTTTTTGTCATGTTTTGGGGTCCTTTTTAGTTCGTGTGTACGCCGATGATGGGGTCAACGGCTGTGGCGGTGTCAAGGGTATAGGACGCGTGGAGCGTGGTCCCGTCCGTTTCATAGATATTGAGTCGTCCGTCTTCAATACGTAAACTCATCCCCATCAGGATCAGCGTTTTGAGCGAGCCGACGGCCGCATTCGTCAGGGCGGTTAGGTCGAGACTTCCGACGGCTTCGGCGATTGCGGCGGTCGTGGGCGGGGTGGTATACCCCGTGGTCGCAAGCCGCGTACTCGTGGCCACATCGATGCGGCCGCCTTCCGTATCGAGAACCACCGGGTCGAGCGTGATCCCCGCGGTGGTACTCGTCGCGGTCACACACAGGTTATAGGCTGTCATCTGCTCCGCGGTCAGCGGGACCACGTAAACGCCGGTCGAGCCGATCTCCGTGATCGTGTCGGTCAGCGTGGTGGTGACACCGTCCGCCCAAAGCGTCGCCGTCAAGGTGGACGCGAGACCGCTGACCCGGTTTCCGTCACGGTTATACGCCGCCATCCGTACACTGTATGCTAATCCATGCAACGCCATCTTATGCTTCTCCTATTGCGGCGGTTAGAATCAATTTTTGGGCAAAGAGGTAAAAATATCGCGGTGTTTGGGGTTGGTTTTCATGGTGACCGCGGAGGGGGATGGACTTTTCCGTTTCGACCGCACAGGCCAAACAGGGCATCGAGACCATGCGTCCGCATTGCGGACACCGGCGTACCGAAACCGCGTTGGATTCTTTCAGGATTTTTCGCAAGTGGTATTTCCCGATCCCGGTCTCCTTGCTGATCCGATATCGGGATAATCCACGTGCCAACATCGCGTGTACGCGATTTCGCTGGGATTCGGATATTTCCAATTTACGCATGTGGACCTCCGAGGACTCCGGGTTCACCCGCCGGCCCCGGTCCGCTCGATGATTCCGGCAGGGGAATCGGGGCGGTGAGGTCCGCGAGTCGGTTGGCGACATAGGCTAAATCGGTTTCGAGTGTACAGGATGTTTTTCGCATATCGAGCGCGTTCCAGTAGTTTTCTTCCGCGTTTTGTCGGATTTTTCGTAACGTTTGGGCGATTTCCGGCCAACGTTCTTGGCTCTGCGATTCCGCCTGCCCGAGGTGGCCGATCATCATGGCCACGTGCGTTGGGTCGAGGTTTCCATTCGCGATTTCTTCGGCGAGGACCATCGCCGATCCAATATGTTTCAACGTGCAATAGCGGCAAGATTTTCTCATCCTTCGATGAATCCTCCTGACGTATAGTTTTCTAAAAATTGGTCGTATTTTGATTCAAAATAATCTGACGCTTGCAAAATTGTTTTGTTGTCGCAAAACATGGCTATAATCCATGTAATCGCGGCTATTTTTGGTTCGGAAGTGCTGTCCATGTTTGTGTAGACGGTGTTATCCAGTCCGTCAACGGTTCCGAGGTTGGTTAGCGTCCCGGTTGTTTGTATTCGGTCGTCGCTATGCATTCCGCTTTGATATCCAGCGTATGAAAAGCGGAACACGCTTTTCGTTGTATCCACCTCCATTCTTTTCGCCCATCCGATGAATGCCCATCGGTTGAATTTTGTTGGTATGGATAATCCGTTCATCGTGGCTAATGCGCCGGAATATTGATAGGTTGACCACTCCGGCATCATCGGACTGACGCCGATATTTGATACCGTCGCATCCATCATGAGATATCCCAAACCACAATCTCCGCCACAGCACGCGCACGGGCCTTTATTCACCGTCCAGTAATACGCCATCACGCACCTCCCGCGGGGGTAAGCACCGATTCGGTGTCAAAATTCACTCCCGTCATCGCGTCGGCGGCGGGGATCGTGAGTTCCGTCCCGCCGATGGATAACCCCGTTTTCGTGGACGTTTTGCCGCCTGTGGCCAACGTGATCGACTTCGTCGTGAGCGATAATTTGAGTTTGCCATACGTGCAGGCGATTTCGTTATCCACACAACTCACATCCGAAACGAATGGGATGCCATTTTCTCCCGATTCCGCCACGGCCAGCGATACGCCGATCACCACCGTTTCCGTCGCCGTGGTGAGCGTGATATCCGTGAGGAATTGCTGTGCCGCGTTCGCGTCCGCTTGTAGAGACGGCTGCGGTTTGAGGGTGAGCGATTGCGCGGATTGGAGGAATTTCGAAGTGGTCGGATAGTTGGCCTTCAAACCTTTCAACACGGAAACGGCCGGACCGACCGCGGCATCCGCTCCCGGATCGCCCTTATCGCCCTTGTCGCCCTGCGGTCCTTGCGGTCCGGTGGGGCCTTGGGGACCGGTCGCCCCGTCCGCCCCATCCACTCCATCCGCTCCGGCGGGACCTTGGGGGCCGGTGTCTCCTTTTTCACCTTGCGGGCCGGATGGCCCTTGGATGCCCTGGGGGCCTTGCGGGCCGGTTAGTCCTTGCGGACCGGTGGCACCTTCCGCTCCGGCGGGTCCGGTTTCGCCCTGGATGCCTTGCGGGCCGGTGTTTCCCGGTACGCCTTGGGGGCCTTGCTCGCCTGTATACCCACGAGGACCTTGGGGGCCAGTTTCTCCCTGCGGTACAGCGGGTCCGGTCGCGCCCTGCGGGCCTTGGGAGCCGGGTTCGCCGGTGGGGCCTT
>JAQVKF010000300.1 GCA_028694795.1 Thermoguttaceae bacterium | reverse complement strand
ACACCTGATGCGAAGCATCGGCAGTACGCAAGCCGCGTACCACAAACCGAAAAACGGGTTATAGCCATTTAGTTTAGCGATTCCCTTGATGAAGATATTCCATCATCGCATTTTCGAGATTCGGTGAGGCTGGCAATAGGTCCACTAACGCACGTTTCCTATTCGCCCAAACTTTTTCGATGAGATTGAAATCCGCTGAGTACGGTGGCAAAAATAATATGCGTAGATTATATTTACGAGCAAGACAACGCAGCTTACGATGCGGGTGAAACAACGCATTGTCCATCATGACAGTCGTATCTATTGGAATACATTGGAGGAGCGTTTTACGAAACCATTCGACGAAAAGATGACTCGTCCTGTTTTGAGAGTAACATCGTGACGCCACCATATTTCTACCGATTTTCGCGGCCACCACATTTGTTCTTTGAAACTTTCGTCCATGTTCAACGTCATCGACTTTTGTGCCGCGAGGAGCCCGACCATGCTCACGAACCAAGCATTGATCCACGCCGCTCTCGTCAAGATAGACTTGTTTCTCTTCGGGGATTTGGGCCACATCTTTCACGAATTTGGCTCGTTTTTCTTCGGATTTTTCGGTGTAAGTGAACGTCTTTTTTTAAGAGTAATTTTCATCTTTTTCAGGGCGTAAAACACCGCTGGAATACTGCATTGAAACAGTGCGGCAAGTTCCGAAAGATAGGAGTCCGTCTTCTTTTCGACCGCCTTGCGCAGAGCCTCTTTATCGATTTTCCGTTGTCGTGACAGGAACACTTGTTCAGGTATCACGGAACCGGTTTCACGCAACAATTTCACCCATGCGTTGTGGGTCTTGCGATCAATCCCGAACACCGCCTTGAGCTGTTTGAATGCAGCACCACCCTCTTTGAAAGCGATGGCTCGTTCTCTAAATCTTTTGTCGTATTTCATAGAACTAGTATCGGATGTTCGCAGAAAAAACTTAAATTAAATGACTATAACATCTGACTCATGAATTGATATTCTTGCAGTTGCCGAAATGAACCATCAAAAGCATATCCCATATTGATTACATAGATTGCGATAAAAAACAAAGATACCATCTGTTTCCATCCGGGAATGGATGTTGTTTGATAGGTAAATTCGCGTGTTTTCGACTTTCGCCGAGCGATATAATATGGAACGGTCCAAACCAGCCAGAGAACAAACCACAACGGAAATGCGGCAATCCACGTTGTTTTCGTTAGAATCATACATCTGAGACATCCACCAGCGGCCAACGCATTCCACCATCCCGGCGTTCGCAATCAGCAACGAAATGTATAAATTCCGATGATTCCGATCGCTGCCGCACACACATCCGGACAGATCGTTGCCCCCCACCCAAGGACCAGCGGAGAAAACGTCCAGAGAAGGAGAAATACCACGCCTGACGCTTTCCCAAATATCTCAGTTGCCAATCGATATCCAACATAACCACCGAATCCAATGATCGGTATCAGCGAGCAAGAAAAATATACCTGCGAATGTTATCAGAAGTGTTAGCATGGATAAACGCGTCGCCAAGTCTCCATTCCGATTGATCCTGCGGTCGCGGCGAGTAAGATTTCCAATCGTATTGAGGCCCGGCAAGCCAAATCGGTAACCCCGCAATCATTCGCGTCAGCGTCGGATTCACATGAAAAACATCAAACCGAAACGTCTCATAAAAATATACTGCCGAACCAAGATGACCCACCTCCGTCCGATTGGGCGATGTACACCAGGCCAGTACACAAAGCAACAACACACCTGCGGTGAATATTGAAACCGGAACCATCTACTCACAGAGAATACTTTTAGCAAATGTTGCATAATATTTTCAAAAATCCTGCGCTATGGTAAAACCAATATTCGGACAGGCTTGAAGTCTATTCTAAAAAAATAATTATTCCACTGAACAAAAAGTAATAAGTGCACAAGTCAATTGCAAGATCGCCAAGTAATTTTCGGCTTTCTTTTCCCAACGAATCAGGACGCGTCGAAAACGATTCATCCAGCTGTGAGCACACCCGACGACCCAACGTCGAGCCTTTTTCAGCGTTTGAGTTTTGAGGGCATTGGCTTCGTCGTTTCGACGCCGTAAAGAGAGTTTATCATGGAACGATTCCACCGTTTTCGCAACTTCGGAACCGATATAACCGCCGTCAACGCAAAGCCTCTGAGGGTCGTATTTTCGAACGTTCGGATGTCCAATGGGAACGCTTGCCAACGTTTCGTGGACCAGTTTGGAATCATGACGATTGGCACCGTCGATCAGGGGAACGCCGTTTCCGTCGGTAAGAACGCTTCGTTTAACGCCCAGCTTTCCTCGATCGATTGGATTTCGTCCTGTTTTTTCCCCGCCCAACGATGCTTTGGTGATTGTGCCGTCGAGCGGCTGTTTTGGGTAGACGCCAAGGCTATGAATCAATCGATAAGACGATGTCTCAAATGTCATTAGAATATTTCCTTATACGACACTGTATTATCAAAGTCAACCAAACACCCTTGATGACGGATGGAGAACCTTATACCACCGCTGGAAGTTCCTTGGCGGCAAACGGTTGGATGGTTTCGATCACACGATTTCACCGCACGCTCTGGATTCGTTTTTATCACGAGTGTTCGTCACTGGTTTTCATACATCGCGGTCATTTTCTTGGCGTGCCACAACACTTTTTGCCGGAGCGTTTCCGGAGCGAGGACCTGTACTTCACTTCCATAACCGAGAATCCACCAAAGAATCTCGTCGATTCCAGAAACCATCACCTGGAAATCGAGACGCCCATCCGGACGTCGCTGCACCTGTTGAGTCGGATGCCACTGCACTTCGGCCACATTTTGGGCCACTTTCGAAGAAAATCGCAGTAATACCTCCTG
>JAQVKF010000299.1 GCA_028694795.1 Thermoguttaceae bacterium | reverse complement strand
GCCTTCTTCCTTGGTCAGGATGTAAGCGGTAGCCGTGAACTTCGTGTGCGGGGTGACCGAGCCGGGCTTGGCCAAAACTTGGCCACGTTCGACTTGATCGCGGTTGATGCCACGGAGCAAGACGCCAACGTTGTCGCCTGATTGGGCGGAGTCAAGCAGTTTACGGAACATTTCGATACCGGTAACGATCGATTTTTGGGTCGGGCGGATACCGATGATTTCGACTTCTTCGTTCAACTTCAACGTACCACGTTCGACGCGGCCGGTAACCACGGTGCCACGACCGGTGATTGTCAGTACGTCTTCGATTGGGAGCAATAACGGTTTGTCATTGTCACGGACGGGGTTCGGGATGTAGCTGTCGACGGCTTCCATGAGTTCGAGGACGCATTTTTCAGCGCCTGGTTTGCCTTCAAGGGCATCACGGGCAGAACCGCGGATAACTGGGAGTTCATCGCCGGGGAAGTTGTATTTGTTAAGCGTTTCACGCACGTCCATTTCAACGATGTCCACGAGTTCTGGATCATCGACGGCATCGACCTTATTCAGAAAGACGACGATGAATGGGACGCCGACTTGGCGCGCGAGCAGGATGTGCTCTTTGGTTTGCGCCATAACGCCGTCGTTAGCGGCGACGACAAGAATCGCGCCATCCATTTGCGCAGCGCCGGTGATCATGTTTTTAACATAGTCAGCGTGCCCCGGGCAGTCGACGTGGGCGTAGTGGCGGTTGACGGTTTGGTATTCGATATGCGATGTGTTAATCGTGATACCACGGGCTTTTTCTTCTGGTGAGGAGTCGATTTCGGCGTATGATTTCGCCTTGCCGCCCACACGTTCAGCCAAAATCTTGGTGATGGCTGCGGTTAATGTCGTTTTGCCGTGGTCAACGTGACCAATGGTCCCGATATTAACGTGAACTTTACTTCGATCAAATTTTTCTTTTGCCATTTAGAATTTTCCTCCTGTGTCAATTCAACAATTCATATTATAGCAATTATTGTTTTAAATCAATACAAGTATTGACTTATTACCGAGTGGATACTCCCGCCTTCTTAATGATTTCATCGGCGACGTAGCGGGGCGTCTCGCCGTAGTGGTCAAAGCGCATGCTGTAGTTGCCGCGCCCTTGGGTAATCGACCGTAGGTCGGTCACGTATCCAAACATCTCCGCGAGCGGGACGTCGGCGTCAATGACCTTGGCATTACCTCGTTGTGATTCACCGACCATTTGACCGCGACGGCGGGCGATATCGCCCAACACGTCACCGTAGTATTGATCAGGCACCGTTACTTCGATGCGCATGATCGGTTCAAGGATAACGGGATTGCACTTTTTGGCGGCTTCTTTAAGCGCCAAGCTAGCCGCGATGCGGTAGGCGGCTTCGGAACTATCGACGTCGTGGTAGCTTCCATCAAACAGCGTCGCCTTTAAATCGATAACTGGATATCCGGCGACTAGACCGCGTTCAAGCGATTCTTTGAGGCCTTCCATCGTTGGTTTGATATATTCGCGGGGCACGACGCCACCGACGACGGCATCAACGAATTCAAAGCCTTTGTGTTCATTCGGTTCAAACCTGATCCACACGTGACCATATTGGCCGCGACCACCTGATTGTCGGACGTATTTGCCTTCACACTCGGCACTACCACGAATCGTTTCACGATAGCCGACTTGCGGGGCGCCAACGTTGACTTGAACGCCAAATTCGCGTTTCATACGGTCGACGATGATATCTAGATGCAACTCTCCGACACCGGCGATAATCGTTTGTCCAGTTTCGGAATTGGTGTGCACTTTAAAGGTCGGATCTTCTTCTGATAGCTTGACAAGCGCAGTCGTCATTTTCTCTTGGTCTGCTTTGGTCTTTGGTTCGACGGCTTGTTCAATGACCGGTTCCGGGAACTCCATTTTTTCGAGCAATAATCGGTTGCGGTCGTCAGTCAGCGTATCGCCGGTAATCGTGTTTTTCAACCCGACGACGGCACCGATGTCGCCCGCGTGGAGCTCGTCGACTTCTTGACGGTGATTGGCATGCATGAGCACAACTCGACCAATCCGTTCTTTGACACCTTTGGTGGTGTTATAAATATAGGTTCCTGATTTGAGCGTGCCCGTATAGATGCGGACATATGCCAATCTTCCAATGAAAGGGTCAGTGGCGATTTTAAAGGCGAGCGCGGCCACGGGTGCGTTGTCATCGGGGATGACTTCGCTGATTGAACCATCGGGCATCGTCGCTTTCGCGTGGGGAATTTCATTGGGGCTGGGCAGGTAATCAATGACGGCGTCAAGTAGTAACTGGACGCCTTTGTTTTTATAAGCCGAGCCGGCGAGCACCGGGAAGAATTCTCCCGTTAAAACAGCTTTGCGAATCACGCGTTTGATGTCTTCGACCGAAGGAGATTCGCCTTCAAGCACTTGCATCATGAACTCATCGTCGAACTGTGCGAGTTTTTCGACGAGCAACTGGTGCAACTCATCGGTTTTTTGAATGTAGGCGGCATCGATTGGCCGTGGTTCCGGCCGTTCGTCTCGATTGGCGGAGTAATTGTATTGCACTTTCTTGATAACATCGATGATGCCGTTGAAATTCGATTCGAGACCAACCGGATATTGGATGGCCGCGGCATTGGCGGCGAGGCGTGAATATAGCGATTCGACGCACATGTCGAAATCGGCGCCAATCGCATCGAGTTTATTGACGAACACGATCCGGGGAACGCCATATTTGGTACCTTGGCGCCAAACGGTTTCTGTTTGCGGTTCAACGCCGTTTTTCCCATCGAGGACGGTAACCGCGCCATCAAGGACGCGCAGTGAGCGTTCGACTTCAACTGTGAAATCGACATGCCCGGGCGTGTCAATGATATTGATGCGATGCC
>JAQVKF010000125.1 GCA_028694795.1 Thermoguttaceae bacterium | reverse complement strand
CCGTAATACGCGACCAAACTGTCTCAAAAACGCAATATACGCTTTGTGGAGAGGTAATATAGAAATACTTATGGTTCAAAAACAAGAAGTGTTCCGCCCCGATAATGGATAAATTCCATCCGATTGTCTGTTTGCGATCACTTTTTCGTCGCAAATCCGCTTGTCACCACACCAATGGGACGCTGTCAAATGTATCACACTCACTAAAACAAATATAGAATGGGAAACGTCCATCGCTTCCCCATAAAAAAGAACGCCGCGTCCATCTGCGGTACGATCGTGTCTATGCCGCAAAATTTAGAGTTTTACACAACGTCACACTTCCAAATTTTGGAATTTCTCTTGCGTTTTATCACTTAATCGGCGTATTTTCCACATCGTTGGATGCGAGCCGTGAGGTCATCCACCACGTAATGCCCTATTGAAGTGTGGATCGACTCCACCATCGCCATGTCATTTAACGCTACGTGGACACCGTCCATCGACAATCGCTTCAATTTGCCACCGTCATAGCCCGTCATGCCAAACGTCGTTAAACCGTTCGCGTTCGCCCACTCCACCGCCTTGAGAACATTCGGGCTGTTACCACTGCCGCTAATCGCGATCACAAGGTCGCCGCGATTGCCAAAATGGACAAGCTGCTGGCAAAAAATCTGATCATAAGCCAAATCGTTGCCCAACGCTGTCATCCACGCCACGTTATCCACTAGTGAAAAAATTTTGAGACGCTTGCCTCCGCATCGAGTAAGATCATCCGCCGCAAGACAATTCTTCGCCCAATCCGCCGCATAATGCGTCGCAGCCGCCGCTGATCCTCCGTTGCCAAACGTAAAAACCTGACGACCTTCGTTCCACGCATCATAAACACGATCACACAAACGCTGGACCGCCGCCATGTCCAGCCGCTTTAATTCCTCACACATCTGATCAAAATAAGCCGACGCACTCAAATTCATTCCTAACACAGAAAGCTCCTTCTGATAAAAAATCCGCTCTTCTTCAACGTATCGCTAGATGACTTATATCTCGACTATGTACCGCCCGATCCAACGGGCTTCACCCGACCACACAGAAGCTCACACCATCTCACTAATACATCTTCACACCACCTATAACACCACCGTACACCCTCTCGCTCCCATCCCCCCGGCACCCCCCCCGTATCCTCCATACCCATCACACCCCGCTCACTCATTTCCCGATGCCAAGTCGCCTAATAAAGCCGTATTCAACTTACGCTCGCGATGCAACAACTCCGCCAAACGACTCGATAACACCGCGAAACTCGACGTCAACTTCACATCTTCCACCACGATATTCGACGGAACATTTAACTGTACAACCGTATAGTTCCAGATCGCTCGGAATCCACTACGTACCATACAATTCGCGGCCTCCTGCGCCACGTTCGGCGGTGTCGTTAATACGCCTATGTGAACGTGCATGCGCTGCGAAAGTTCCACTAAACGCTCTACAGAAAAAATCGGTTTGTCATGGATCGTCGTGCCCACTTTACGTGGATCGACATCAAAACCAGCCACTAAATTCAACCCGTAATCCGCGAATCCCTCATAACCTAACAGCGCGCTCCCAAGACTCCCCGCTCCGACTAAAAATGCGTCGCTCGTGTTATTCCAACCTAAAAAATCTTCGATCGCTTCGATTAACTCGCCTACCAAATAACCCACCTTCGGCTTGCCCACAATCCCCGTAATCGCCAAATCTTTGCGCACCTGGGTACTGACAAGCGACAACTCGTCCGCGATGTGCGTGCACGACACCACTTCACGTCCCGCTCGCTCTAATGATTGCAAATATCGCAAATATCCCGGAAGACGACGAACACTTGGAAGCGGAACGTTTGGCGGAATCCGATCGCGACGTGACATGCTCTTCATCGCTGCCGAAATTAGCGGCGAATCGGGACCCGTCAGTGAATAATCCGACGGCAATGGCGTAATGTCGAGGATCGGAGAATCTCCCGCATAATCTGACGTTTCTTCCGTATTCTTTTTAGACATGGATGATTTCCCAGTATTCATATCTGTCACCGTCCAATAAACACGATACGCATTCCGAATGTCATACCCATTCCATTTGGCGATCTGTTTGCGTTCGCGTTTTCGCCGCAAAATCGCTTCTACTAAATTCCAACCAGCCGCATCTTCCATCGTACTCAATCGTTCACTATCACTCAAGTATAAAATGCTTTTAACAATCGTCAATCGACTATTCCCTCTTTTCCCCCCGAAAAATAAAGCCTTTTCCGCATTCCAGACATCAAAATAGGAAAATTGCACAAATTATTCCGCTTTTAATTTTTGTTCTTTGTTTCCGGATTGTAGGCTACGTCACGAAAAATTCGGCCTTAGAACTCGCTTTCCGACGATAAAAAAGCCTGACTACGGAGGGCATATAACCGAAAAAAGATACACAGGTGGAGCGGACGGCACAATCGACAGAATTGCTCCTCAAAGTTGCATCCGGATTATTCGGATCATTAAGACGATTCCGCAGCCGTTCAAACCGCAAAACTTTTTCGGTGAACATCAGTAGCTCGAAAAAACGTACGTATAGTGCCAAATTGATGGATTGGTAAAACTCTCAGGTGTTGAGAGTGTCGATTTGGTTCAACGAATTCCATAAGAAATTTTGGTTTTGGGCGAAACAGTCCTGACAGGAGGGAAGGCATGCGACGCTTTCTGAATGGTGTGTTGACCATGGCCGCGATTGCGAGTGCGTCAGTGGCGTTTGGTGGTAATCAAGAGACCGCAGATCAGATTGCTTCCAATCTGAAATACTACGGAAATCTCAACGGGCGATATTCGCTCGACGTGAATGTGGAAGAGGGTACCGCGGTTTTGTCCGGCTATCTAGCCGATCAAAATCAGCTGGACCGCGTGGTCGAGATCGCTCGACGTTCGCCCGGCGTGACCAAAGTCGTGACAACGCTGACGGTGCAAAATATGGCCGCTCAGGTCGCGAACTCCGCTCTCACTGGTGGAGTCGCTCAGACCGCGATGCAACAGGATTCCTTGACCCCGATCTCGACGCCAACGGAATCGGCGACTCTCGCTGCTCCTGGAAGTCAGCCGACGGCGGTCGCTGGAAATCAACCGTTGCCCATGGGCGCGAATACCCCCATGCCCATCGGTGGTGCGTCCACGCAGTACGAACAGCCGAATCTCCCCAATCACGCTTGGCCGAGCTACGCCGCATACCCCAATTATGCCGGCGTCTGCTACCCAAAAAAGTATTGTGCGGACTGCTTCCCGAACATCGGACCGTTCTATCCGTATCCTGAAGTGCCAGCCGAATGGCGTAAAGTAACGCTCGAATGGCACGACGGCTATTGGTACCTCGACTTCGACGATGGAAGCACAGGAAGTAGCAACGTGTTCAACGGACTGTTCCGTCCATTCCAGTAATGGCCACGGATACACACGGTGTATCCCTACCGTCCCAAACACTCGACTGAAGCGGCACGGCTCAGCGGTGCCGCAGTCAGTAGAACATATGAAACGAACACCGTCGGTCTCATATCGCGGTTACGAGAAGGACCTGAGGCTGTGTTCCATAAGGGGCATGGCCTTTTTTGTACCCTGGCTCATGGATTTAAGACGAACCTATCCTATTTGGTCGCTATTATAACGAATATATTTAATTCAACGATTATATGGTTTGTTTTGAATATTCACGATTTGGCGAATGTATCGACGCGGTATAAAGAAATATGTCGTGAAGATGGAAGAAAACAGGTGATAAAATCCAGTCGTGCGCTTTACAATGATTGTAAGCATGTTTAAGAGTTTTCGTACTTTTACGAACAGCTAGGCCGATACTGTGCAGTGTGATCTCAGGTAATGGATTCCATCATGAGACGCGAGCTGTGAACGTAAAAGAGCTTAGGTAAATAGGTAATGCAAAACGCATGTTTCGAGATGTGTACGGGATGAGTGTATGTCGAAGTGCGTGAGCAGGTTAGGATCGATAAAAAGGAGAGATATCGTGACGACGAAACGAATTCTGAGTGCGGTTCTGGTTCTAGGTGTGTGCGTGTTCATGGTCGGATGCAAAAATGGTCCACTGCGAGCACGAATGTGTGACGATTACTGCGAAGACCAGGCTTCGAGACAGCAGACGATGATGCAGCCGATGATGTACATGCAAACGTTGCCGCAGTACACCGCGCCGGTCTCTGGATCTCGCGTTTGTGCGCCATGTGCAGCTCCTGCCTGCTCGCCGTGCGAAGCTCCTGCCTGTTCACCATGCGAACCGTGCGGTGTCTGCGATCCTTGCAACTAGTGTGTGCTTGGAAGCCGTGCGTCTTGCAAGTGAGCCTGGAAACGAACACATACTTTGCAGCGTATACCTGGTAGCAGGTGTACATCGCGCTCGTTTGGGTGTTGTGTGCAAAGTTGCCTCAAGGGTATGCGTTTGTTCCGATGTGATACGCTGCGGATGATGAATATTTAGTCGATAAACCGATTGGAACGACTCTTTAGGATGCGTTTCCCGTCGGTTTTTTTGTTCATATGGCTCCATTGCCATCCCAAAATTGTCACCTAAAACAAAACGCTTCGATCCATCCTGACGAGTAACTCGCGATACCCCTGTGGCAACAAAAATCGCTTCTGGTATAATGATATGGAATCTGGACGGTGCGATAACCACAGGGCAGCCGCGATAACCACAGAAACGAATGGCTAAAGTATAAAATGGCTAAAGCATAAGGAGAACGCTGGTGGTACAACAGCGAAATTATACGCCATATCAAGAAAAAGTGATTCGAAGTTATTATCAGAATCAAGACGCGACGATGGTGCAAAAGCTGGGTGATTTGATCTCCGATTTGTACCTCTCCGAAGGAAAAAAACGGAAGCTGATCTGGACGCGAATTACGGCCGCTCTGCGGAACCTTAAATATCCCGAAGATCGGATCGCTTACCTGTTGGAACAAGACGACCCGACTCTGGTCGCTCGTCTGTACGAAGAATTACTCGGTAAAAAGAGTTAGTATTTCGTTCCTGAATCACCCCGGAAAATATGTCGTTTTCCTTTAGAGATACAACGAAGCGGAACTCGGAACGCGATTGGGCAATCAAAAATCGCAACACGAGTTCGAAAGACGAGACACCGTAAAATTCACGGTGGATTCGAAAATTCATAGTGGACTAGCGTCGGCGTTCGGCGTTGGTCAGTGTCGATTTTTCACGATTTTCACGATTGCTTGAGGGATGTGTCAAAATGTCAAAACGAAATGTGCAGCGTAACCCCCGAAGCGGTCGGAATCAGGGGAATGTCGGAAAAACAGGAACTTCCGCTCGTGGTACGACGGGACGAAACGCCTCCAGCAGTGGCGGAATCGGACGCGGTGGAAGTGCAAGCCGAAGTGGCAAAACAAGCCGTGCGGGTGGACGCGGCGGACGATCAGAATCTCCTCGCGGCACCAGTGGTTCACGTGGGAATACCGGGCGAAATACCGTCGAACGTGGAACCAACCCTGGACGGAATCCCGGACGTGGAGCCATGACCGGTGCAGGAGGGAGCTATATACGAGGAGATGCTCGCGACGGAATGGAAATTCGCAAGCCGACAAACGTGGGCCCCACTTGGGCGGAACTGCAACAGATGGAACACGAAGTTGCGGACGAGATTACGGCGGAATTGAATGCCGAAGTGCCCGCTTTTCTGCGACGTTACGCTCGCGGCGAAGTTGATGTGGAAGAGCTTGATTTTGAAGATGATGAGTCACAGCGGTATTCCGGATATGTTGATTATGAGGCGTCTGGAGTCGAACCACCCTCCGCGAAAACAATCGGCAAATCGGGAGCGGACTCTGCGGTAACCGTGGAAAAATCGGCTGGATCCGCTAAAAAGTCTCCCGCCGTAAAGAAAACAGCCACTACGGTAAAAACGTCCCAACTGAAGTCAACCGCTAGCTCAAAATCAACCACGGAAGCCAAAACGGTGGGGCCCAAATCGGCAGCAAAGCGAAAAAACGCTGAGGATGAGGATGCTCCAGGACGTTTGCAAAAGGTGCTGGCGGCGGCTGGACTCGGTTCGCGACGGCAGTGCGAAGAACTCATCACCACAGGACGTGTCGAGATTGATCGACGGGTTGTAACGGAGTTGGGAACACGGGTTGATCCGTTTTCTCAAGAAATTCGTGTGGATGGCATGGTTCTACCACAGCAAAAACGCGAATACTACGCTCTTCATAAACCGAAGGGTTTCGTGACCACGAGCCGCGATCCGTCTGGACGGCCACTGGTGATTGATCTGATTCCGTCGGAAGGCAAACATTTGTTCGCCGTCGGAAGACTCGATATGAGCAGCGAAGGATTGATTCTGGTCACGAATGATGGCGATTGGGCGGAACGGATTACCCATCCGCGATACGGGGTTGAGAAGATCTACCGTGTCACCGTGGCGGGCGAGCCGGAACGATCGACTCTCGCCCAGCTGGAACGCGGAGTTTATCTGGCCGAAGGTTTAGCGAAGGTCAAAAAAGTGATCTTCAAAAAGCGGGTAAAGAATCAGTCCATTCTCGAAATGATTTTGGACGAGGGTAAAAATCGTGAAATTCGCCGCGTGCTCGCCAAAGTCGGACACAAAGTTCAACGATTGGTTCGAATCGCCGTCGGTCCGATTCGTTTGGGAGATATGCCGGTGGGTGCGTATCGTCCACTGACTAAAGAGGAAATTCAAAGTGTCATCGACGAAGTGGCCCAAAATCGACGTGAACGAAAACTTGGCGGAACGGATCAACGCTCCTCGGCAGCGAAAAGCTCCACCGCGACACGTGCGCAAGCGAGCCGCGAAACGTCCCATACGCGATTGTCGGGACGTGCCGTCCAGTTTAGCAATCTCCGTGAGGTTAAAGAAGACGAAGCTCGCGAACGTGAACAGATAGAAGCCGAAGAGGCGAAACAACGGCGAATCGAGGCTGGACGCGCTGGGCAACAACGGCAAGGACGTGTCGGAAGCCGTATGTCGACCAATGCCGCGACACGAACGACCGGTGGACGAAGTCGAACATCGGAAAACACCTCACCGCGGTCCGCTTCCGGACGTTCGGGCGGCTCACGTTCCAGTGGGCGAAACGTCCGGTCGGAATCTCGAAACACCGGACGCCGCGGCGCGGCGCGTTTCGACAGTGGACGAAAACGTGAAAAATAACCATCCGATTTTCGATTCGTGACGATTCGCCTGTGTCAACCAACCATGTTAATCAACCGTTTCGTATCACGAGCGATGGTAAAGGGTAACAACGACCGTAGGTAAATGGCATCGGAACAAACGTCAACCAGCATGGACAGCGACTTTATTTTGCGATGAGGATATCCGATGAGTGAACATTGCGAGTGTGCGAACAGTCGTCCGCAAGGCGGGATCACGTTCTTGACGGGATCGGTTCTTGAGTGCGAACAGGTGGCCAAAGAAACGTTTCGTCTGCGGATCGGAGCCTCGCCGAAAACATTGGCTGAAGACCAAAATGGTTGGAATATCCTCGTGCAACAGATGGTGCCTGGGCAATTCGTCATGGTCCGACAAGCCGGAAAACTCGATCCCCTGCTTGGACGCGCCTTTGCGATTTATCAAACTTCGGAGCCAACCGCGACGCATCTGCCAACAGCTGCGGTTCAGTCCACCACGGTAGTCTCCACCGGGCGTTTGCCCTGGGTGGAGATTGTTTATTTGCGGGTCGGAAAGGCGACGACCGCGTTTTCGTCGTTGAAACCGGGGGAGGCTGTCGAAGTTTGGGGACCGCTTGGAAATGGTTTTCCGCTCCTCGATCCGACTCACTGTGATCATCTCATCTGCGTAGCTGGCGGAATCGGGCAAACGCCTATGCGATTGGCCATTGAAGAAGCTCTCGGGCACCGACCATTTCTTGGACGGTCGATCCATACGCAAAATTCAACGGGTGATGTATCCAACGCAATCGTTCGGCCCATCCCGCGTGTATCGTTTTGTTACGGGGCACGAAGCGGCGATTATCTGGCGGATGTTTCCGCGTTTGAATCGGAAGGTGCGCAAGTGCATATCGCCACAGAGGATGGGTCACAGGGCACGCAAGGCCGCGTCACGGATTTGATCGAGCAATTGGTAAAGCAGGATTCGGCGGACTCACGACAGCGAACGTGCCTCTTTGTATGCGGCCCACAACCGATGCTCGTTGCCGTCCAGCGACAAATGGCCGAACTTCATTTGCATGGATATCTTTCTCTCGAAACGCCTATGGCGTGCGGTTTGGGGATATGTTTTAGCTGCGTGGCAAAAATTAAGGACGCCCAAGGACGCTGGGATTATCGTCGTACCTGTACCGAAGGCCCCGTTTTCGAGGCCCAATCCGTACTGTTCGAATAACGCGGCGTACCCATTCGGAACCGGTATGAATAGTCCCACGTCCCAAAGCCGATGGTGGTCCGCAGCCGGCCTCCATGCATGGATAGGACGAAGCGTCTTCCTCGCCCCACACCTAAAGGGCGACTCTTCCGATTAGAAGACCATCGCTACTGCCGGAATGAAACCTTTCCGACGCGAGGTATCATCATCTTAGTCATGGAATGGCGATGCGGAACTGCCGTGGCAACGGATATGCGATAGGCGGGTCAACCGCTTCATACCACGGAACCCAGTAGTCGTTTGCATCGAAACATTGCTCTTCCGCATCAATTGCCCACTTTCCTGGAACGGTGAAATCTGTCGGAGAGATCGTCAACTGAGCCGCAATTCCTTCTCGACGAAAAACCACCGCCCTCATCTCTTTCAAATCGCTGTGCCCTTCCTCTATGAATGGTTGATTCAACCTATTTGGAAAGCTGCCATCCTCATGAATCTTAGTCGTCATGCGTATATCTCTATGTTCCCAACAGATTTGCGTTCCAGCTACTTTTCCGTCCTTCAACTGGTAATATCGCGTTATTTCCCCTTTGGAACTGAAATAAAATATCGATCCCGTCGGGTGAGTACCATAGATTAACGCACCTCTCGCGTCACGAACGACGCATTTGCCGATAAACACATAGCGTAAGAAAGTTTCCTTTTGATCTGGAATCCGCTGATGCAATGCGACAAGATAAAACGTGTCGCCTTGCCCCTTGCGTGGTCCATTGCGAACACCATACCCATCATCGGATTCATACCCTCCATCAGATCCATACCCCCCATTGGATTTATACCCATCATTTGATACCTCCCAGTGGGAAACCGCACAACGTATCAAACGCGTATCGACCGGCTCACTTGATCCCGCAGTATCTTTCGATGGAGATTCGCTATATTCCGGAAGCTCAATCCCCCATCGTGATTTCCACAACGCCTTCGTGGACTCGCTATTCATCAGCGTTTCCATCTCCACAAAATCTGACGGAGCCGTTTCGCCCTGCCAGTTATACTGTGCATTGCCGACGACTAATTTTTCTAACAGTTGAAATTCTTGCGTCAGATCGACGCCGTCGGGCATTTCGTATTCCACTCCGTTGAATTCCACCGCATGGGTAGATTGCACAAAGAAGAATGATGTCACTATAAAACTCAACAGCGCAACCATCGCTTCACAACCAATCATGAATCGTCTCATAGTATCTCCTTATCATTGGATGATGTGATTACCAGTCATTGGCAGCGAGATTTTGAAACACGTCGAAAATAAACCTTTCGGAGCAAGATCATGTATTCACTCGCTACTAGCCATTAAAATTTCTACAGTGTACATATCAATTTGGATTATGACTTACACTACCATGAGTACTTTCGTCAGATTGAATATCTGCGATCAAACTCGTTGGTGCATAGGTCAATGCACTATCAGAAGTACACGCAATATATACCCAGACTTGTTCTGCAGCCCCCTATAGCTCTTACAACGCAATTGTCATTGTACAATTGGTAATCGCCAGGATTCGCATTGTTTGTTGGAGTACGATCATAAATTGCCACACAAGCTTTTGCAAATTCTGCTGACACTACACCACCTAAATAGTCAGCCGGGTTAAACGGTATGGTTCCATCATCAGGATTCGATGGATTGTTAAAGTACACCATCCGATCACATTCGACGTTAAGTGTTCTCCAGACGGTGAGTTTTTGCGTTTGTTTCAAGGGCTGGGACGTATTCATCCGAGAGATTGGAACCGCGACAATATCGGAGGAATCAATTTGCCCGAGAGCCGTAGCACCGTCATTCGGATGCGCCGCGACCATCGTAACGTCATCAACTCCGCTCCATCGCGGCATATGATCAATTCCAATCACATCAAAAATCCGACAATCGTAATGATGTACTATCATACACTTCCAAATAAACGCCCGTCAATATATTCAATACGTTGTCTCATCGGATTCGCGGCGAACCGGTTGACATGTGCTCAAACCGATTTGTATGCGTTGGTTATTTTCCCGTTTCAGCCGAAATTTCTGCTGGAAGTTCCTCGGCGGCGAACGGTTGCACGGTCTCGATCAGCTTGTTCAGCGGTTTGCGTATTTCTCCATCCTGTGAGAGTTTACCTTGCAGATTCATCACGTTTTGGACCATGACAACACGCTGGATTGCGTTCATGTTTTGGAGCCATTCGGTCAATTCGTCAAGCACTTTTGAGTCTTCCGTATCACAATACTGAATCACGATCCGCGTCATCCGAATCTCGTCACGCATCGTGCTCGGCGTCAGCGATTCCTCTAATTCCTTCCACCCCTGCCACGTCTCCGGACAATTCGGATCGCCGGGCGTATGATTACCAAGCCCCACTAAAAGCCTCGGTTCGACTTTTTCCTCTTTAATCCGAATGAAGTTCGTACCACTGCTCAATTTTGAGTTTGTGTAATCTCGATGAAAATAAAGCCTAGATGGAGTCCGATAACTGGACATATCTTGTCTAAGGCCTATGGCAAGAGGAAGCTGATATTCTGGAAGCATTTCGCGTGGTGTATTCTCGTACCATCGCCGAATCAGCTCCATCTCTTGAGGATTGCGAAGTAATATGTTCAGTGGAATTTCCCGTCCTTTTTGTTGAAAATTTAAAACAAACTGTAAGGGCATTTCCTCTCTCCAATATTTGATACTACTCTTTTTACGAGTTGGCTTGGAAAAACAGAGACCTTTCCAAAACGCTTGGTCTAAAGCATCCAATGAAGGAACTTGCACTTTTGTATAGAATGTACGTTTATCACCCGCCGGTAAATAATTGATGGGTTCAAATGGTGTACTCATGATGTCGCCACTGTCGATGAGAGGGGACATGAATTTCCACCATTCACGTCCACCTATAGTTTGTAAACTCAGTTGTTGTATAATCCTGTGATGATGGTTAGATGGCATGTTAAACATCACCATTTCTTTGCCATCAGTATTGTCATATACACATTGAATATAAACTGTATCGCCCACATAAATGGTATCAGGATAGATATGAAATGTAGGCGACAAACGCGGATTTGCCTGTCGTTGCAATTCAAAGAATGCGTCACGATCCAATTTGACAGTTCGTTCCCCTTCTCCCAGAATCTTTTTCTGTGTTTCTTGAGCAGTTATCCGCGATTGGTGAATCATGCCAATAGATACTATTGTCATTATCGCCACGGATAAAAATCTCTTGAATATATCATTGTACATCTTGTTGATCCTCCCTTTTACCGTTTAATCCATGAAAAGTTACCATTATTCTCCACCATATTTCTGAATATCCGTCAAATTAGCATCTGTAAAATACGCATACTCAATGATTCGTGACACATCCGGTTCCGCTGATAACGCTACATACGATGGTACCCCTGATGGTGAATTAACAAGCACTGGTTCAATGGGCGGCATTGGCAATGTATATCGGAATAGATAATTCATAACACCGATGGGATCGGGTTCATTATCATCCGCGTGTATGTAGTACACTGTATCATCCTCTGGATCATCGGGATTTTGGTTCTCTTCTTCAGGAGACTCAAATTCACCTTTTACTGCTTCTTCATCAGCAGAGAAAAATACATTCTGTTCATGTGCAAGTTCAAACCAATGACCTATTTCATGAAGTAATGTGACTTCAAGATACGACGCAAGCGTTACATAGGTATCGTGATTTACATTCCATGTATTAATCCATGGTCCCATGCTGTCAGATACTAAGCATATTCTATTACTAGAAGCACTAAAATAACCAGAAGAAGTGCCTCCATACTCCGAAATGAGATCTGATACTTGTGCTGGAACGGAAACCACCCTTGTTGACCAAAAGGTTTGCGAATTATAGTTGCAATCTCTTCCCTGATTGATCGTGTCTAAGTCGATGTCTGTCCATGTATTACCAGAGCGTGTTGCATTTGGAGGATTGTTTTCGTTGGGTACGAAGTATCGAACATCCACACATGCTCTATTCAGCTGAGTTTTAACCAATCCATCAATAGACGCACAATATACAGGATTGATTGGATCTTCAT
>JAQVKF010000124.1 GCA_028694795.1 Thermoguttaceae bacterium | reverse complement strand
TTTTAATAACGACCTGCTCAAAGCGACCGTGACGCCCATGTTCGAATATGTGGTCAATTCGGGACGCTGGAAATTCCCATTCGCGCCGCACGATGTTGGTCAATATCCTCTCGCAGACGGTCAGGTGTACGGTGGCGGTGAAAAGACCGAAGAGAATCAAATGCCGGTCGAAGAAACTGGCAATATGCTGATCGTCGCGGGCATGATCGCTCGAAATGACGGCAATATTGATTACCTCAAACCATATATAAGCGCGATTGACACATGGGCCGCATATCTCAAGGAAAAAGGACTCGATCCTGAGAATCAGCTCTGTACCGACGATTTCGCCGGTCACTTGGCTCATAACGCGAACCTTTCGATCAAAGCCATTGTCGCACTTGGCGTTTATGCGGAACTCTGCAAAATGGGAGGCCGTAAAGAGCTGGCCGAGGAGTACGCCACGCTTGCCAAAGATTGGGCAAAACAGTGGAAAGAGCTCGCGAAAGATGGCGATCACTATAAACTCGCGTTCGATAAACCAGGCACATGGGCTCAAAAATACAATCTCGTTTGGGATAAAATTTTCGAGCTGAATATTTTTGATGCGGATATCGCGACGACAGAACTTGCGTATTACAAGACAAAGTTCCAGCTATACGGTCTGCCGCTCGACAGTCGTTCCCTGTACACTAAAACCGACTGGCAAGTCTGGACGGCAACACTGGCAAATAATGAAGACGATTTTAATACGTTCATGGAAC
Source organism: Thermoguttaceae bacterium (assembly GCA_028694795.1). Taxonomy (GTDB): domain Bacteria; phylum Planctomycetota; class Planctomycetia; order Pirellulales; family Thermoguttaceae; genus JAQVKF01. The sequence continues at coordinate 11,712 of JAQVKF010000124.1, read as the reverse complement.
CCGTATACAAATTCGTCAACGAAACCCCGGATCGTGTACCATTCTCGGATTGGTATTGGGCCGATTCATCGAAGATGCAAGTATTCCACCATCGTCCCGTAATCGGCGGCGTCTTCATCAAACTGATGGAAGTCAAACCGATCTGCAAGGAGTGAGTTTGAATATCGGGTACACAACCACACGTAAAACAGGCTTTTGGCCTCGTGTCAAAAGCCTGGAACATGAGGGGTTTGTTCAGTTTATCTTTGGACATGACGAGGAAGAACGATGAAAGTTGAAAAAGAACGGTTCGGTCAAACGACTGATGGGAAAGAGGTTCTTTTGTATACGTTTTCGTGCGGTAAAACGGAGGCTCGAGTGATGTCGCTCGGTGCGACACTCGTTGATCTGCGCACGCCGAACGCGGAGGGACAGCTCGAGAGCATTGTTCTCCATCTCGATACGCTGGACGATTATCTTGCGGGACATCCCTGTTTTGGAAGCGTTTGCGGACGTTTCGCTAATCGAATCGCCAATGGTTCCTTTACGTTGGACGGACAGACGTACATGCTCGCTCAAAATAATGGGAAAAACCATTTACACGGCGGTCGAATCGGTTTTCACCAGAAGGTATGGACCTCTGAAGCGATCGAAAACAACGATTTTGTGGGGGTAAAGCTTTCATACACCAGCCCAGATGGCGAAGAGGGATATCCAGGAACCTTAACCGCGTCAATCACTTACAAACTCAGTGGTGATGGCCGGCTCGAACTGGCTTACGAGGCGGTTTCCGATAAGCCGACCGTGTTGAATCTGACGAATCACACTTACTGGAATCTGACCGGTAGCCACCGCGATGTTTTAGACCATACGCTTTACGTGAACGCGGGCCATTATCTCGCGGTTGACTCTGGGTTGATTCCCACGGGGGAAATTTTGCCCGTTACGGGAACACCGTTCGATTTTACAGATCGTGAACACGCGCATACGATTGGTGAACGGATTGAGCAAACGACCGTAGGGAATCCACCAGAACCAAGCGGCGGATATGATCATTGTTTTTGCTTGAACAAAAAGCCGGATCAGTTGGCAGAATGTACGCTGGTCGCCCATGCGTTTGATCCGCAGTCGGGTCGCAATCTGACCGTTTTTTCCACGGAACCAGGGGTTCAGCTGTATACGGCGAATGGAATGGGTCGCAAAGGAGCGGAGGGATGTGAGTACGGCAATCACTGGGGATTCTGCTTAGAATTACAACATTACCCCGACTCGCCTAACAAGCCCGATTTTCCGACGGTCGTCTTGCGACCCGGCGACACATATCGACAGCGGACGATCTACGCCTTCCATTAAAAGCAATTTCTCCACATGAAGTGCATTTTGTCACTTGGGGGGCTGTGGAGCATGTCGTCACCGTGGAAAATATCGTCAAAGTACCGTTCCTCAAGTGATGGATATGGATATAGACACCTGATCGGGTACTACACCGGACCCGCGTACGAGCCTCGACAGTCATCACGAGCGAGCACCCTGGCGGATAATCACCGGAAAATTATCGCTGGAAAACGTCGGAACTTGGGGTATAACTCAGCGGTTGAGATACGGGCGGAGTCACAGAACTGGTAAACTCAGCGGAAACGGCTCCATTTGAATTTCCCGCAGGCAGATCCGCGCTCACGGGCTGAATGTCGCTACCCGGTTCCGTGAAGTAGACTTCTGTCATTGCTCCCGCCTCACTCGCGGGCCATACTCGATTGGCCGTAGTATGCGTGGTTGTCGCCGTGGTCGCAGTACTTCGAGTTCCTGGCAATTGGGCGTTTCGCGTGCTTCCCGGACGGAATTCACCGTTACGAATGGTCGTGGGGATCGTCGTTACGCCGCTCGCCGCAGCGTTTGCCGCATGTACAGCCTTCGATGCTTGTGTCGAAGTCGGTGATTCAGCCTGAATACGGCCCAAAACACCTGAGGCATTCGAAGTGGTTGCAGCTGGAGTTGCCGCATTTGCGGCGTATGACGAGGTACATTTGAGCGGTGTATCATTTGCTTGTAGCGCACTAGCTACAGCGGAAGGGGCCGGGACCTGCAGGCCGCTCGTCGCGGCTCCAGTCGTCTGATTTGTCGTATACGAGACCGGCATCGCTCCGAAGGAATCCGCTTGAGCGTTTCCGAAACGATCCACATCGGCCAACTGCGCCGTATTAGCAGGCGAAACCTGAGCCAGCGACGAGGCTGGAGCCGCTTCCATCTGGTTCCCCGATGCTCCGCTGGGAATATCCGCATCGGTCCCGGATTCACGCAACTGAGTCGCGTCGGCATAATCGACCTGCATGGCCAATGAGTTCATCGGATTTGGCATCCCGTTCGCCAGCGGCATTGAATCAGAGGTATCCGCAGACGCCGCGAGCGATTGTGCATCGGTAGCCCCAGCAGGCAAGGTACCGGAATTTCCCAAAAGCTCCGGCAATTTATGAGCGGGAGCGACTTCTGGATCTCCCATTTCGGCAGCATCCGCCGCAGCCAACGACATCGCCTCTGACGTACTCGTTGTACCTGTTGTTGCACTGGGCGTCCCACGACTTAATGCGGCAAATTCCTCTCCGCTCACACCTTCCGGAATCGCATACTTTCCACTTTGCGGTACAAATGCCCCCGTATCATCGGACATGGTAAGCGGTTTGATCTGCCGGGAGCTGGACGCCAACGATTGACTTTCTGGCGAAGAATTATCGGGAGAAACGAGCGTGGAAGGCAGCGGTGGCTCGTTCGAATCACGCTCTTTCGAGGTGCCAGCCTCCTGTTTACTCGTGAGAGCCATACGTTCGGCCATCGGAAAATGTCCAAAATTCCACGGCATCCGTTGGGCGCAACCTGACACGCCGCATAAAACGCAACCCAAACTCAACACCCACCAATGTCGAGAAAGAGCGGATATTTTTCGCAAAATCGGAGCGTTCCATCCGCTTCGAACATCTGTCCGGTCCCGATCACTCACCTCGTTCAAATGGAAAGAATCCAATGAAATCGCAATTTGCTTCGATAAAATCGGCATCATCCGTAACGACCCTTTACCCAGGACTTTTGTACTTCCCACCGAATACGCCCAATGGACCTCACCCTAGCGTGACCGCAGTCGCTATTCCAATAGAGCGTATGATTCACACCCGCTTCAACCCACTTGCCCTCAATTCAGTGGAGACACCAAGGAAGAAGACCGTCACGCAGCCTCCTCGTCTCGACCAATCATCCAAAATTTGATGTCGACACCAAGGACTTCGATGAAGCATAAGCCGCGGAAGTATAGCGATTCGGAAAACTAGGGTCAAGAGCGTTTCCGTCACGAGAGTCAGAATCGTTCCGAAACGCGCAGAAATAGAAAGGGAGCATCTAAATCGTCACACCAAACATCGTGAAAGAACAACAATCCAGCAATCAGTAGACGTTCTAACGTTTACATTCGTTTAGTCCTATTCCAAAGCTCTAAATAAAAAAAGCCTCGGAATCCGCGAAAACAGATCCCGAAACTTTTTCCATTCTAGAACTCACCGTCGATCATGTTCGTCAACCTTTTTCCGCCGACGAACCAGACGGCTCAGAGTTACAGCTCACCAAACAGTGCGTCGATTGCTTCATCCGAAGCCGCCTCGGACTCACTTACCTTCGTCACCGAATTGGAAGCAAATCCCGTCGCAGTCACTGTTGCGTTATCGACACTCACCGTCGCCACCTTACCACTAAGCGAGAAGTCCTCTTCACTCATCAGCTCAAAGATCGCCGCATCGTTACCCGACCGCGATACCGCATTCACCTTCGCATACCCCGTTGTGGTCACACCGTAATGTGTACCCAGATATTCGCCACTGAGTGTGGCAACATTTGTCTTTTCCGTGTACGTAAAGGTGTCATCACCCGTCGAGGTCGTGAAATTCGCTATGTCACGCCCCGAATTTGAGATCGCTTCCACAGTACCAAACTTCATCGCGGTCACCGATTGGCGTGAACTCGACGAAAGCGTAACCGACGATGGCGTTACCATGAGCGTATCACCCGTGGTGAATCGGCTCGAATCGGATAAGACCGCTCGGTCACTACCACCCGCCCCCGCCTGAGCGATTACGGTCTGAAAACCATTCGCCGTTTGCGTGTAGCTTCCGGAGACCATCGTCGCGGAGTCTGGATCGGAGGTAAACAGATCGTCGTCACTTGTACCGAGCATCATTGCCGAATCGAAACCGCCGTTCACCGCATACGTCAACACCGTTCCAAAGCCAGACAACGTATGGGTACTGTTCGGACGAGCAAGCGTCACACGACCACCACGAGTGGTCAACGTGTCATTACCCATCGAATCGTACAACGTTGCGGTATCTTTGACATTACCGATCGCCACTACATTCGCCGTACCGGTCGCCGTCAGGGTTAAATCGCCTACCATATAGGTCGTCGAATTATCCTTGCCAACCAATGAGGCGGAATAAGTGCTGGAATTTCGCAGGCTGACGATATCGTTGCCGCCGGATGCCAGCGACGCATTCACCACTTCCGCGCCGATCAAGACGTAGTCGCTCGTTCCCGTACGGAAGTCCACCGTAGCCAAGCTGCTCGTCGCGTTGACACTCAGCACGTCAGTCGCCGATGACCCCACGAGCGACACACGGTCTGTACCCGCTTCCGCTCGCAATGTCGTCTTGCCAAAGCCCGACGACTTCACCGTCACCGTGGAACTGCCGCCCGTTATCAGCGTCGCTCCAGCCGCGGAGGCTTGGAACTGATCCACTTCCGCCGAACCATACAGTTCCAACGTGTCACTGGCGGAACCAGCCAATGTTACATCCGTAAATCCAACGAAACTACGTGTTGCCCATACCGAAGAGGCCACCGTCACCGATTCTGGACGCGCAACCCACTTATCACGATTGCCCGTAGTCGCGATTCGCAATCCATCGTTACCACCCTGGCCGTTGACCGTGATGGCTCCCGTCGATACCACGCTTACCTGGTAACCGGCGTTTTTAAGCACGATCTTACCAGCCGCGTCGCTCGTGACCGTATCCGCGCCACTCGTTCCACTGAGCGTGACGGCGTCACGGCTATCACCGGTATACGCCACCGAGTTGACCTGCGACCATGTGAATAACGTACCACCATCCAAACTCAACGAACCACGACCAAGCGTCATGCTCGCCACAAGCGGGATACCTTCCGGATTCACAATCTGCAACGTGTCCACGCCACTACTCGCTTCAAATTCGACGTTCGTATATCCGGCAGGAATCGTCACTTGGGTTCCATTAACCCTGATCACCCAATTCGCCAGCGTACTTCCCGTGGTAACGACGACTGTGTCATTTCCACTCGTACCGTTGATGTAATAGGTCGTATTGTACGATCCTGCTGCCAATTCACCAGTGTCAGTAAGCGTCGGGCTTTGGACGGAACTACCACCACTCGAACCACTTTGGTACCAATTGTTCGCCGAACTCGAAGAGGCGTTCGGATCCGTCGCACTGTCCGGAACCGCTGGTCCAGAGACCCGCATAATCCGACTATAAACATCGTCCCCAGTGGTCGCAGCGGCCGTCGTACCACCCGTGGTACCACCCGTTGTCGTACCATCCGTCGTGGTACCGCCCGTCGTTGTCGTCGAAACCTGCGGACCATGCCATACACCAACCAAAAGTCCAGCGTCGGAAATCGCAATCGAACCGTGGTTCTGATCGCCCTTCATATAGGCGTTCAGACGATAAACACCCCACGCTTCGCCACTATCGTTGGTCATCAGCGAGCCATCCGCGTTATACAGACGACCATAAACACCCTCGTCCGACAAACCGCTCCAGATTTCTTCCTGACCACACCCCGTCCAACTAATCGAGAATATACCACTCACTCGCGCAACCGATACTCTCGCTCCATTCTGATCTTTGGCCTGATAATCCACACCATTGTTGTCCGCGTACTGATTGACGCACCACGCGCCAGCCTTGGCGACCCCATTCGCACTATATCTCTTCGCGTAAATATCCCAACCATTGGTCGGGGATTTTTCCGAACTTTCCCACGTAATGACCGAATTACCGGCATTATCCATCGCGATGTCCGGGAACGATTGGTCGTTCCTCGTCTCATCATTCACCAATATCTCACCAGTCACTCCGGTTCCCGTACTGTTGAACCAACGAGCATAAATCCCCGTTCCTTGGCCATCTTGATTGTACGCCTGCCACACAACCGCAAAGTTACCGTTAAGGTCAACCGCAACTTCCGGATAAACCTGTTGGTTAGCCAACGTCGTGTTGATCACAAATTGACCTGAACTGCTCGTGAAAGATTTCGGCGTGAATTTGAACATTCTCGCATAAATCTCACTCGTGTTGCTCACAATCGCATTTTTGTCGTTGTACTGCGGACCACTCCAAGTGACGACGACATAACCACCATCGCTCAGCGATACCGACGGCTCAACCTGTTGACCGGAAGCGATGATGTTGACACGAACCTCATTGCCAACCGGTTCACCAGAGGCCTTATACGCCCGCATGAAAACACCGCCGTCCGCATCCGTTGGACCAACTCCCTGCCAGACGATCACAAAATTACCGTCCGAATCCATCGACACGTCCGGATTCACCTGATCGCCGGGCGTGGACGAATTAACAACCCACTGAACACCAAGCGGATCCCCCTTGGCGTTGTAACGCTGAGCAATAATCTCGGCTGTCACTTCCGTGGTCTCATCAATCGTGGTCACCGTCATATCCGTCGGACGATATTCCACCCACACCAAAACGTAGTTACCCTTCGCATCGCTCGCCACCACCGGCGATTCCTGCTTCAACGTAGGATACCGACCCACCACCGTGTCGGGTGTCGTCGGATTCGCCTCCGGCGGCTTGTAGTTCGTCGATGGACTATTATCCGTACCACTGCCCAATTCACCCACAGTGAAGATTCGCGTAAACGCCTGTCCTTCAACCCCTCTACGATTACCATCCAACAGGTTGCCAAACAAGTCCTGAACGTCTTTCTTCAACGTCAAGGTATAAGTACCATCCGGAAGTACCGTCGTGAATTTCAACACAGCCTCAAATTTACCGTCCGGTAAAGCCATCAACCCTTCCGTATTGGCCTCACTCACTCCGTAACCGATCGAATCAATCAAGTAGCTCACATCGTCACTGCCGCGAATGAGGACCCAGTTCGCAGGGTTGGTAACACTTTCCTCGATCGCCGAGGCGTAAGTACCTTCACCAACCATCGCTTCGCTAAAGATCACACACAGGTGATCCGGTCCTTCGTCAAGCACCGCTTCCGCTGGGACCGCCGCAACTTCACGAACGCCATTCACATCCGCCGCAAGAGCAAGGACTTCCGTCACCATCGGTCCCACGTTATCTTCCGGAACGATGTAGTGCGAATAGAACGTACCCTGTTGGATCGTTTGCGAACCACTAGTACCCATTCCGCTCCACACAACAACAAAGTCACCTTCTTGGTCCATCGCCACGCCTGGATATCGCTGGTCACCGTCAATCGTTTGACCAACACGGAACTCGCCACCAACCTTGCCGACAGGATCAGTTGCCGTGTAAGACGTGACCGTCGTAGGTGTCGTGGTGCCCGTACCAGTTCCCGTTCCGGTCCCCGTACCATCATCCGTCGGATCAGTCACTGTGGTGGTCGTCAACGTCGAGATCGACTTGGTCGAAGCGAACTGCTGAGCGAAAATTCCCCAGCTGTTGGCTTCATTCGACTGTGTCCAATGGTTCGCGTCGGGCTTGTCCTGGAAACTTTCCCAAACGATGGCAAAGTTTCCATCACCATCCATTGAAATACGCGACTGTTGCTGATCGCCTGCCACCGTCGTATTCACCAAAATATCTTCCGCCGTGAGCGTCGTCGCGTTCAGCACCTTGCTGCCATCCGTATTGAATCGCTGCATGTAAACGCCATTACCTAGGTAGCCCCAGCTGTAGGCGTCGCCACTACCAACCGGTTCTTGACTCTCGCTCGTCCACGTGACCACAAAGCTCGAATCCGGGGCCACCGCAACGCTCGACCATTGCTGATCGCCGGCGGTCGTCGTATTCACGAGAAATTCGTTGTAAACACTGCCCCCGATCTCACCATTCACCACCGCATCAATCCAATCCGCATGTATGGAAACACGTGTGTTGTAGGAAATTTCACCAAAGGAACAATCCAACACCTGCGTCACATCGGTATTTGCGCAAATAGACCCCGCGCCTCCCGTGCCACCGGATGTGACTGCCGCAATCTTTCCATTGATGAACGACGGGCCACCAGAGTCGCCATGCGCCGTATTGGATTCACGGGTATTCGTGTCGGTCAGACCAGTATGCGTCAAAATACCAAGCTGTCCAAAGGCATCGTGGGCCAATGTTCCGTCGTCAAAGTCAAACATAAGCAAGTCGTCGGCATAACCAAGCGAAGTTGTCCCAAGCGTGTCGAATGTGTTGTACCCCACACGTTTGGTCGGGCTCTCATCATCGCCAACCTCACCAACTATCCCATTGCCGTTGGCCCCGTAACCATAGAACGAGAACGTCTTGCCAATCTCGTCCGAATCACGATAAATATCATAACGGTCCGCCGAGGCCGGAGCCGCCGTCGCCAACGTGATAATTGCAATATCGTTACCAAGCAACGGATTAAAACCACCCTGCGTGGTGTACGCCTCGTGAACGACAACCTCTGAAACTCGGACGGCTATGGTCGATGTGCTCGTCTCAAAATAGACCATCAACGCGTCCGCGGCCGTGGGAGTTCCATCGGCGGCAGCCACCACGTGCGCGGCCGTCAAAATATGTTTACCGTCCCAAAGCAAAGAACCGGAACCATAGCTGCCACCTGCGGTATCCACAATCCGAATAACGCCATCGTAACCATTCTCGGTATACACGATATTGTTAACCGAACCATTCGGTGACAGATCGTTCGTAATGACGTACGGTTCACCCGCTGTACTCGCACCGGAAACATTCGCCTGAGTCGCCGTGTAGGTCACCGTCTGCATCGCGAGGTAAGACGCATTGCTCTCAAATCGACGCGCGTAAACGTTCGATTCCGAATTCGAGTCGCCATTCTGACCGTACGAGGTCCATGAAATCACGATCTCCCCATTGGAATTCATACCAATCGCCGGGTGGATTTGGTCACCCGCCGTCGTCACGTTCACCATGAACTCGCCACTCTTGCCCGGCGTCGTCGTAGCGGCTGTGATCGTTTTCAAAATCGCACCGGATGAATTCACCGGAATCAGCGGCGCCACGTTCTGGCTGCCACTCAAGCCTTGGAACGTGATGACCAAAGCCCCCGAACTATCCATATACACACTGACATCCAGATGAACCGTCGAGTCGGTTTTCAGCGTCAATGCTTCCAGTTTTGTCTGAACGTCCAAGCAAAACGCCGCTTTTTCTTCCGCCGTCGTTGGGGCGGTATACGTAATCAACGCGGTGCGCGGGGATGTATCTTTTGTACCAAATTGAAGCCGGAACGTACTACCAGCAACGAAATCGTCACTAAACGTAACCGTTTGAACCTCATTGTCTCCGCCGATCGGCATGCAATTCGGCGTATAGCGTTGCGCAAAGACCCCCCAACCACTGCCATCCTGCTTATTGCTCTGCCAAGTGACGACAAAGTTCCCTTCCGCGTCAGCCGCCACCGACGGATACATTTGATCGTACGCCGTGGTCTGATTGACAACAAAGATATCACTGGTCTTGCGACCTTCAAAATCAAATTTCTGAGCGTAGATATTCCAGTCGGTTTTGGTCGCTGTTCCATCGTTCTGCATCCACACCACGACGAAGTCACCAGCACCATCCATCGTCACCGACGCGCAGCACGCCGTCGTATTGTTCGTGACTCGTAACGTCCGATATTTCGACTCCGGCAAATTGGTAAATGGATCAATCACTGGCTGACGGTTAGGTTCCAGATTCTCATCCTGTTCCGCATTGTACCACGACACGCGGTAGAGGTCGAACCAAAGCCCCACTTCGCCCGCGCTCACATCGGTACTCTGGTAAACCGAAACGTAATCCCCGTTGTCATTGCTGGCAATCGGCGTGGTCGAACGCTCTTCATAGGTCGAAGACGCATCAATCACCGTCTCCACTCCCTGCGTACCGTTCCAACCGATGACCTCGAACTGCTTCGAGTAAGAATTACCACTTACCCAATAACCGCTTCGGTTCAGCTGATTGCCCGAAATGTCCGTAATAGTCGACTTGGCGGTCAAATCATAAGAGCCAGCCTGAAGATAGTCGTAAGAGGTCTCTGGAGCATCAGAACCATTCAAAACAACGATCGCTTCCCAACGACCAGAACCAATCGTCGAAATAATCGAATTTCCATTCACATCTTTGAAACGAGCGGAAAGTTCGGCACTTTTGTTCAAACCAAAATAGATCTGCTCTATCGCCTGAGCATAACTGGTACCATTTTTCATCAGGTTCCAATTGCTCGTATCCAGCACCGAACCACTACCGGTCGTCGCCAGTTCTTCGTCAAACGATACCACGACCAACGTCACGTTCTCCGTGGTTCCATCGTCAAACGTAAACGCGCCGTTTAACTCACGCAAGAACGTTTCACTATCGTCAATCGCGTCCCCATCCGGCGAAGTCACATCCGTCACCGTCGGTCCCGCCGTGTCGTTGAGTTCTTTCGTCGAGTAATTCATCTCATTGAAACGTCGGAACCAAATGCGTGAATCGTTACTATATGCCGGTACCGCGTCGCCCCAATTGTAATAGCATTCGGTCATGGTATCACTGTAGGTACTGGAAACAACACGATTTGTTTCCGTCCACGTCATGACAAAATTACCCGCCGGATCTGAGGCCATCGAGATTCCTGTCTGAACCCGCCCCGGATACGAAGCATAAATCGTCTGCATCGCCGACCAGCGATTCACCACATTACTGTCGGCGGTCGCCATACTGTTGCTATTGGGAGTCACCGCCATCTGCGGAAACTGATCGTGCGCATCGTCTTGGAACACAATCTCATAGATTGCATTCCGAACCCCCTGCTGACCGGTGAAATATTCTAAGGAAGAATAATCCCAATAAGTACCCGACGAACCATCATCCCGATAAGTACCAATGGTCTCAACAGTAGCGGAAAGAGTCCACTCCTTACTACCACCGACCCAACCAGCCGAAGCAACCGCAGCCTGTAATGAACTCTCGATGGAGGCTCGCGTCGCCGCTACATCAAGTACGGCAGGACTGCCCGTAAACGACAGTGTAATCGGTACGTCAATATAACTACCACCTGCAATGTTGTTTCCATTATAGTACAAACGTAACGAAAAACCGCCCTTACCAGTGTCCAGCGGAATCGCAAGGTAAAAACTTGTATTGTTACCATCGCGGCGTGAATTCGCTAGGTTATCCGTATTAAGTATGGAATAATTGCCAGTAACCGGATTCGCGTCCCAAGTAGTAAAGTTAGCGGCATATGCCTCACCGCGTAACTCTGTCAATTTGTTGTTTATGATCGCATACACACGAGCCGCCAAGGGATCCGCGATCGCCTGAACATACTGTTCATTAAACCACGCATCCGCATCTGCCGTCGCAGAAGCCTTCGCACGGCCTAACATGCCCGCAGCCACCTGCTGTGTCGCTTGCTCCAACAAAGCCGCCGACTGTAAATCTGCAGCGTGAACACCATCCTGGCGAGCGTATTTGGCCATCA
>JAQVKF010000123.1 GCA_028694795.1 Thermoguttaceae bacterium | reverse complement strand
TTCGTGGCAAACAGATGTTGAACGAGCCAGTTTCGTCTTATTCGCTCATTCCACGGTTGCGTGCGGAAGAAATTTCACCGTCGGAATCGCTGCAGCCAAATACAGAACCAGGAAATTTGCCGAACTCCCGAATACCGCTTTTTTCCACGCCCGGTTTCGATCCGTATGGTATCCATTCGCCCTACTTTTCCGGTGATCCATTAGCTCCGACCTCTTCGCCAATGTCGCCGCAAATGCCTCCATTCGATTCAAACGCTCGTGAATCGGTGTTATGGAATGCGCCAAGCGGAACGAATTCACGCATGAACGTACCACATTTACTGCCGGATGCTCCATCGGAAAATAATGGTCCATCCGTGAATCGTTCGGAGGACGCCGTTCAGCAATTTTTGCGAGCGGATCCGATGGGAACGGCCGCTTCTGGACCGGTGACGCTGCCGGAAAAACACCAACTCCAATTTCGACGTATCCATTTTCCCGTCGATCGACCGGAACTGTTGCGCGAAACGGGAATGCAATTGGTGCCGATGGGACGGAAAGAGTTTGACCAATTGATGCGTCCGATGACTCTTTCGGACGATCAGGTTGGGGAGACTAGCACGGCGCACGTGACCCAGAGCTTTTGGCGTGCGACGTTCGATACCACGACCGGTTCGCTCCATGGAACGGTCGTCTGGAATGTGGACGCTCAACATGGAACATCCCAATTTTTGCCAATGGATCCATGTCGGCCAGCCATTCGAGAACTCATTTTTGTTCCAGACGCGATCCCTCCGGTTGCGACCGCTACGACAAATACACCTGTACCAGTAGATTCAGCAACGCCGGTAGACTCAGCGGCGTTGACGGATTCAGCGACTGCGGCGAATACGGTTGCTGATTCAGTCTCTCCGGCGGGTTCCACCACCGCAGGCAATGCGGGGGATGCAAATACGAATGCCGTTGGCGATACGGTTGCGGAGTCAGCGAACGAGTCTTCTAACGCGGCAAATCCGACCGTGAACGCCGCTTCACAAATGCCGAATACCGCCGAGACACGTGTAGCTTGGGGACGTGATCGAAAGGGACGACTGGGCGTGTTGGTCGATGGTCCTGGAACGCTCCGTGCAGAGTGGACACTCTGTCCGGATGCCGTCTCGCGCGGAACGCCCGGCGATCCGCAAACCACTCCACTCGCATTTCGTTGGGAAGTGCCGGTGACACTGTCGGGCGAATTGATTCTCGCCTTACCCGCATCGCTCACCCCCGAATTTCCCGAAGCAATTGTTCAATTTTTGTCGGAAAATGCCGAAGAAATCGGTGATCCATCGAACTTTTTACACTCGCTTCCGATGAAAGAAGAAACGGGCGAGAGTTCCAGCCGTGCCACCGATTTGGCTGCTGCCAATGCGGCGCCGGCTAATGCGGTGGCAGATTCCAACGCCACCACAAATTCGATTCGCTCTGAGGCAACCGGTGCGTCAGGTACGTTGGGTGCCGCCGAACCGCTTCGATATTGGCGCATTCTTTTTCCGAATAATGTTCCATCACCGAGTCCGTTCGAATTGTCGACGCCCGCGTCCCAGCCCATTTCTTCCGCCACTTCCACACCGTCATCGACAGTGGATGACATTCGCGATATTTCAAAAGACTCCAATCCCGCTAACGCTTCTACCGTGGAACCGTTGCCGACCGTTCCTTCCGGCCAAGATTCGACCGATTCCAACCGAGCAGCTCCGAGTACTTCGTTCGAAAAAACGAGTGTTCCGCCCTCTTACCTCCGTATTGTCTCGAATACGATGGCGAAAACGCGGTTGCCATTGGGTGTTCGTCAATGGACCACCTGCATGGTTTCGCGGCAAAATATCGAAATTCAAAAAGTTTTTACCGCTATTCCACAACCGTCGCAAAGAGCGGTTTCAAGCGATGTCGATACGGCTTATCCTCAGGAAATTCGCGGCGTTTTTCCCGAAACCCTCGTGCTTTGTTTTCCCAAAAAAGTCCAAATTACCGATGTGCGCATTGGGGACACACTGCTACGTTATGAAGACGAAACAGACGAACGGAAAGCCAATGGACAGATTAATACCGATGGGGCCTCGAGCGCAACCGAATCGGGCGATTCTGAATGGTCACAAAATATTCGTCGTTTGCGATTGTCGATTCCGGGAACACTTGCGGGCGTGGGGACATTGCGAGTGAATGCGAGTTATCCGCTCACGACGGCATCGTCGTCGGACAATCTTGGCGATTCAATTGATTCCGCGTCGCTGATCTTGCCCGATATCTGGCTGGACGATGTGTTCCAGGAATCGAGTATGGTGTCACTTTTGGTTCCAGAACCTTTGGTTTTGGAATCGCTTGTGGTAGATGACGGTCGTCAGGTTTTTTGCTCGCCAATTACCATTCCGATTACCGGCCGCAGTTATGGGATTCAGCTTTTTTCGCCACAGTCGCAAATTCAGTTCCGTTTGGGAAGTCCCACCGTTTCGTTTTTCGCCAGCAGTGGTACGACGGTCACCTTCGACGGTCTGTCGATTCGGACGCTTACGGTCGCGGAATGCCGTGTTCCGGAGGGCGAGAAATTCGATATTCGTTTACCGCTCGCGGCTGGCTGGACGATTGAATCGGTCACCACTGAAGAACCGGACGCGCTGCGCGATTGGACCGTTGGTCCAGCCTCCAATCGTGGAACTTCCGAGTTGCTCATTCAGTTCAGACGCCCGCTTCAATCAGGATTGCCATTGACGCTTCGGATTGCCGCGCGCGGCCCACAAGCGCAAATCGACTCCCATTGGCGTGGCGACGAGTTGTTGCCATTTCTCTTTCCGTCTTCGGAGGCGGATACCTGGATCGCGGTTCGCACGAATCCCGTTTGCCAATGGCGTTCGTTGGAAACAACTTCGATGCCGCGGACGCCGTGGGGACGTGTGAGCGAATCACTTCGTAAGCTATTTCCACAACCGGTCGGAAGTCTTCAAGCGTACGCCGATATTGCCGACCACCTTTTCGTGTTGGAACAGCCGTCAGACGATTACGTCGTCGATCAGAAGGTGACCGCTTCGCTCGTCGGGCAATCGCTCCAACAGCGTGTGGAATTGCGTGTGTTGACACGCTCTCCCGGTATCGATCATCTCCGAGTACGTTATCGTGACCCGCAAGCCTCGCCGCCGATCTGGCATGTAGTATTGACGCAGCCGATGGATGAAACTTCCGACACGGTCGATCCGATGAGTGGCAAATCAGCGAACAACGCGGCGATCACCACCGAGACGGTGAGCGTGGTACCTATTGGCGGAATGGTCCCCATCGAAACGCCCGCTCCGATTTCAATGGATATTAACCGTTCACCAGCAAATTCGGTACAGATGAAGCGAGAAGGTTACACGACGTGGGAATTGAGGTTTACGCAGCCTATCGAAAATTCCTTTATGCTCTGCGAACAGCGTGTGGTCCCGTTAGACACGCCGCAAGAGGTTTTGTGCGTTAATGTGTTGACGGCGAATCGTCAGACTGGTCAACTGACCCTTCGACGGCCATTTGGGACCGCGTTTCGAAACCATCAATTTGAGGCGTTGCCGCAATTTTCCGGGGATTCGACCTTCTCGTTCGATCCCGACTCGCTGTCCACGATGTCCACGGAACCGGTTTTTACGTTCATGCCGCCGGAATCGCAGCGGGTGGCCTCGACGACGATTCGCGGTTGGGAATCGCGATTGGAAGTTCGTGTCGATTCCAACGCGACCGTCCGGACCCTCGCTTCGTGGAAGATCGAAAATGAGGGGGCTGAAGAATTGACCATCCGGTTGCCATCCAGTTGGAAACCCAGCGATGTGGAATCCATTTGTGTCAATGGGCGGATGATTGAGCCGATTTGGGCGGGGGCGACAGCGTTGCGTGTCCGACTTCCGCGGAATGTTCGATTCTTAACCGTTTCGATACTCTGTACCGCTCGTGCGGCCTCGTCGTTCCACTCGCTGGTTGCGACGCCCGAAATGCCATATGCCGAGATTCCGATTTTACGTCGTGTCCAGCAAGTTTCCATCCCTGCGGAATATCAGCTCGTTTCCGTCACCGGCGGTCAATACACGACCAGTCAAGAGTCGCGGCTGTCGATCATGCAACGATTTTTCGGTATTTCCGCGCGACCGGAATCGGAACCGCGTTTTTCCCTCTTTTCTTGGGACTGGTTCCACGAACGAGATTGGTTTCCCGATACACAAACCAGTGGTGAAACGTCGAAACGATGGCTCAGTCAGCTGAGCGAGACGCTCGACACACGATTTGCCGCTGCGCAGAATGCGCAAAACCCGGACTATCTCCCCGTTGATACTTCGGGTCATGTCCAGTCCAATAACGTAACTAGCGATACGACGGGGCCTTCGGCCGGCGGCGCAACAAACGACACATTCGGTTCGAATCCTACCCAACCGAATCCTACGACGACCTTGGCGACTGATTTTAACGGTACGGCAGACGCGACCAACGGTGTGGCCGACGGTGCCGCGGCATCCCGTACCACCAACGGTACGACCACGAGTAGGGCAATCACCACGGCGGCAGGTTTGACGGCTGATACCACCGCAGGGGCTTCCGGTGGATTGTCGCCTGCTGTCCGATTTTCGCCGCTGACTTGGGGAGAGCTGTTGAACGCGGCAACCATGGCGGCGGAACGTCCGACCGTATCGGCGAATAGCTCGGCAAAATCGGTGGAGGGTTCGGCGGAACGTTCGGAAACGAAGACGAATGAATCATCGGGAACGACTTCGGGTACCCCACTGGTGGTGCTCGTGGATCGAATTGCGTTGGGCGAAATCGGAATTTCGCCACACCAAAGGGTTGAGTTTCCCGCGGGTTGGGAAAGCTCGGCAACGTTGCCGCAAAGTGCGTCATCACGTGGTAGTTCGCTTTTGCAGCACGCAGGTATGGTGCTATTGGTACGTGATCGCACGCTGTTATTGACCTCGGCTCAGCGTGCGGCGTTTGGCTCGCAAGAGCTAACTTCGGTAGAGGGAATGAATGCATGGATGATTTTGCCCGGAGAGTTCACCGATCGGCTGCGTAATGGGATGAGCGGACGTGATTTGGAGTGGATTCCGCTCACCGTTTGGACACGATTGCCGCCGCTTTCGACCAGTCCATGGCAATATCCCGATCGGATTCGTGACTCGGATATCATGATTTCCGGACATCATTTCTTTTCGGCGGAACGATTAGACGATCAACCGCTCACGATCGTAGCGTATCATCGTTATTTTCTCCTTGGAATTGAGATTTGCTGTTTGCTTGCCTTCTGGAGTGGTTTGTTATGCTTTCCAATGCTCCTGGCGAAACTGCGTCAGACGGGCCGTTGGACGCGACGCATTCCGCGCCGTTGGCGTGTGTTTTTGACCCCCGAAACGTTACGCCCACGTTTACGTATCGCGGTGCATCTCACCTTTTTGGCGACGATGATGATCATGTTGCTGCTTGTGCCAGAAACGCTGGTCGGAGTTTTCCGTGGAACGCTTTGGGGTTCGCTTGCCGCGTTGTGGATGTTGCGACAGCGTCGCTCTGGGACGCCGACGCCGCCCGCGTTACCCACCGATTCGCCTAAGCCAACGCCGCCGCACACACACCCATTGTTTTACCCGATCGGGCCAAACGCCGAAGGATCCGAGACGCGTACTTTCGCCTCAATGGAGCCCGACTATCACGATTTGATGGAATTGCCCATTTCACCTTCTCAAAATATGGATTCCACTCAAGATTATTGTACTGCTCCGCAAGAAGTGGGGCCTATTACCGAAGCGGTGACCACCATTCAGGCGGATGCCGTGACAAACGGTGAAAATCACGAGACAACCGTGCCCCAAACGATGCTCGAAACGACATCAGAAACCACGCAGGAAACCACCACACGCTCCACAAGCGAACCAATCGAATCGGAAGGGCCGGAAATGACCACATCGCCACATTCGGAAAATCCGCAGAAAACGCCGCATACTCCTGGCCAAACGTGGTTGTCGATCTTGTTGTGCCTGTCCCTTTGCGGATATAGCATCGGCCTGTGTCGCGATTTGGGTGGTATCCGCTGGGCGATGGGAGCCACGAGTCCGGTGGCGATGCCACAGGAAACAGTACCAGCAACAACACCGACGGAAACTGCACCGACGGAAACTACTCCGGAAACAACACCGGCAACAGCAGAAACTGCTCCAGCAACAACTGCTCCGGAAACAACACCGGCAACAGCAGAAACTGCTCCAGCAACAACTGCTCCGGAAACAACACCGACGGAAACTGCTCCAGCAACAACTGCTCCGGAAACAACACCGACGGAAACTGTACCAGCAGAAACTGCTCCAGCAGAAACAACACCGGCACCAGCAGAAACTGCTCCGGAAACAACACCGACGGAAGCGGCACCGGCAGCAACGCCAGCGGAAGCAACTACTCCGGAAGCGACACCAGCAAAGACGCCACAAGAGACAAACCCAGAAGCAGTGAAACAGGAAACGAAGGGAGTCAAACCGGAAGAACCTGCACTCATTCCGTCGGGATTCGACGAGGAGCCGACCGGTTTTTCGATTCCAGTGACCAGGCTATCGCCAGAAATAGGCCGACTTTTAATGGGAATTTCCCTTCCCAAAGATGGGGTAATCCCAATTTTTGTGCCGACCGATGAGCGATATCAACCGGCGGGTGAACAGATTTACGTACCGCTCGATTTTTACAGCGTGCTACAGCAACAGACCGAATCGTCAAAACAGGTGATCGACGGTTGGCAATTGCTGGACGCGACGTACCAAATGCAATTGATGACCCAACCAGATACTCAACTTTGCATAGCGGAGAATTTTCTCGCCATTTTCGAGTTTAGCGTCGTTGAGCCAGACTGTATGTTGACCATTCCGCTCGGTGGTACATCCTGGACGCCGCAGATCAATCGGTTACGGCTGGATGGTGAACCAGTAAAGGGAAGTTGGGTCATCCGTGACGCGATGTTGATGGTCCCCGTGACCAAAACGGGACATTGTGTCCTAGAAGTACCGATGCAGATGGAACCAGTGGAACGATTGGGGCGACTCGTCGTTTCAGGACGTATCCCACCAATTCCTGACGCCACATTCGATCTGGAAATTTCCGATTCCCGTGGCGTTCATTTTGAGATTCCAACGGCCTCGGGCGAACAAACCTCCGAAGGACAGGGGCGTTTGCGATGGACGCTCGGCTCGACCGATCGGCTCGAATGGAGTTGGGCAAAGTGCGTTTCCTCGTTGGAAACCACCAATACGGAGGCGGAACTCGACGAGATTCAATTTTTACGCATCACGGATAGTTCTGTCGAAACGGATGTCGTTTGGAAATTTCGGAAACTCAGCTCGCCGCTCACTTGTTTTGAATTGGAATGCCCGCTCGATATGGAGATGGTGTCGCTTAGTTCGGCTCGTGAAATCGGACGTTTTACCCGAACGTCTCGCGGATATTTGTGTTCGTTTTCCGAAGCGATTGATCCGGAGAGTGCGATCACCGCGACACTGCAAAAAGTCGTCTCGCCGCAAACGGTTATTTCCGGAATTGGACAGTTACGACCGACCAAAATGAACATACGCTCAGTTCGGACAACCAGTCGTTTGCTGGTGATAGGCGCGTCCCCAGAGTTGGAGGTCGAACTGCCGAATGAGCCGCCGCGGCAAAATCTCAATACCACGGTTTCGTCGCCGTCACCTGCCTTCGCTTCGATGACACTCTGTGGAGTTTATGATCGGAACACATTACCAGATGATTTTACGATGATTGTCCGCGCAAAACCGGGGTTGACCCACGTGGAACAGCGAAGCGTTTATATTTGCCAAAAAGATCGCGTTCAGATCGAGATGAACGCAAAAGTCCAAGTTCGTAGCGGTACTATCTTCCAGTATCGTATAGACGCGCCGGCGGAAATGGAGATTGAAAGTATTCAATTGTTGGACAATCGCGCGCCCCAACCAATGCGCTGGGCACGGACCCCGACCGGAACGATTACGCTATTTCCTGACGCGCCGGTGAGTGATCGACAGGAGATTGTCCTACACGGTTGGCTCCATGTGGATTGTCCCGGCGAATGGACGGTGCCCACCATTCGTGTGGCTGGTGATTCACGAACTCCCGATTTACTCGAAATCTTTCGCCGCGAATCCATCCGAGTTGCTATCCGCAGTTTTGCCGGACTGACGCCGACAGACGCCGTGTTGACAACGCCTGTCGCACCAGATGCTGTTTCCAACGGTGGTGACACGACCGGTACCACGCCTACTACGACCTCGCTTACGGCTGGTCGCCTGGTGGCCGCGTATCAAGAAGTGGTCAAAGCCCCGCAAGCAGAGGGAACGGCTGTCGAGGGAACGGCGGAATCAATGAAATTGGTACTCGCGTTTGAACTCAATACGCCACGACTAATCGGGACCACATGGAGCTGGCTGCGACCGGTCGCCACGGGGGAAATGGTCCCGCCAGAATCCATGGGAACGATGCCGCGTCGTCCTGCCGAGATACCACGCGGCGGAAATGAATTTCCACCGTCACCGGAACGTATCTCGAATTTGCCGCCACCAAATGGGGGTAGCGCTATAGATACAACAATGGGATCGGGTGGTGGAAATCAGCCGTCTATGACAGAGGATAATCGGGGAAATTTGCCATTTTCCGAGTTGAATCGTCCGGAATTACCAGCTGGTGGAGGACCTGCGGGAGGAGCGACTGGACGTGGAGCGTCGCGGAGTGGAAATGCCGGAAGCGAGGCCGGAATGTCAGGTGAACAAGGTTCAACCGCTTCGCTCGTTCCGTCGCTTTGGCGTTTGAATTTGCTCGTGGATGTCCAAGTCGATTCGGGTGTGATGGATACCTTTCGAATTCCGTTGCCTACCAGCTGGGTCGGTCCGTTCGTCTGTTCTCCATCCATGTCGATCGAATTAAACGAAAATGTATCGACTGGAGCGAGATATCTTTATGTGCGTCCGACCACACCGGTTTCCGGTCAGGTCCAATTTACCGTTACTGGAACGCTCGTGTCGCGCAATCCACGAGGCATTCCACGATTACCCGTGATTCGTTTAGAACGCGGCGAAAGTGTCGTCTCCCAAGCGGTTGTGCCCAATCGTTACGCAAATCGTGATATTCGTTGGAGTTTGCCAGCGTCGGCTGATCGTGTGCTGCCATCGAATATCGCGGAAAATCTCGGAATCTCCGCCGAGACAGTTTCGCAATATCGCACGATGCTCATTCCAGACGAAATGAGCAGTTCGTCTCTGATTACGGCGACGCGACGTCTATTGCGGCGGCCTCCACGCTTACCCCTAGCGGAACTTTCGTTTTCTTGGTTCGAAGATGGTTCGATTCAGGGGCGTGCCGCGTATTTGATCGAACCGGGTGGGCGTACCGAGGCGGAATTGACCTTGCCACCCCATGCTGAGCTGATCGCCGTGAGTGTTGCCGATTCTGTGGTATTAGCGGAAGGGTTACCTGGAAATCGGATTCGGTTTCCTTTCGGCCCACCCGATTTACCGCAATGTGTAACGATTCTCTGGAAACAGAACGCGATAGATGCCAATGCCCAATCGCCCATGACACTGACGGCACCCATATGGAAAGATTTCCAAGCGGAACGTGTTTTTTGGCAAATTCTCGCTCCGCCAGGAAAGAAAATGCGTACCCCACCGGAACTGCAAGTTGTCCGCTATAGCGAACAGCCGCTGTTCCTATTAGAACAGATGACTTCGATTCTGGAGATCGGAACGGATGTGCTGCAAGACGATCCCGCGGAGGCGATCAATTGGGTGGTTGTGTGGATGAATGATTGGGATCGAACGGAATTGTGGTTCCGACACAATATCGTGATGGAACCGCTTTCTACTCAGGTTCAACTCCAATACGACTCGCTGCGCAAACGACGTGACGCGATTCTCGCTCGTTTTCCTGAGGCAGCGGCACGTTTGGCCAAAGTTGCGGGGAATCCCCAACAAGTATCCGGAATTGATTTTGCCAGACAAGGAACCGCTGGCGCAACAAATCGCATGGGGAACAGTCCGGGAAATGGGGCCTCGCTCAATCCAGAGATCCCGATACGCGGATATGGAGCGGGAAGTGCGGGATACGGTGCTTCCGGAGCCACAAGTGAGCGTGATTCGGTCTTCGCCGCGCGGTTTGGGGATTCGGCTGAGTCTTTCGCTCTTTCGCCCGATCCGACGCGACTGCGGATGGTCTCGCTTTTGGAATTGGGCGAGGTGCGTCCGATGTTGCTGTGCGCAATTTCCACTGGTTCGGTTCAACAGGTAGAAATTCGTTACAGTCAAATTCAAGATGAATCGGAAAGTGGTGCTTGGTTCATTTTCCTCCTGATTTTTGGTATGGTGGGAGTGGCAGGATATCTGTTCTGGCGACCGAATACGCCAGTACGGCCACGTGTGAAAAATGAGCCGATTCGTACCGTTTATCGCGACGCGTTGATTTTGTGTCTCGTGGGTATTTTCGTTTGGAGCTGGTTGCGACCTGGGATGTTGGGGGCTATTCTCGTGGGAGCAGCCATACTCCAGGGGATGAACGTCTGGCGACAACGCCGTGTGATTCGCGCCGCGCCCCATGTACCACGTGATGAATAACGGCGGATACACTCTTTAGATGGGGGTACTTGGGTCAGAGGTTGCCTGTGTTCGGGGGAATTGGATACCGCCAAGGCCATCCATACGGAGGAAAATTGGGGAAAATCCGGTGCGAAATAACGAATAGTACGACCATGGAAAGAAACATTTTGGAAACGGGTCCCTCCTGATGGTCGCTTTTCGTTCCCAATTACGTTAAAATGAAAGAAGCGTGTCGTTCGGCGAAATTTTTCCGCTGAAATAAATGAGGATAGCGATGCCGTAAATGGCGATTTCGCCGCGAAAATGCCGTATGTGGACACCCATCCCATTGGAACCTTTTATTATATTTCAATAGGAACAGAATCCTATGCCTCGTATATTAGCCATTGATTGGGATCAGTATGAAGTGCGTGCGCTCGTCGCTCAGGTCAATGGAGCGAAGATTCGTATCGAGCAGCTCGTGACTGGTCCCATGTTTGATCAGTCGGCACGCCCGATCTCGTCTGCCGATGTTGATGATTCCCAAGCTTCCTCGAAACAAACCGCTAATACTCCGTCCTCCGCCGCAATCTCCTCCAATGGAACTGATTCTACCATTGCGGCTCGTGCTCAGACTGGGACGGACTCCAAAACGTCCCCAGAACGAGATGGTTCGCCAGAAATGGGCGAATCGCGGCAATCGGACCGAACGTCGTCAACCGATTCACTGGTTACGGAAAACACTTTAGAAAAGCGAGACTCGACCGAACGAGGTTCCGAAGCAGGAGACGCGGCGGCTGGACGTAATCGACCGGTCTCCAAACCGGATCCCGCGGTTGCGTTGCGGAACGTGCTGGCGAAAATCCATTCGGTACCGAGTACCGTAGTTGTGGGTATTGGTCGATATGCGGTCGAGGCGTTTCCCGTGTCGCTGCCGCCGACCAAAGATGCGGAAGTGCCAGGACTCATCCAAGTCCAGGCGATGAGTGAGTCGGCGTTGTATACGGAAGAGGCGGCGTTGGATTACGCGATTCTTTCGGGCAAGCCGAACGAGCCGCGTGAGGCGTTGGGCGTCGTATTGCCAGTGAATCAGTTGCAAGATTTTCGTACCATCTGTACAGAAGCGGGAATCAAACCGTCGCGGATGGCGCTGCGACTTTTCGGAACCGTGGCGTTGTATCGACGACAGATGACGGACGAATTGTCTAAAACGGCCCATACGGCGACGTTGGTGGTGTCGCGGAATGGGGATGAAGCCGATTTGTTGGTTATGCATCAAGACCAGATTTTGCTCACACGTTCGGTGCGATTGCCGTCAGAAGTCCAGATGGAGGTGGTTTCTGAACGATTGGCGGGCGAAATCCATCGAACTTTTGTCGTGGCGGCCACGGGCATTTTGTCGGAACGAAATCTTCAAATGGGGCAAGTGCTACTCCTCGGGACGTCGGAAGAGTGTCGGACGATTTTGTCCAAATTGAAACATTTGGAGGATACACTCCAGATTCGTTGCCACTCGCCGTTTGATGGTTTTATACTGCCGTCGGATGGTAAACTGCCGGAGCGACCGGGGCGATTCGCGTCGCTATTGGGGTTTGCGGTCGAAGAGGGCAGAAAAACTTACGCGATTGACTTTCTCCATCCCAAACGTCCGCCGCAGCCGCCCAACTACCGGCGAATCGCGTTGCTTGTCGTCGTACTGTTGCTCGTTGTTTTTGGCGGCTTTTACTGGAATCGAATGGAATCAGACGCCGTGTTGGACACTCAGATTGCTAACCGACAGGCCGAGCTTTCGAAACTCGAAAAGGCGGGTAAAAAGCTCCAACCAACACGGAATTTAGTTGAAGACATTGGAAAGTGGGAAAATTCACAAATCGTCGGTTTAGATGAGTTACGGGATCTTTCCAGTTGGTTTCCGGGGACTCGTGA
>JAQVKF010000122.1 GCA_028694795.1 Thermoguttaceae bacterium | reverse complement strand
ACTCATTCGAGTCGAAACAGGTAAAAAGCCGTCCTCAAGCATCACGTCGTCACTTTTTACGTGGTCTCACGGGCGGTCTTGCTTCGCTCTCCCTCGCCACAACCGTGTTGGGAAACGAGCCGCAATCCACGCCTGAGACCGAAGCGATTCGCCTCCCCGGTTTTTCGTTACCATCATTTTCGATGGATGAAAATCATGCCAAATTCTTTCTTTCCAAATCGAAAACCTTAACACGACCTGTAAAATTATTCATGTTGACCGACACCCACTTATATATGGATGACGAACGGGGGCAAGCGTTCACTTCATATAGTCAACGGATGGCTGGTGCCTATAATCGTACCAAACACTGGCAAACGGGGGAGGCGACTATGCCATCGCAATGTTTTGAGGCTTCGCTCGCCGAGGCCAAGCGATATCAAGCGGACGCAATCCTCCTCACCGGGGATATCCTCAGTTTTCCATCCGAAGCGGGTGTCGATTGGCTTTGTGCCAAGTTGTCCGAAACGGGGATTCCGTATTATTATATCGCGGGGAATCACGATTGGCATTACGAGGGTTTGCCGGGCTCGGACACGGAGTTGCGGGCGGAATGGGCGTCCAAACGCTTAGGTCCGCTGTATCAAAATCGTAATCCGCTGGGATACGCGGTGAGCGTGGGCGGCGTTCGGCTTCTCATGATGGACGATTCGACCAATGAAATTGTGCCCGAACAACTCACCCTATTACAAGAGGAAATCGCTCGTGGTGAGCCGATCTTGTTGTTCATGCACATTCCACTGTACGCTCCAGGTCGCCCAATAGATTATGCCTGCGGACATCCCGATTGGAACGCCGCACACGATGTCAATTATGCCATCGAACGACGTGAACGTTGGCCGCAAGCGGGGCACTCGTTGACAACACACTCCTTTTATCAGCAAGTGGTTACGTCGCCAAATATTTTGGGTGTATTTACCGGACATGTCCATGTTCAGACGTTTGATCTGGTCCACGGCAAGCCGCTTGTGACGGTCCGCGCAAATGCGGAAGGAGCGTTTCAAACGATTGAACTCGCGTCGTTGGACGCTTAATTTTCAGATGGTAATCGTCGTCGAGCGGTATACAAAATTATGGCGTGTTCGTATACAATCACATAGTAAAAACCGATGGCCAAGAATGAAATAATTGCAATCGGGGTGATTTATATCGGTTAATATTGAAGTTTGTGCGTCTAGGACTCACGTAAGCGTCGTACCATGTTAACCCGTGTTGTAGCTTGCATGTCTAGTAAAGAGTTTTGGAAGGGGCGTTTGAGGGGAAACTTTTTGCAAAAAGTTTCCTCTCATGGGTTCTTCGCCCCAAAAAAGTTTTACGAAAAGAGCGTTTTCGCAGAAAATTCGCAAACTTTTTCGAACTTTTTACCTAACGCTGGTACAGCCGGTCGTTCCGATTGGGGTGGCAACTTGTGTGAACACGCCCTGGATTGATATTGAAAAATTCCGTTATATAAGGGCAAAACAAGCGAAAAATTTTTCCAATGAGGTGGATGGGGGTAATATGAACACTCTATTAAGGAAGATAGTCATGGGGATGAGCATTGGATTGACGATGTTTTTAACCACGGCACGCGCACAGATTCCTCAACCGAAGGAAATCGTCGACGAGAGGGGAATTGTCGCGACAGGAGCCAAACTAGAACGTACCGAAGGGCGTTACGCTTTTACGGAAGGTCCATCGGCTGATGTGCACGGCAACGTTTTCTTCACCGATCAGCCGAATAATCGAATTATGCGTTGGGATGCGACGACACACGAGACAACGGAATGGATGAATCCCTCGGGTCGATCAAATGGAATGTATTTTGACGCACAAGGTTTTTTGTGGAGCTGTGCGGATGCTAAAAATGAACTTTGGAAGATTGCACCCGATCAAACAACGGAAGTGGTTCTGACCGATATCGGAGGTAAATTTTTTAACGGTCCGAATGACGTTTGGGTACGTCCTGACGGCAGTGGAGCCTATTTTACCGATCCGTACTACCACCGTGACTACTGGCAGCGAGGCGACCGCGACCCGAAAGAAGCTCCGGAAATTGTGTACTATTTGCCGGAGGGAGCCGCGCAACCCGTCGCCGTGGACACCGAGATTACCAAACCCAACGGATTGGTCGGAACTCCCGATGGCAAGACGCTTTACGTTGCGGATATCGGCGCGGGGAAAACATATCGCTACCGGATCGAATCGGATGGAACGCTTCGCGATAAGACCTTGTTCTGCGAAATGGGTTCCGACGGTATGACCATTGATGATCAGGGAAATGTCTATCTGACCGGCCCTGGCGTGGTGGTGTTTAATCCGGAGGGCCAAAAAATTGCCCACATTCCCGTACCAGAGGGCTGGACGGCCAATATTTGTTTCGGTGGTAAAGATCGCAAAACGCTTTTCATTACCGCAAGCGTCAGCGCTTACACACTTGAAATGAACGTTCATGGTGTACAACCGTAGTTCATATAACGTATGAAATACGACCATCGAGAACCGTCCGGAGAATTCATTTTCCGATACAAAATTTCGAGAAAATACGTTCTAACAAATCCTCCGTATAGACGGCCCCAACCAACTCTCCGATAGCATCCAAAAGATGGTGTAATTCCATCGCGAGCAGCTCATCGCCGAGTTGGTTTTCCTTAATGATTCGAGCTTGCTGTAATGCGTCCAGTGCACGCTGCAACGCCTCGTGACAACGGGTCGCGGTCGCCGGGATCATATTTCCATTTTTGACCGCGCGTTGTTTACGGAGTTTTTGGACGCGACGCTCGATTTTTTGATACAGTTCACTCATGCCTTCGTGTGTAATGGTACTGATCATTACCTCATCCCGCGTCATGCGAGATTGCATCACTTCTTTTTGGGAAGAAGGCAGGAGATCCGATTTTGTGAACACGGTTAGCAACGAGTCTCTTTGAACATTTTCGTCCCCATCTTGTTGATCCGAAGAGAGTGAATATGAGACCGAGGAATATCCGCGTGCGGAGCCGAATGCGACGATATCCTCCGTATGCCATTCCGGAGTGGTACCATCGAGGCAAAGGATTAAAATATCCGCCAACTGATGCTGTTCATGAGCCATCTTTTCCGCATGATCATTGGGACTTTCCATACGATTGGACCATTCGGAAGTTTGTGTCGCCGGCTCAAAAATGCCTGCGGTATCGACCAGTACAGCATCCTTTCGACACCCCAACGTGGACCCATCCGGTTCTCGATTGTCCACGTGGAATGTATTTGTATCCAAAAAAGATTTTTTATTCAGTAACCTCGCCGTCAAATAATCCCGCGTGGTACCCGCTTGAGATGAAACAATGACATCACCACCCGTTAAATGATGGTACAACATTGAT
Organism: Thermoguttaceae bacterium; assembly: GCA_028694795.1. Classification (GTDB taxonomy): domain Bacteria; phylum Planctomycetota; class Planctomycetia; order Pirellulales; family Thermoguttaceae; genus JAQVKF01. The sequence continues at coordinate 9,172 of JAQVKF010000122.1, read as the reverse complement.
TTTCCCGCATTCGGTCGTCCAGCCAAGACAATACGGATTAAATGTTCACCACTGCTTGTTTGTTTCGCGATTTCCAAAAGGCGTTGAATGACCTCTTCCGATGTTTTTAACATCCGATCTAATTCGTCATCATTGGTAAAATTCATCGGCTCGTCGGCGAAGTCGAACTCTGCCTCGAGTCTTGCCACAATGTCCGCAACGGTTTCCCGCAATTGAGTTAAACCTTGAGACAGAGAACCGGAAAGCTGAGCTAACGCGTTACGAAGCGAACGATCCGAGGCAGCGTCAATCGTTCCCAAAACAGCTTCCGCTTGGACCAAATCCATCTGACCATGCAAAAACGCCCGCATTGTGAACTCGCCCGGTTCCGCCATGCGTGCCCCCGCACGGCATAAGGAAGCCAACGCGGCGTCGATCAAAAAAGGTGAACCAAAAAAGTGTAATTCCGCACACTGTTCACCTGTATAACTATGTTCATCCGGCCAGTAAAACAATTCCGCGGGAACGTTTCGACAAAATGTATCTTCGGCGGTCCAAAGGAAAAAACCTTGCACCACGATGGCTTGTTTCGAATCTCGCCAGGAATCCATATTCGATGTCGCTCGAAAACATTGACTCACAATCATCGATGTTTGTACACCACTTATGCGGATAATCGCTCGTGGCGAGACGCCCGCGGCGGAGGCTAAAGCCACAATGGTCGATTCTTCATTTTGAAACGATGGCGAGTAGATATTTTTTTGCGTTTTCATCTTTTTTTGTTCAGTATTCATCACTTCCAGGCCCATCCTGAATTTTCGATCATGCAACGATCCGTTTGCGGGGTGATACCACTCGTCGTCAGATAATGACCAGTCATCAGAGCATTGGCTCCCGCCGCAAATATTTGGGACTGGATATTTTTCAACGTGTTCGGACGTCCACCACAGACACGCAGCGAGGTATCCGGCAAAACGATCCGGAATAAGGCAATAATCCGCAAAGCCTCATTGGATGATAAAATCGGCTGGTTGGCTAAGGGGGTTCCAGGATGCGGATATAGAAAATTGATCGGCACACTCGTAACACCCAATTCTTTAAGTACTTGCGCCAAATCCATCCGATCCTGCCACGACTCGCCAATCCCAAAGATTCCACCGCTGCAAACCTCAAAGCCAACGTGCATGGCGTTCTGTACAGTCGTATACCGATTCCTCCACTTTTGCGTCGTACAAACACGGGGATAAAAATTTTCCGACGTTTCCAGATTATGATGCAGACGACTTAAACCCGCGTCTCGCAATTTTTTCATGGAATCTAAAGATATTTGCCCCAGTGACGCACAAATATGGATCTTTCCAGATTTTGCGATCTGAGACACGACCCGCGTAATTCGGTCCACTTCTTCGTCTGATACCGTCGAACCACTTGTCACAATACCAAAATATCCGACTCCCGAATCAATGGCCTCGTTCACCGATCTCAATAGTGTTTGCTCAGAATGGAGTGGATGCGTATGAATATGCGTGTTAACATGTACACTTTGTGAACAAAATGCGCAATCGTTTGCGCATAATCCGCATTTCGCATTGGTAATCATACAGGTTTCGACTTCGCGGCCAAAATGTTTTTCACGAATTTTTCGCGTTTTCTCCGTCAATAACGGCCATGGCGTTTCGATAATTTCCGATAGTACTTCGTTCATGATTCACTCACATCTAACAAATGGTATCCGTCATTTGATCGGAATGGGTCACACGGGCCGCGGCTTCACACATCGCATGCGTAATCCGATCTAACGCCATATCGTCCGTCACCAAGGGCGGCATCGTGTAAATATATCGACCAAATGGACGCAAATGTACGCCATGACGTTTGGCAATTTCGCTGGTCTTCACACGATTGACCGTGGAACACATCTCGATCACACCAATCGCCCCTAACGTACGAACATTCTGTACACCTGTCAGTTTTTTAGCCGAATCTAATCCTTCCGTTAATTTGCGATTGATCCGATGAATGTTTTCGATCGTGCCATATTCTTCAAAAAGATCCAACGCGGCAGAACCCGCGGCGCAGGCCAATGGATTGGCCATAAACGTCGGACCGTGCATAAACGCACTCGGAACATGATCACGAATACCCATCGCCACTTTTTCGTTACACAACATTGCGGCCAACGAAATCGCCCCACCCGTCAGAGCTTTTCCCATACACATAATATCCGGCACCACCCCCGCATATGCCTGAGCAAACGGTTTACCTGTACGTCCAAACCCCGTCGCGATTTCATCAAATATCAGCAAAATTCCATGCTTTTCGCATATTGGGCGTAATGCGGATAAATATTCAGGTGAATAAAAATACATGCCGCCCGCACCCTGGAACACAGGCTCTAAAATACAACCCGCAATTTCTTCATGATGTGTCTCGACGATTTTCCGCATTGGTTCGATCTGTTCTTCCGACCACACTTGATCGAATGTACATGTCGGTCGTGGTGCGAAAAAGTGAGAACGAAGCAGCGGCGAAAAAATCTGGTGCATACCATCTTCCGGATCGCAAACGGCCATCGCGCCCGTCGTATCACCATGGTATCCACCACGAATCGTGACGAATCGATTCTTCTCCGGATGTCCCGTCGCATACTGATATTGGATGGCTAATTTTAACGCGCACTCGACGCTCACCGAACCGGAATCCGCGAAGAACACTCGATCCAACTCCGGTGGAACGAGACGAAGCAACTTCTCTGCCAAACGCACGGCAGGGGTGTGGGTAAAGGAACCAAACATGACATGCGTCAATTGCGACGCCTGTCGCTGGATCGCTTCGACAATGTGTGGATGTTGATGGCCATACGCGACACACCACCAACTGGACGTCGCGTCGATCAGCTTTGTTCCATCAGCCAAATGAAGGTAAACGCCTTGCGCACCAACGACTTCGGCAATATGAGGATCGCCAGGAATCGTGTACGGATGCCAAAGATGTTGACGATCAAAGGATATCGCATTTTGCCGATTCATTTGCTGCTGTACTCCGTCCATTTCACCGCGTTGCCCAGTCGAGTATAGCCATTTCCATGGAAATTGGAAGGTGTTCGTTTGTCGCCCAAGCATTTTCATGATGATCTGCATACCGTCGTTTGATTAACGACGAGTCAAATTCGAGATATTTCCGGTAAGAATCTCGTATCATGCTTGTTTCTGATTAATTTTCCGGCTATCCTGTAAGGAAACGCGAGAGTGAATCGAATTTCTAGCTGGTGAAGACCACGCCTGTGCGGTGTTCGGTATCAGCTTCCGGTATTTTTTTACATCTTTAGGAAAATGAAGCCACTCTCAAAAGGACGCGAATCTCATTTCGCAAATGACCACAAGCCCTTGGTAAAGGAGAGCGATGATGCAAAAACAAAATTACGAATCACGTCGAGCATTTCTCGGAAAAATAGGCGCGATCGCGGCTACGTCGGCGGTTTTACCCACAATTATTCCGGGAGAGGTGCTGGGATTGGACGGTTCGGCGAGTGCGAATGAACGCATTATTATCGGATTTGTCGGTACGGGAGGACGCGCGCGACAACTGATGGAACATATTCCAAAGGAACGCGCGAAAATTGTCGCCGCGGCCGATTTCTGGCGTCAAAAGTTACTCGATTGTCTGCGTGAGAAAAAAGAGTCCGGACTCATTCAGGACGAAAAAGATTGGAATATCTACTCCAGCGACGTTGAAATGTTCGACAAAGAAAAACTGGACGTGGCGTTTGTGGCAACGCAAGACCACTGTCGAACATTGCCCGCGTGCCGTGCGGTCATGGCCGGACTCGACGTGTATGCCGAAAAACCACTAACGGCCTATATTGCGGAAGGGCGAACGCTTGTCAATTGCGTCCGAAAGTACAATCGCGTTTTCCAAGTTGGTTCGCAACAACGGTCCATGCGACTCAATGAATATGGTTGTCGGCTTGTACGAGAAGGAACTTTGGGTAAAATTAAGGTCGTTCAAGCGATCAATTATCCTGGACCATCCCAGATTCCAGAGATGGAAGAACAACCAATTCCAGAAGGTTTTAACTGGGACGGTTGGCAAGGCCCGACGAAATATCGTCCGTTCAACGGTGCGTTACTCGGCTGGATGCAATGGTGGGATTATTCGGGTGGCGAAATGACGAACTGGGGTGCTCACGGAATTGATCAGATCCAGTGGGCTTGTGGTGCGTCTGAAACCGGTCCCGTCCGATTATGGCCGCTGGAAGAAGCTTCGGAAGAGGGGAAACCTCGCAAAATCGGAATCGAATACGCCGATGGAACACAGGTCCGTTTCGAATTGGAGAGTGGTCCATGGGGTGGAGCGATTTTCCGTTGCGATAAGGGAAATATCGAGATTAATCGGAATAATTTGAAGGCGAACCCAGCGGATTTGATCCAAAATGCCCCAGAGGCCGATCCGCCGGAAGGCCCCACGTGGATCGCTCGACCACATATCGAAAACTTTTTCGATTGTGTCGTATCGCGTGAAAAGCCGCACGCGGATGTCGAGATCGGACACCGAAGCGCTTCATTGTGCCATTTAGTCAACATTTGTCGTGAACTAGGGCGTGAACTTCATTGGAATCCGGAAACAGAACAATTTGCCGACGATGCGGAGGCAAATGTTAAGGTGAGCCGTCCACGACGCCAAGGTTACGAACTACCCACATTTTGACATCTGTCTTGTGGCGTAAGAAACGAAATCACCCCAATACGAGGCGATTGGGGGATTCATCCATATTCCAGTGATATCCTTTTCGATGGCAGTGCAACGAATTATTTGAAACGCAGCGGATTTGATCCGGCCAAAAGCTGTTGATAACGAAAAGGGTATCGTGTTTTCGACGCGAAAATCAGGAGAAATAGAACGAATGAAACGACGTGATTTTTTGAAAACGACGTCCGCGATCACCAGCTTAGCCGCGATGGGTGGTATGGCTTCTTTGGGGACGATACCAATGGCCACGGCAGCCATTGACGCCGGTAATGGCCAAAAATGGTATCGTGGCGCTCTCCACACTCATACGGTTTGGAGCGATGGAGACGCGTTGCCAGAGGTCGTGGTCTCGATGTTCAAAGAATTGGGATACGATTTCGTGGCACTAACCGACCACAATACGTTTGCGAGCTATGAATATTGGCGGGAGATCAATCCGCAAATTCAGGCCGCGATCGACCAAGCGAAAAAACGCGGTGATCCGATTTTCGGCGACGTCCGGGAAACAAAAGCGACTGTCGATGGTAAGGAAGAAACCAAGCAGGAATTGCGACTAGCGACTTTTGAGGAACTGAGCCGACAATACGACCAAACGGGCGAATTCTTACTTATTCCGAGTGAGGAACTTTCGCGTAGCGGCAAATCGACCGATGGACGCGGTACCTCGATTCACGCAAATATTTTCAACATCACGAAACCGATTCCACGAGCGGAAGGAGAGCTTCCGACAGAAAAAGGTATTCGTGAGGAAATTCGTCGATTACAACAGGTGGGTATGGACGAAAAACGACTCGTGGCGGTTCAATTAAATCATCCGACATGGGTTTGGTTCGATAATCGCGCGGAAGAAATCGCCGCAGTCGATGAAGTGACGTTGCTTGAACCGTATAATTTGACGCCCACGACAAATCGACTGGGCACGAAAGAACATGAATCGGCAGACCGCGTTTGGGATATTGTGACGACGCTGCGTATCGCTTCCGATCGCAAGCCTGTGTTTGCGACGGCGACGGACGATTCTCACAACTATCGTGATTTTGGTGGTAGTGCCAGTCCTCCGGGACGCGGCTGGGTCATGGTTCGCTCAGTGGAATTGACGACCGAAGCGATTCTGACCGCATTACTCGCGGGTGATTTTTACGCTTCGAGTGGGGTGATACTTAAAACCTGCGAATTTGATTCCAAAACGAAAAAATTAATGGTTGAAATTGATCCAAAATCGGATACAAAGTACACTATTCAATTCATCGGTACGAAAAAAGATTGTCCGTTGGATTATGAGGATGTGCCAGCTCCGAACAAAGATGGAACACCGGGCCGTCCGAATCGTAAATACAACGCAGGTATTGGCGAAGTGCTTCAAAAGGTTGAAGGCACTAAAGCAGAATACACCGTGACCAACGAATGGTATGTCCGAGCACGTATCGTCTCGGATCGTACGATGGCGTCGGCTCCAACAGGTGAATGTACCGTGGAAGAAGCCTGGACGCAACCGGTTTTTTAAATATCTCTACGGATGACAGCCGATTCTTTTAAGTGGGTGGATTTTTGTACAGAAGCGACCGATGACGGTCGCTTTTTGCGAACATTCGCCTCAAAGACGGGTCATTCTATTTTTGAGGAGCAATATTATGTCGTCCCCATCCTCCGTCTCGAATCCGCCGCTTCCCACTGTTACAAAAGCGGAGTCGGCACGCCATGAAAAGAACGCGGCGGCAGTCGCCTCGGTCACAGCGGCGGTCGGTTTGACGTCGATGAAATTAGTCGTCGGCTGGTGGACGAACAGTCTAGGTATTCTCTCCGAGGCGGCGCATTCGGGATTGGATTTGGTGGCTGCGGTGGTAGCGTGTTGGGCGGTCCATATCGCGGCGCGCCCGGCGGATGCCAATCATCCTTACGGTCATGGCAAAGTGGAGTCGCTTTCCGCACTATTTGAAACGGGGTTGCTGTTGGTAACCTGCGTTTGGATCGTGTGGGAATCAGTGCATCGACTGGTGGCGGCAGAAGCTCCGGAGGTGACGGTCAATTTCTGGGCATTCGCCGTGGTCGTCATTTCTATCGTGGTCGATGTGGTACGGAGTCGGCACCTAAGACATGTAGCGAGAAAGCATCAAAGCGAGGCATTGGAAGCCGATGCGCTCCATTTCTCGACAGATGTTTGGTCAAGTTGTGTCGTGCTGGTCGGATTGATTGGTATGTATATCGCTCAACATGTAAGTGGGATGCAATGGCTTCAAAAAGCGGACACCTGTGCCGCGTTGGGCGTGGCTATGCTCGTGACGTGGGTAAGTATACAAATGGGTTACCGTTCGATTTGTTCACTAGTGGACGCGGTTTCTCCGAATGAATCGGCACATTTAGAATCCATTTTGCGTGAGGTAAACGATGGACGCGAGTTACAGTGTCGTATGCGACGCAGCGGCCCGGAGGTGTTCGTCGAGGTGATTGCCACGGTTGATCCTACTACCTCGTTCGAACAAACGCATGCGTTGACAGAGCGAATCGAGCAGGCGGTGCAATCTCTCTATTCGATGTCGGTCACCACCGTGCATTGTGAACCATCGTGTGCGAAAATGCCGCTTCGTTCGAAGATTTTGCTGGTTGCGGCAAAGCAGGGGTTGGAAATTCACCATTTACAGCTCACCGCGACAGCAGAGGGTATGAAGGCGGAGTTGCATATCGAATTTCCGTCGGAATATACCGTGCGTCAAGCCCATGAAAAGGCGACGCAACTGGAGACGCAAGTGAAGGATGAGTTGAAAAACATCCATGAAATTGTGACCCATTGTGAACCCGCGGAGACTCACGCGTCGATCGCTCATGCGGCTCAAAACAAACGCCCGTCGCAAACCGATGAACAACTTTTTTCCCAGATAGATGACGCGATCCACGTCTTTCGTAAAGAAGAACCGCTCTGTTTGGAAGCCCACGCAGTGCGTTTGCTTTATCTCAAAGACGAAATGTGCGTATCGCTACATGTAGTGGTCGATGGAGACACCCCTTTGCCAATGGCCCATCGGATGACCGAACGATTGGAGCAATTTTTGCGGTTGAGCGTGCCGGAGCTTCAACGTATCAGTATCCATGTGGAACCCGCGACACCCGCTTGAGCCATCTGTGAAGATGATTCCAAAGTATCTGTCCATCAAAAAAACATAGTCCATTTGGCATGGCTATGCTTTCGGGAAGGCGTGATAGCGATTCTAGGGCGTGTTCACGTATAATCGCATGGTAAAAACCGATGGCCATGAATGAAATAACAGCAATTGGGGTGGTTTATGTCGGTTGATATTGAAGTTTGTGTGTCCAGTAAAAAGTTTTGGAAGGGGAGTTTGAGGGGAAACTTTTTGCAAAAAGTTTCCTCTCACTGGTTCTTTACCTCAAAAAAGTTTTACAAAAAAGCATTTTCGTAGAAAGTGCGCAAACTTTTTTGAACTTTTTACCAGACGCTGGTACAGCCGGTCGCTCCGATGAAGGTAGTAGCTTGTGTGAACACGCCCTAATATGTCGGTTTCGCGAACATGGAATGGAACCGGCAATGATTGCCAGTTCCATGTTCAAGCGGAGTCGGTCGAGCAAAATCGGGATACAGGCGACCTATAGCGCACGCAGAAATTCGACCAGGTCTGCTTTTTCGTCGGTGGTGAGCCGCGTTCCGAGCAGCAGATTGTGGTATTCCACCGTATCTTCAATTGTCAGCAGCCGTCCATCGTGCCAGTACGGAGCGGAATCTTTTAGACCTCGCAGCGGAAAGGTTTTGATCGTTCCATCGGCGACCGCTTTCATCCCACTCTGAGCCACCATCGTGCCTGACTCAAAAAATCGCGATGTTTGCATATCATGCATCGTATTATCGGTATAATACGGTGCAGGATGACACTCACCGCATCGTCCTTTCTTATTGAAAATTTCCTCACCGCGCAGCTCGGCTTCTGTGGCCTTCGAGGTATCAAGTTTGCCGAAAATGTCCAATTTTGGCGCGGGAGGGAAATCGAGAATGGACTCGAACTCCGCCATGTAATGCACTTGTGCCGTGCGATCGGGCAGATTGATGCCTTTTTTAGCCGCGAGCGCGATGTCGCCGTCAAAATACGCTGCCATCTGCTCAAACTGCGTAAAATCTTCGATCGTTTTGAGGGCACGTTGCGAACCGAACAAGCGTTGCACATTGACACCACGCAACGTCGGCACATCGATACGATGCCGCAATTCCTGGGGACGAATATCGCCGACCAAGTGCGTCGCCCCGTTCGTATGACCATTCACGTGGCAATCAAAGCAACTCACCCCACGGCTCGGCCTTTCCGTACGACGATCATCCGTCATATTGAATTGCTGCTGCGGGAATGGCGTAACGAGCAAACGCAACCCCTCCAATTGCTTCGGATTCAGAAGATTTTTGAAGGTGGCATAATAGTTGTCGATCGTGATGACCTGACCTTGC
>JAQVKF010000298.1 GCA_028694795.1 Thermoguttaceae bacterium | reverse complement strand
CATGCCCACCGTCCGGTTGGTGGAAATGCAGAATTGGACGTTGGAGTATCTGTAAAATTTGGGCCAACCTTGTCACACTCGCGGCGGGTACGACGGTGTCTTTTCCCCCTGTAGTCACGGCGATTGGCATCGTGAGTCGTTCTGGAAAATACTCGGCGCTACGCAATTTATATTCGGAGGGAATCTCCTGTTTACTTCCACCGAACGACTCGGCAATCGCGTCTTGAAACTGGTCGTATTCGAGATGGTTGGCGGTACCGTTCATGGCGACTACGGCATCAAGCTGGTCGGGGTGCAACGCGGCAAAAGTCAGGGCGGAACTTCCACCCATGGAGCCGCCAGCGACGATTGTGCGGCGAATCGAAAATTCCGTTCGCAACAGTTCGAGTAATTGGAGTAAATCGGCCTCCGCTTTAGGCCCCATCCACGACGTTTTTGCGCGGTAATCTGGTGAAACCATAAGCATTTGACGTGTTGCGGCGAATTCGCGGGCCGCGCGGCATTCGTCGCGGTCGTCCATGATGAATTGATTACGATCCGAACCGTGCCCGTGTAGCGTGATCAGCAGATCATATGGCATATTCGGCACAAAGTTTTGCGGGTATAATACGGCGTAGCGTTGTTCACTGCCATCGCAATGAGCCGTGAAACAGCGGTCCTCAATTCGTCGTTCAGACGATTCGGAAAACGCCAAAGACGAATGCCAACCGACGATTGCCGCCGTTGCCGCTAAAAAAATACGTCGCTGCATCAAGAGACCTCTTTCATGGTGATATCATTTCCAATGGTGACATCATGGGAACCAACTCATTTGGAATATAAAAATACGCTTTCGGACCTTCCAAAGCCAGTGCCCACTATGATCGTAAGGAAAATGCTTTACCATGTCCACACTTCCGATGACACCACAAGAAATTTCCGCTCGCGGTTGGAATGACATTGACGTATTATTCGTCACTGGCGATGCTTACGTCGATCATCCCGGTTTTGCGGCAGGTCTGTTGTGCCGACTGATCGAATCGCTCGGTTTTCGTGTGGCCATTCTTTCACAACCCGACTGGCGAAGTTGCGCAGATTGGCGAAAATATCCGAAGCCGCATCTCGCCATTCTCGTCAGTGCAGGCGCCATGGATTCGATGCTCAATCGCTACACAGCCAACCGTAAGATTCGAAGCGAAGATGCGTTTAGTCCTGACGGCGTGGCTGGTCGGCGGCCCGACCGCGCGACGGCGGTCTACTGTCAGCGAAGCCGCGAGGCATTCGGCGATGTGCCGATTATTTGCGGCGGAATTGAGGCAAGTTTGCGAAGATTTGCCCATTACGACTATTGGAGTGATAAAGTACGTCGAGCGATCTTGCTTGACGCGAAGGCCGATCTCCTTTCTTATGGTATGGGGGAACGTTCGACGACCGAGATTTTACAACGACTCGCGGCGGGCGAATCGGTTCGATCGCTCCGAAATATTCGCGGTACCGCTTATCGGCTCGGTGCGAAGGAGCCGCGTCCTGATTTTACCGATTCCGCCTCTACGACCGAGGAGGAAACGGTACGTCGTACATCACTCAAAGCGGCGTTCGGTGAAAACGTGACAGTCGAATATCTGCCCACGGTGGCCGAAGTTACCCAATCAGCCGAGAAATTTTGCGAAATGACTCGGCGTATCCAAGCCGCGCTCAATCCCTACCTCAATCGTATTTTAATTCAGGAATGCGGCGAGAGGGTTAAAAAAATAGCCGGTGTTCAAAAAACTTGCGGAAGCGATTCGGTTAATTTTTTAGCCTGTCAAAATGGGTTGGATAGTGATAACTCGTGGGCCGAAGTCCAGGTTGACCGAACAGCTCTTTCGGAGGCCGTAGTGGTGAATCCCGCGTCGTTACCGCTTTCGGCGACGGAGTTGGACGCGATTTACCATTTTCCGTACACACGACTTCCGTCACCGACGTATGGCTCGCACAAAATTCCGGCGTTCGAGATGATTCGCGATTCAGTGACCGTGGTACGTGGCTGCAGCGGTGGTTGTACATTTTGTGGATTGGGTGCCCACCAAGGGAAAATTCTGCAATCGCGGACTGCCGAATCGGTGGTGAGCGAAGTGCGGCAGCTTATGAAAGATCAGCAATTTAAGGGGACTATTAGCGATTTAGGCGGTCCGACGGCCAACTGTTACGGACTTCGATGTCGTCAGGAACCGGCAATGAAACGCTGCGAGCGTTCGAGTTGTCTTTATCCGAAACGCTGTCCGAATCTGACGACGGACCCGAAAGGGTATGTATCGTTGTTGCGTGAAGTTCGGCAAATGACGGGGGTGAAGCGGGTTTTTATCGCGTCAGGAATTCGGATGGATTTGGCGTCGTTGCATCCGGAGTTTGTGCGGGAGTTAGCGGAATTTTATACGGGCGGGCATTTGAAAGTGGCACCGGAACATGTATCTGACGCGGTTTTGCAGTGCATGGGAAAGCCGTCGCATACAACGTATGAGCTTTTTGCGCAAAAGTTTACGGAAGCGTCGCAGGCGTGTGGCAAACCGCAATATTTGGTACCTTATTTTATCGCGGGGCATCCGGGCTGTCGGTTAGAGGATGCGATTACATTGGCTGTTTATCTCAAACGCCATGGATTACGCCCACGCCAAGTGCAAGATTTTATTCCGATTCCGATGACTGTGGCGGCGTGTATGTACCATACCGGTCTGGATCCACGGACGGGCGAAGCGGTGGAGACGGCGAAATCAGGTCGCGAACGAGCCTATCAACGAGCTTTGTTGCAGTACTTTCTTCCGGAAAATGATGCAACCGTTCGGGAAGCGTTGCGTGTGGCCGGGCGTGAAGATCTGATTGGTACGGGACGCGATGCTCTGGTAACCTCGTTTCCACCGCGTTATTCCGCGAATGGTCGTTCGGGTGCGGATCATTTGGGGGAGGCGAAT
>JAQVKF010000121.1 GCA_028694795.1 Thermoguttaceae bacterium | reverse complement strand
TGTTCTGGCTCTTGTGTAATCGCAAAGGTCAACGCTTGATATTGGTAACGATCACCGTCGTTACCACGCAAGACGATCACACGTTTCGCGGCGTCCTGATTCATCTGAATCGTTTGATCGTAGGCGGTGGGATCATCGATGACCGCCGTTACCTTAATCCGCACATATTTGACCGCCGAGTACAGTCGTGGCGTCAATCCACCAAAACCGTCATCACGCACGCGGAAAAAAATAAAATCGTAACCATTGTAATTCGCTTTCGGCGTATAGCGGTAGGTTCCAGCCTCCGCGTTGATCACTTCTAACGTTCCATGCGCCGGTTTAACTAAAATCTGATAGGTGATACCCTGATCGTAATCGTATTTTTCACCATTGGTGCCCGACAATTGAATCGTAATCGAACCATCTTCAGCCATGGTCAATTTCTGTTTATACGTCTTCGGAACACGATTGTACGCAACCACGTTCACCGACACGCTCGCCGTTTCACTTCGATAGAATGTCGAACTTGTCGCCAATTTCGTATTGATCACTGCGTATTTGATCGTATCCAAACCGCGGAATTTGCTGTCCGGTGCGTAAACGACCACACCCGTCGTCGTATCGAAACTGACGATCGTACCATGTACTGGTTGCGAAACAATCTCGTATTTCAACGTTCCATCCACACCTTCCAATGAACCGGCGAGCTGAATCGTGACCGTCTTTTTCCAATAATACATTGATTCCGTCACGTCGTTCGCGGTGGGTTTGGTTCCCTCTTCCTCTTTCACCACGTTGAGCGTCACGGTGGCCGCTGCGCTCGTGAGTGAATCGGCTCCAGCCAAGTCGGTGTCGGTTACCTTAAATGTAAACGAATCGGTACCCGTATATCCCACTTCTGGCGTGTACAGATATTTGCCCGGAGTGCCTTCCACCGCAGTCAGCGTCCCATGTTTGGGCTGTGTGGCAATCGTGTAAGAAAGCGTCTGAGCGAGATTCGCTTCCCCATCATCGCCGGTTAGCGTCATCACGGTTCCGGTATCCGAATTTTCCACTCGCGGATTGACCTGCACGGTCGCCGCATTCGCAGTTGGCGGATTATTCGCCGTCGAAACGGTCAGCGTAAAAGCCGCTGAACGCTCACTGGTGACCGAATCGAAAACAGCATTGCCAGCCGACGCTGAATTCAACGTGAGGTATTGCTCTGCTGTAACACTGTACGTACCATCTATGAGTGTTTTTGTTCCATTGCTTTCGAGGGTCATCGTCGTACTAGTCGCCGTTCCACTGGCAATGATCGTATCTCCGGCATAAACCCGGACCATCGCCCCCGTCGTCAGTCCCGAAAGCTCAAATTTGAGTGTCTTACCAGCGCTGTTATTCAACGCCGTGATATGATCCGAATCACTCGTACCGGTATCCGATTCGGCGGCGAGTTGGACTGTCGGCGCGGCTGGTGTCACCAAGACGGGAATCGTTTGCGTATCTTCCCAGACGCCATCGTCGGAATCAGCGGCGCGGATTTTCGCGTAAATTTCATATACGCCTGCCGCTGTGCCCGCCGCCGCGGTTACTGTATACTTGCCCGTTGTCGTGTCGAGCGAAACGGTCAGCGCCGTCGCACTAGCGCTGCCCGCTTTTGTCGCAAATGAGTATTCAAGAGTGCGTCCATCCATATTGATAACCGGAAGCGTTCCGGTCACCGTCTCGCCCGCTGTCAATGAAATTGGTTCAATGGTACCAAATGCGGGATCCGAAAGCGGATTTACCGTCGTTCCGTCCGCGTCTTCCGCCACGGTCACTGTAATCGTTTTCGAATACATGACGCCATCTTCGCCCGTCGCCACAATCGTTAAATTCGCGGTGCCCCTTGTTCCTTCCGTTGCAGTCAGTTTCAATACAGCGTTCTGAATATCGTTCACCACATCAACGTTCACAATATTCGTCGTTTGCGCCGGCGTGCCACTCGACGAGGCGACTTTACTGTTGAGCGATTCCAGAATATCACCACCCTCAGTGAGCATTCCAAAGATCGTATGTTCGTAATCCAACCAGCGTGTTTGGCCCGTGGTGATGAAGAATTGTGAGGAATTGGTATCTTTGCCACTATTCGCCATCGCCAACAGACCGGGCGTCGTAAACTGGAGTTCCGGCACAAATTCGTCGTCACTCATGGCCACATCTTCGCTGACAATTCCACCCTGAATCATAAAATTCGTGATCATTCGGTGGAATGTCGAACCGTCATACGCGCCGCTCTCCACCAAAGCCGTAATTTTGGCGATTGTCTCCGGTGTGTATTCCTCGAACAGCTGGAGCAAAAGCGTTCCATCAATCGAACTATCCGCCGTTTTCACGTTAATTTTCAGACTGCGATTATCCTTGCCCGTCAACAGCTCATAGTTCAGCTTTCCACTCGTTAAATTGGACGCATCAATCGAAATGGAATAAGTGGCTTTTTCGTTATCGCCAGCAACACCATTGATACCGATATAGGACGGAGAACCGACCGCGACGTCGCTCGAACCAAATAGTGAAACGGAAGAAACCGTCAGCATTTGACGACTTTCCAAGGTTTCCAATCGTGCCAAACGGTGGCGTTGATTCCGATGCTCACCGCTTTCACCCGAGCGACCGCCTCCATTTTGGCGACCACATTTACGATGATCGTGTCGGGATAGGGATGAAAAATCTTCTGAATCACGACGAAAACGCAGCCAATTTCCCATGAATATTGCCTCACTTTACAGATTTTTTCCTACACCGACTCCATTGAACCCCGGCTTCGAACCACACCGATGCCGCCAGTGCTCCTGCACAACATCCCGTAGCGAACTGTCAGCATGACGCACCCTTTGTTTTTTATTTTGCACAGGCCGTACTCGTGGACACAGGCTGCCAAGGTTCAAAGGATGCAAACCCCGCAAACGGACTTCACCCAAGCGGAATAACCCTAATATACCGACTTTTTACCGGGAATCCTATCCCTGTTTTCCCATATTCTCTGATCTGTTCAAAAGGTCACACGATTCCCAATTGTACCATTGTCCAGCAAAACCATTTGACTCCGCCGACCGATTCCCGATACCGAAATCTCCGTGGCGGTATGTTTTCTCTCGCTTCGATACTCGTCCATGTCACCCATGGCTGACACAACGCAGTCCCGGAGAACCCAATCCGTCGCCTGTACTCACCAATGCCATATTTCCACACTACCTCGTCCTCTGGTTTATCGTATATAAGGGCCATCGAATGGGATATTTTTCCCAATTTTCTATTTGTATGGATTCTACGGGCTTTGTCTAGAATTAGGGGGGAATCCATAAGTGACGACAGCAGGACCGCCTCCCTATCACTTTTGTTCCAAAAACTTTAGACCTCTCTTCGTTGAGCATCGTTCGTCGATTGCGGTCGCTGTGCTCTCGGCAATTGATTTTATTTACAAGAATATGTGAACACACCCCAAAATGAAGTGAGGAAACAAAAAATGAGAATTTTGAAAAACTTCTGGTGAAGGCGATACGATTCGTGTATAAAGAGTATAGAGAGGTGAAAGTCATGGATTCATTCGCTTGATATGGCTTATACTTTCGCACGCTTGAATTGTTCCCGTGTCGAGGCGAGAGATTTTCAAGTCGTGGAAGTGTCATTAGCAAGGAGTTTCGTTGTGCCCACACTGTTAGTCTTACGAGGAAATGATCTCGGTTCGCGTTTCACGCTCACTGAATCGGAAATCGGTTTAGGACGAGATATCTCGAATGGCATTCGTTTGCATGATACGGAAGTATCTCGGCGTCACGCGGTGCTTGTGCGTCAAGGCGATACCTATGTATTACGAGACTTGGACAGTGCGAATGGAACTTTCGTTTCGGGGCAGCGGATTACGGAATATCGATTGCGTCCGGGAGATCGTATCGAAGTGGGCGGTTCGATCCTGTTGTTTACGGGCGTGGCGAGCCACCCGGACGAAGATTCGATGGGACGGGTCGACCTTTCGCGGCGTGGAGCGGCGAGGATTGTGCATTCGGTGGCACCGCGGCCTCACAGCGCATTAGACGCGTCCTTTGGTGGAACGGATCGTTTAGATGGAACACAGGTGTCCGCGTCGGATGGACCAACGGGGCCGCATACACGGATTCCGGTCGCAGACAATTGGTGGCAGCAGGCGGAAGAAAATCTCCGGATGATGTACGATATTACGGTTGCCATTAGCCAAACGATCGAGATTGACGAGCTGTTGCGGCGGATTCTCGATTTGATTTTCGATTGGGTTTCGCCCGATCGTGGTTGTATTTTGCTTATTGATTCGAAGACGAAGCAGTTTGTTCCGAAAACACGCCGAGCACGGACTGGTCGTATTCATGGCGATATGGTCATTTCGCAAACGATTCTCGATTATGTGCTGGAAAAACGGGAAGGGGTCATTACGTCCGACGCGACGGAAGATCTGCGATTTGACTCGGCGGCGAGTATCGTCCAGGAAGGTGTGCGCGAGGCGATTTGCGTACCGATGCAAGGCCGTTACGACGTAGTCGGCGCAATCTATATCGACACGAGTCGGTCGATTCAGGAAATGGCGATGCAGCCGGGCGTGACGCGATTTTCGGAGAATCATCTGCGGCTTATGGCGGCGATTGCAAATCAGGCTGCGTTGGCGGTTGAAGATACACGGTA
This sequence comes from Thermoguttaceae bacterium, assembly GCA_028694795.1. Taxonomy (GTDB): domain Bacteria; phylum Planctomycetota; class Planctomycetia; order Pirellulales; family Thermoguttaceae; genus JAQVKF01. The sequence continues at coordinate 8,022 of JAQVKF010000121.1, read as the reverse complement.
CTACGCCTCAGCGATTCAAGCGGAACATCTTGCGGCGGTCGGGCAGACGATCGCGACCATTTCGCATCATATCAAAAATATCTTGCAAGGCATCCGAGGTGGAAGTTACCTAGTGGAGAGCGGAATCAAAAAGCAAGATTGGGAAATGATTGGTAAAGGTTGGACGATTGTCGAAAAGAATCAGTCACGTATTGGGACCCTGGTGCTTGATATGTTGACGCTCAGCAAAGAGCGAGATCCGGAGCCGCAGCCAACCAATTTGAACACGTTGGTGATCGATATTGTCGAATTGATGCAGCAATATGCGACGGAACAACATGTGGAATTGAGTTTCTTTCCAACGCCGGAGATGCCGGTCTGCGAATTCGATCCTGACGGCATGCACAAGGCAATTTTGAATTTGGTGACGAATGGCATTGACGCGACCTCGCCGAAAACACGTGCGGTTGAGGAGGAATCGGATCCCGATTCGTTGGAATCGCTCGACCACGCGACCGCCGCGTCTCTACCCACCGAGGGACATTTGCGATTGTTTACGGAATACGACGCAAGTGCCAAGTTGCTGCGAGTGATCGTCGATGACGATGGACCGGGCATTCCCGCCGATCAGATCGAAACGCTTTTCAAACCGTTCATGTCCACGAAAAAAAATCGTGGAACAGGATTGGGATTACCCGTGAGTGAAAAAATTTTGCGAGAACACGGCGGGAAGATATTGGTCGAAAGCACGGTTGGTCATGGAACACGTTTTACGCTCCAATGGCCCGCCATTCTCTCGAATGGTACAACAGAACCCATGGAACCGCTTTCATAGTACTTTTTCCCGTCGAAATATTCACGGCCAGTACCACTTAATTTTGTGCTGAAGTTCATGATTGTTCGTGACAAAATTGTTCGGTAACAGGCTCAAATGAGTCACATTTTTCGGTCGGAATCCATCCATTCGAAAAAACATTCGAAGATCATTATTTTTGGATGCTTATCCATTTTGTTCCATTGTTTGATAGTTGCGAGGGGAAATCATGCGGAATCAACGGCGGCAATTTCTGAAAAAAACAGCTTTAGGCCTTAGCTCGGCGTGTGTGGCGTCCTACGGATTCAACCAACGTCCGTTGTTTGGTCAGGGGCTTGTGAATGGCCAACCTTCCCATCCACTTTTCGAGTCGGGAGAATACCACCGTATCGACTCAACGGGGCGAACCTACCATCTTTCGGTGGGTTGCGATACGGTCAATCAATCGGAGGAACTTCCACTACTTTGGAAAGAGGCGGGAGTGACGGATCTTTGGCTCACGACGTGGCTTTACGGCCACTATCACGCGACGTGGGATTCCTTTGACGCCGCGATCGCCAAAACTCGCACACTTGGAATGACGCCCCATTTGTTGTCGGTTCCCTTCGGACATCCAACGCCCTACGAACAGGGGAAAGGTAATTTTCCGGATGGATGGAAACCGGTCGAACGTTTTGATGGTCGTAAGGGCTGGGGGATTTCTTGTCATGCGCCCGCCGATCAAGATTGCGCGGCGATGAACCGATTTTTAGCCGATCGTTTTGGATGCTGCGACCATTTTTTGGATGATGATTTTCGGTTTGCTGATTCACCCAACGAGATTGGCGGCTGTGTTTGTCCAGAATGCCGCGTGGCATTTTTACAGGCAACGGGGATTCCAGAATCCCGTTGGGATGAGCTAATCATTGGGCTACGGCAAAATGAAGACACACCGCTTGTACGGCTTTGGGTAGACTATCAATGTGATCAACTGTCGGCGATTTTCCGCCGGATAAGAGACGCCACGCCGCAAATGGATCTCGGTATCATGGTGATGGGCATGGGGTCTGAGCGGGCTGGAATACGATTGGACGACTACCGTGACTGCCTTTTCCGCGTTGGCGAATGGATGTTTAACGATCAACAATACGATCCGATCAAAAACAAGACGATTGAATTGTTTAGCGTCTTGCTTCACCGGCGATTTGCTTCTCCGGGACGTTCTTTTAGTGAAACGACGATCTGTCCGGAAAATGCCTTATCGAAGGAAAATATGGCCTCAAAATTGGCTTTCTCCACATTTGCCGACGTTCGCAATACGATGTTTATGTGTGGTATTCCAGCCAGTTATTGGCCATTTTTCGCGTTGCGGATGAAGAAGGAAGCTCGCTATCACGAAATGCTGGCGGGTAAGAAACTCACCGGACCATTCAAACATTATTGGGGAAAAGCCGGACGATATCTGGCTGGATATGACGCATATTCCCTCTTTATGGCACTGGGCGTTCCATTTGAAGTCAGCGATACCCTGGCGGAAGATGGATGGACGTTTCTCGGCGATCATGACGCCAACACCGTGGAACGTGGCGAAATCCATTCTCCTGGAACACTGTGTGTGGCGCGCGGAAACTCAGCGACTAACCGTTTTATCCAAGTGGACGAAACTTTTGAATCGCTCTTCGCTTTCCGGAAAACGATCATTCCAACGCTGCAGCAAGAACGAATTCCGTATATCGAAGAAGAAACGCCGGTCGTCCTCGGCTGGTACCCAGAATCGCACGCCATGCTCCTTTGGAACGTCGAAAAAACGCCCAAAACCGTACACATTCGCTATGGTACAGTATCAACGCCGGTTGAGATCTCCGCGTTGGAAACCGTCTTGTTACAAGAAACAAGCGACCAAACGGACGGCTCACTTCACGCTGTCTGAAAACGTCGCAACCCATCATGTTTGGCTCTACCATCGCGACATTTTTCTTGTCGCGGTGTTTTTTCGAATGATCGTACGTCGTCACATGGGTGATCGCCCATGTGACGAGGATGCGGAACATGCTTGGCCGGTCATCACTCATAATGGAGTGCGATGAGAAGATTGAGCCGCGAGGCTCGAATTGCCGGAATCCACGCCGCGAGTAATACGAAAGTGAAGCCGATGACCGCCGTACCGATAATCAGGTCCGGTCGCCATCGGAAATCAATCGAATAACCCAACACGGCGGGCAGGCAGAGGTTCGTCGTATAGGCTCCGAGCAGTCCGCCAGCCAGTCCGAGACCGATACCGATCGCGCCCAACAGGGCCGCTTGAGCGAGCACCGTTTTTCGCACCTGATGCCGTGTCATGGCAATCACGCGCAGGAGGGCAAGATCCCGCGTTTGTTCGAGCACGTTCATCGTGAGCGTATTTGCCACGCCAAACGCCGCCACGATAAAGCTTAACGCGATCACGCCCCACAATCCTGCGACAATTCCCGTGATCACCGATTCGAATTGGCGTTGGATACCAGCGAACGAAGTCACCGAAACGCCTTTATCTTTACACATCACGTCCAACGTTTTACCCACCGCCTCACGCTGTTCCGGTTGGGCCATCACCACGAGAAAATCAGGATCTTCGATATTGAAGAGTTTGGAACCGGTGGGCCAACCGGTGTGCGCGGTCATTCCCCCAGCGATGAAATCGACCGTAACCCCTACGATTTTCAGATCGACAATGCCTTCTCGGCATTCGACCGGAATTGTGTCACCCAATTTCAATTTTAACCGATGTGCCGCCGTTTCACCGATGACGACACCACCTTCCGCGAGGCCTTTTCGTACCGAATGTTCATCTCCCGATTTAAGCATAAATGGTAGTGGACGTTCCGGCAAAATCTCCTCAATCACCATGTGCATCGTACGGGAGGCGATTTGCACACTGGTCAAAATACTCAACCGTTGCGTTGAAGTGACTCCGGGCAGTGTCGCGACCTCTTTCACCACCGATTCTGGAACCGCGACCGTCCGGTCACCAATGCGTCCAAGTTCCGTGGCATGCACAAAATAATCGCCGCTATACGCGATCGTCTGCCAATGGCGCACCTCATCCACGTTATTGAGAATCGCTGTACCGAGACCGACACTTCCGCCAATGGCGATATATAATACACCAATCGTCAGTGTGGTACGGGTTCGACGTCGCAGTACCATGCGCTCCGCGACGTGGACTTCACGTCCAAAAATCAATCGCATACCACGTCCGAGCAATTTTGAGGCGGGCACCAAAATGATCGGTACCGTCATGATCAGGCTTAAAATAAATCCACAACCAACCGGAATGGCAAAATCGCCCGGTAAAATCTCGACGATACATCCGATCAATCCGAGCGTCGTGAGCGTCAGCCCGATTAGCCCCACCATGACCGTTTTTTTCGGTAGCGGCGAATCTTCGCTTTGTACCGCTGGCCGCATACCCTCCAGCGGTGTCACACTTCCGGCGATACGCGCGGGTAGCCAGGCTGAGAAGATCGCCAAACCAGGTCCGCAAATTAACGCGACGACGAACGGCTCCCACGTGATGTAGATTTCCGGCATATTGACTTGATACAATGATCCCATCGCACCGGTCAACGCCCCTGCCGCCCACGCTCCTAACCCACAACCGATGATACTTCCCGTAATCCCCAGCAAACATCCCTCACGCAAAAACATGGTGATAATCTGACGCCGCGTCGTTCCCAGTGCCCGGAGCACCGCGATCTGTTTGCGTCGCTCACTCACATTCATCATGAAGGTGTTAAGAATCATGACCGCCGCGAGCATCAACGTAATTGCATAGGCAAAGCGTAACCCTTGTTCCGCGCTTTCAACTGTCGAACGCGACATCTGTAGGCGGATGGGTGGAATCTGAACCGTACATTCTTGAGGCAAAATCTCGGCGATTTCCGCCAACTTCTGATACGGATCGACCCCGGGTGCCAAAATCAGATCAATACGATTCAACCGGTCCGGTTTCTGAAAATAGTACTGAACGGCATCCAGCGGCAAAACCGCCAATCCAATCTGGGCAGCCGATTTTGCATCGCCCAAACTGACTGTATCACCGACTTCAATCGGCTGTAGACCACGGCGTGTAAAAATCCGAACTTGATCACCCGGTTTGATTTTTAGATTTTGTGCATAGATATTTTCGAGCAGCATTCCACTCGCGTTTTCGATCGGAGTACCACTGTCGAGTGTATATTTTCGCACCTGGTAATCAATCGGTTCAATACCAAAAAGCAAAACTGGGACTGGCGTTTCCGAACCTTCGTAAAACAGATTCGTCGGCTGTTGGAAGATGGGCGAGGCGACACGGATTCCGTCTACCGGTTTGAGACGATCCAATACCTGTTGCGAAAAGACGCCGCCACCCTCCACCACGATTTCTAGATCAGTCAATCCCGTCAGACTTTCGTACATGCGTTGGTACGACTGCTCCATCGTCACCGCTGTAATGCGTACCGCCACGACCGATGTCACCGCGACTACAATTCCCATTAACGTGAAAATCGCACGTCCTGGGCGGTTCAAAAGTTCGCGTAACGTAATTTTCCAAAATATCATAACGGTACCCTCCATGTGGAAGATTCGCAATATTCCAACAAAAACCATCCTAACCATCTGTCGATTGTAACGCTTAAAGTAATTCTCTCAAAGAGTGATATTGTATCAGATATTCCGGTTTTGAGAAATTTTCGCAACGCAATCGTTTTCGATGGCATAATCATTAAATCGTGTGCATATTGCCGAGTATTTCTATTTAGTGTATCATGTGCCAACCATTTCGAATCCTCGTGGCGGTGCGATTTCGCGCATCATGCACAGGACGGAAAACTTTTTATCTTTCTCACGGTCCATATTGCAAACAGTCGGGCTGCAAGACGCGGTTGCCACGATCTTCCTGGCCCGCTACGCGGACAGCCGGGCTGGAGTGGTCATCCATTGGCCGACGCGGGGAGAAGTGACCACAATCGGTGGACCATCCGTAACCGCGTGGTAACACATGGAGATGCGGGCGTCTTCATGTTATCAACCGCACGGCAGTACAAACTCGCCGCCGGGCGTTCTCATCCGTTGCTCGGTAGTTTAAGACGCCTGCGGTAATTTTAGGTTGAATAGGCCAAAAATCTCCTGATGCGTCAGTCCGAGCTTGCGAGGTTTTGCCGTTTCCGAGAAAATCGTATCGAATAATTCACGCTTTTCCTGGAGAATCTTATCGATACGTTCCTCAATCGTGTCACTAATAAGGAATCGTGTGACCGTGACCTGACCGGCCGCACCGATCCGATGCGCTCGGTTAATCGCTTGGTCTTCCATCGCGGGATTCCACCAACGGTCGAACAGAAATACATATTGTGCAAATTGCAAATTGAGTCCCACGCCACCCGCTCCGTAACTCATAAGTAGCAGATGTCGTTTGGGATCGTTTTTGAATTCTTGAATGACCGCGTCGCGTTTTTTCGCCGGAATTCGCCCATGATACGAAAGTGGATTGAATCGTTGCAAATTCTGTTCAAGCCGATCTAACGTTTGTACCCACTGGCTAAAAATCAATGCTTTCCGCCCACTGCCCGCGATTTCCTCGAGGTCGGCTTCCAACCGTTCCGATTTCACGCTCGCGCCGGTGAGCGGATCGAAATTACAGATCTGTTTGAGCCGCGTCACCAATTCGAGAACGTGGTGAATCGTCACCGATTCGCCCATCTCGGTCAAATGGACCACTCCTTCGTCCGTCGCTCGCGCATAGCTTTCTTTCTGTTCGGGTAGCAGTTCCAGGTTTGCGTCGCGGTACAATTTCGGCGGCATATCGGTCAGCACTTGGTCTTTGGTACGACGAATGACATAATCGCTGACGGTCTCTCCCATTTTGCGTGGTTTCATATCGGACGACAGGAAACCGGGCGAAAGAAACTCGAATATCCCGACCAAATCTTCCGGTGAATTCTCTACCGGGGTCCCTGTGAGCGCCCAACTGCGACGTCGGCGAACGGAACGTACCACTTGCGACGTGGTATTATTTCGATTTTTGATTCGTTGCGATTCGTCCAACATCACAAGATCAAATTCCAACGGTTTCTTTTCCGACTCGTCGTCTTGCTCGGAGTCGCCATAATGGCTGAGCGAATCGGTGGATGCGGCAAAATCTTTCGTACTTTTCTTCTTCCGACGTTTTTTGCCACTCGTGCCGCCCCCCGTTTCCTCATCGCCTTCGAATAGCTCACGATCGCGTGTTACTAGTTCGTAATTCGCGATTCTCACGGGAATATTTTCGAGCTGCCATTGCCAATGCCGACGCGCTTGATCGCCCTCGACCACCTGTACCGGTATCTCCGGTGCCCAGCATGTGAATTCGCGGTACCAGTTGCTCACCAGCGGTTTCGGACAGATAAGCAATACACTGCGCACCTCTCCCGCGTGAAGCAATAAGCGGATTGCCAGAATCGCCTGCATCGTTTTGCCGAGTCCCATCTCGTCCGCAAGCATCGCCATTTCGCGCGCGTACAAAAACGCAATCCCCTCAAATTGATACGCAAAAGGACGGAATGGACAGGTAAGCGCACGTGACGCAAACACCTGCTGTAACGAGGGTTGCAGCAAATAGTGCAAGCGATCTTCCAATCGAATCACGTCGTGCGGTGGACGAACCCACGTCACACCCGGAAACAGCTCCGCTCCGTCTTCCCACGGCGCAATCGCGGACGTTTCTGTTTTCACCGAACCTGTTGCGACAGAACTTGATTCCGCCCGTGTGGTCCAAAATCCATCCTCGCTATGGTTCTCATGATCTGCTACATGAATATCTTCGCTATAAGCCGTATCCTTCGCGGTGGTCTCCGTTGTGGAGGTCGAAGAGGATTCCGTGGTCGGTTTAGAAATGATTGGATCGAACGGCGTGGGAAAAAAGTAGCTCCGTGTGTGGAGCGATGGACGCCCCATCGGGATCGTAATGACTCGCGGCGGTGGAAGCTGCAACGAAACGGTACGGATATCGAATTCTGGTGCGCGACGCAGGGCGCAATTCCAACCTGTCGGATAGACCGAGACGCTCGATTCCGTGGCTAAATGGGCTATCTGATTCGAATAGACATCCGTTGACATCAATCTAGGGTCCTCGTGCACCGATTTTCGGTAAGGTACAGACATCGAAAGTCCGACCGATTGCGGCGGTTCGATCATGGCGGTACCGACTTTGGAAAATCTTAACCGACATCGGAAGTATTCGCTTTTCGGAA
>JAQVKF010000120.1 GCA_028694795.1 Thermoguttaceae bacterium | reverse complement strand
ATACGCTTACAGACGAATGGAGAGAGTAAACTCATGAAAGAAAAGAAACCAAAGATAACGATTTATGAAAAATTCGTCTGACTGATTGTCTCATTCAACGCAAATGATGAAGGGAAAACCACCATGAGCGTTCAAGACATGGCGGAAGAGGCGACATGTTCGACAGCGAGAGTCAAAAAAGCGATAGAAACGCTGATAGAACATGGTTGGCTGGAAATGTTGGGCGTCGGTATCTATCGAGTCAGGTGACACGATTGGGACGCTTCCCAACAGTTCCGCCGTCAGGTTAAAACGCTAGGGTCGGAATATTATCCCGTTCCTTGCTTAAATCAATGTTGCCATTGGGGGCAATCCTCCGATTGTACTGATTAGGGCGGGAGATTGCCATGTTTGGATTAGCTTCATTGTGGGGGGGCGTTTCACCCCCCCCTTTTTTATGGACGAATATCACTTAATTGATCGATCAATTCGAGGTGGTGATGTTCCCCTATCGTAAAGGTTCGATACAATAGGTAGGCACTTTGGAAGAGTGCGTAAACAATTCCTACACATCCGCCTGTGTGTTGTAGTTGCCATGGAGGAATGGCATCGGCAAACTATCACTTCGGCGATTCCACTTGTGTACGAACGTTTCCTAACCCGCTAAGCCCCCACATCGCCGATAGAGTTATCTGGATATTCATTTACGTGGGAAAACCTCGTTTTTCAAACATGCGTTTTAAGGCCTCTAGCAAGCGATTTAAGGTGTTTTGTACACACATGGTAAAAATATCGAGTGTGGCGCAAACGTTTAATACATCGCAAATATACGGCGTTTGTGTGGATTCGGCAAGAATGAACGTGATAGCGGGTAAAAATCGGCAGGAATATTGTAACATCTTGGTACTGTTTCCAACATATGACGTGCCGCCTTTTCACTGAATATGGTTCCGCAAGTCATTTCTTAAATGTCCCCTCAAAAGACACGACTGTATGGACTACTACCCGTCGTTCCATCCGAAAAAGAGACTACGTAATCTTGTTCGCCGTTACGGAGTCCGTGAGTTGTTTTTACCGCCGTATTCACCCGATTTCAATCCCATCGAAAAGGTTTGGGCGAATATGAAACGTGCGTTAGTGGATCTATTGCTACATTCACCGAATCTTGAAAATCCATCCTGGAATATCTTCATCGAGGAAATCGCTAAATTAAACGACTATAATGTAAACGAGCGGCAAATACGCCGAGCCGTAAACGTCGACCACGACTTGGATTTGCGACGATTGGTCGAGGTTTCCGCCGACGTCGAACTCGCGGTATTTGTCCGCAAGCCCAAGCATACACGCGAGATGCCCGCCGGACGACGCGTCCATCGCGGCGAAACGATTCGGGTCGATTCTGTATTTTTCGGCATTCGCGCGCAAAAATCGCACCGCCGCTGTCGAGCCAAATTAAAAGCAGAACGCTTTTCAACGGTTCGCCGTTTTGCGTCGGAAGATAAAGATTCAGCTTCAAATCTTGGCCGTCGACCGTCCAATAAATGACGTCGGTAAACGCTTTTTCGCCGAACGTTTGCGACGATTTCGGCGTTTGGCCGAACGTTGGCACGCAAAAAAACGGCGATTAACGCCGCAAGAAAACGTTTCATCGTTCAATTCCTTTCTTTTCGCCTCGAACGTCGAAAAATAACCGTACCGCTTCGCCGTCGCCGATTTTTCTCGCAAACGGAAAATCGGCAAACGACGGAGCGGCGGAACGTTAAATCGAAACGACGTTAATCGTTGAAAATCAACGAATTACCGGTTTTGCTTTTTTAATGGTCGTCGCGGTACCGGCGGCGGGGTTGCCGTACGCTTCGGCGTCGGTCGGCGCGTCGTAAACGTCGTCGTCGCGGACGAACGCATCGAACGGACCCGGACGCGGAACGACCGGTGCCGTTTCGAGACGCGGCGGAATCGAAAGCCAATCGCTTCCTTGGAATCTCGGATCTTTGGCGTCGCGAATATCGTCGCTGCCCATATACGGGCACATCGCGTCGACCCAAACGATCATTCGTTCCATTTCGACCGGGTCGAGCTCGACGCCGTAATGGCTCTTGACGCAATACTTGTTGATTAAACGACTTGCGTACGAGAGTTTTTCCATCGGTTTCGGCGTCGCGTAACCCGCCGGGTCGATCGTCGAATACGCTTCGACTTGAATCGTGTCGGCGATACCGAATCCGGGGGGCGCTTTGGGAAGTTCCGCTTCGGACGGATTCGCCCAATTCGAACGACTGCCGGAACGGTAAATTTTCGGCGGCGCGGCCCAACTCGGATTGCCGATGAGCGTGATGTATGGCTCCTTGAAGTGAAGAAAACCAGGGCGAAGCGTCGTGTCGAAAATCTCTTTCGCCTCGCCGTCGCCGGAGTGGCACTCACCGCAATGCTTGTCGAGCGTCGGTTGAACGTAGCGTTCGTAACTAATCGAAACGTCGTCCCAAGCAGGCAGCGTAATCGTCGACGGTTCTCTAAGCGTCGCGATGGAACGGACTTGCGAATCAGGCGCCGAAATTTGCGACTCGTGGCAACCGACGCAGCCACGCGATTCGCCTGGCATCACGCCGGTAAATGATCGCATCGTTTGCAGGCACTCCATATTTTCGTCCAAAAGTTGGAAGTGAAGCGCGATGCCGGACGGCGCGTAAAACGAGACAGAGCCGTCTTCCTCGACCGGAACCGTTCCGAGAATCCGCTTGACGCCTTCCGATTGCACCATCGAGACCGCCGGGCCCGTCGAGATGTACGGACGGTCGTTCCAAAGGGTGTACGTTTTTGGCTCGATATTCAAAATGCGGAGATATTTCGCTTTGCCACGCAATCCTTCCGGCGTGCCGTCGTAAACGTCGTTGCTGTAAATGATTCCCGGTTCGGGATTTCTGCGGTCTTCGAGCGTCGGCCATTTCACGCGGTCGACGAGAACCGGCGGAGTTTTGCGTTCGCGAATCGGCTGGGCGTAAAAGATATTGTGAGCACCTTCGTAAATTAACTCGCGGTCGCCGTCGACGTTCATCAACATTAAGACGTATTTTCCGTTGCGACAAGCGCTTACGAGAAATTCGGTTTCGCTGAGTGGGTAGGGCGAGTCGTACGCCGTGTATTTTCCGGCGGGGCGGTAGTCGGGCGATTCGATCGGGTCGACCGGGCCGTTGCCGCATTCCGGCCAAACGACATCGGCGGTAACTTTCGTCAAACCGTCCGGGAAATTAAGGCCCTTCGTCGGGTCGACGATACCGACCGAACCGGCGAACCAGTCGTGGTGAGCACTTCCGGTGAACATCAACTTCGAACTGCCGGGAATGGCACGGGCGTCTTTCGGAAGGTCGGGCCAAACGGACTGATTGCCCCATAAAACCCGGGTTTGTGAACCGTCCGGATTCATCGTCCAAAGGGAAACGCAACGCCAAAGGGGCTTGTCGGTGTATTCCCAACGGCTGAAAACGATGCGGCCGTCCGGCAAAATCGACGGCAAATAGTCCGGTTCGTTGTTGCGCGAAACGATGTAAAGGTCGGACGAATCGAGCTTCATGCGAGCCAAAACGAAGGCGTTCGTCGGCGGCATACAGCGGACATACGTGTAGCCGCGTGTCGTCGAAAAAACGATGCGTTCGCCGTCCGGGAGGTAAATCGGGTCCAAATCGTCGAACGGACCGCCGGTTAATTGACGCATATTTTTGCCGTCGAGGTCGATTTCGTAAATGTGGAAAGACTTCTCGTTGCTCGGTTTAAAGCTGAAGAGAACTTTTTTCGCGTCCCAAGAAAGGTCGGGACGCCAAAACGAACCGTGAAGAGGAGCTTGCGGCGCGAGCGATTTTTGCTTGCCGGCGGGCGAAAGGCCAGTCAGCGTCATCAGGCGACCGCCCGGAACCGCCATATAACCGAGACGATGGCGAGTTTCGTGCCGCCATTCACTCCCTTGCGGGTACGGCGAATCGACGTAAAGAACCGAATCGAAATCGACGACCGGATTCTTCATAAAGACGTCACGTTTGAGCGTTCGCGCTTCGAAGTAGAACGCTTTAATATCGCCGTTGAAGTTTTTCGATTTTTCGACGAGTACCGCAAGTCGTTCTTTTTCGGAGGTTAAGTCGACCTCTTCCTCGATGTTTTCAATTAACGTCGCGGTGCGTTCGAGTTCGAACAAGACGCGTTCGCGGTTCGGATTGCCGTCGCATTGGAAGAGCCAATCCTCTTCAAGTTTTTGCCGCGCCTCGGCTTCCGTCAAATCGACGACGGGGGGCGTCTGCGGTTTTTGATAGGGGGCGACCGCTTCGCGTTGGTAGGGGCGATCTTGAACCGAACGCGTCGTTTCAAACGCCAATTCGAACCAGCGAGAATCGGCGGCATCGTTCGACGCGAGAAGTTCGTCGAATTGTTTTTCGACTTCCTCAACACGCTTCCAACGTTCGGTTTCTTCGGGAGTTAGAACGTCCCATTGCATTGGGGTCAGCGGTTTGTATTCGACGTAAAGATTGCGGACGCGGAGCGCTTCGTCTTTCATTCGGGTCGACGTCGCGGTGAGCGCTTCGCCAATTCCGAGTTTGAAACGGCTCGCGAAGAAGCCGGAATCTTCGGGAAAATCGACGCGAAGTTTCCGCGCGAAAACGCTTTGCGCGGAGCGGTCGAATTTTTCGTTCAATTCCGGCGATTCGACGAAACGTTGGCGCGCCGCGACGACCGTTTTGACGAACGATTCGCCCTTAACGTAAAACGAGTCGACGAATTCGCGGGCCGCTTTTTCGCGTTCGGCGAGAATCGCGGCGCCTTCGCGGTAAAGTTCGGCGATTTCGTCCGCCGAAAGCGCGCGGGAATAGACGCGTAAATCGTCGAGACCACCTTGGAAAAATTCGGACGAGCCGGACGACGAGCCGATCATAAGTGACGCCGTTTGACCGAGCGTTAGTTTTCCGGGACGTTCTTTCGAGGCGATTTCGCGACCGTCGAGATAAACGCGGGCCGTTTTACCGTCGAACGTCGCCGTCGCCAAGCGCCAAGAACCGTCGAGCAAATCGGCGGGGGAAATCGGCGCGTCGAGCTCGTCGTAAGTCCCGGCGATATTGAGACCCAACGACAAAATCGTTCCGTCGCCTTGGAACGAAAAGAGAATTCGCGCGTCGCCGTCCTCTTTACGGAGAATTTCGCGATAAGCGCCCAAATCGGTCGGCTTAACCCAAGCGCTGAAAGTCAGTTGTGAAAAATCGCTCGGGATAAATTTCGACGGGAGCGGGAGTTGGAACGCGCCGGAAAGTTCGAGCGCGGAACCGAGGACGCCTTCCGTTCGAGGAATCGCGACGTTCGGCTGGACGGAAAATTCGGGACTCGCGGCGTTTTCGATCTTGACGTCGGCGCTCGTTTCGTCGAACGTCCAACGGCCTAAAAGCGCCGGATCTTGCGCGGCAAGCCCGTCGAGCGCCGCGCCGAGCGAAAGAATTGCCGTGCAAACGCCGACGAATTTTTGCGTTTTGTTTTTTAATCTTCGCATAATAAAATTCCGATGAAACAGTGACAAAGGTAAATCTTTTATGGACGGCAATTTAAAAATGATGTCGAGATAAAAAAGAACCGCAAATGGGCGTCGCGTCGATGGCGAAAAAATCGTTTGCGGTTCCGAAAAGATAAAAAGTTACTCGACCGGGTTTTCAAAACTCAAGTCGTAAACGCCTTTCTTTTCGACGGTTACTTTCATCGTCGGATTCTCCCAAAGGGAGCGGTCGGAGCATTCTTTGCGAGGACGTTGCGGCGGCATCGGTGGCGGGTCGCCCGGCTTCGGTTCCACGATTTTCGGCATGGGGCCGGTGTAGCGATAAGCGCGAATACGAACGGTCAACTCGCCGGTCGGAACTTTCGCGGTATATTTTCCCTCTTGAACGTTTCCGCCGCCCTCGGCGACGCCGTTCGAGAATTGGATAATTCCGAGGTCGATTGGCTCGCCGTCGATCGTCACGGTGCCGGAAATTTCGACTTCGTTTTTTTCGGAGTGCAGCCGACGAGGATCGCGGACGCCGCCAAGAAAACGCAGAAAAACGCTAGTCTTTTCATTCTAAACTTCCTCCAATACAATCAAGCTCCCTTAACGTCGCGTTATTTTCGAATGGTTAAACGAGTTTGCGATTTTATAAATCGTTAAAATTAGAGAGTTTTCGTTTCGCCGCCTCGCGTGCTGCTTGAACCGCTGGCAAAAGCAACGCGATTAAAATACCGATAATCGCAATGACGACTAAAAGTTCGACGAGCGTGAAACTGCGATGCATAATGCGGCAGTTCGAAAGATAACTTTCCAAGTTGTATTTCGCCATTTGATAAACCTTTCCCAAAAACAAATGTAATTAAAATTAAGGGGAATTTTATTGATAAAACGCAGCAAAAGCTGTGATTTTTAAAACAGGGAAACGTCTTTTCAAATCGTCGCAATTTTTACGATTCGTGGAATTTTTTTATTGAAACTTGTTTCGCCAACAGAAATCCGAATATACCGGAGCGGTTCGGCAAAATCAAGTTTTTATTTCTCGCTCGAAATTTTTTAGAAAAAATGGCGTTGTTGAATAAATTTTCCCGGAAATTTCGAAATTTTCAATCTTTTTTACTACCCGATCCGTACCATTTTTGGCAATACAATTCCTGAAGGTTACCCAAATCGCAATAAGATGAGTAAAAAAATCCAAAATTGGTCGGAATACGACGAATCCTTGGTTCGCGGTGGCGACCTACCTTCTGGTTTAGCGACGAAGTATAGTTATTTAATTTAGCAATTCCTGCGATGAAGATATTCCATCATCACATTTTCGAGATTCGGTGAATGTGGCAATAGGTCTACTAACGCACGTTTCCTATTCGCCCAAACCTTTTCGATTGGGTTAAGATCTGACGAATACGTAGGCAAGAATAATATGTGTAGATTATATTTATGAGCAAGATGATCAACTTACGATGCGGGTGAAACGAAGCATTGTCCATCATGACAGTCACGTCTTTTGGGATACATTGGAGGAGTGTTTTGCGAAACCATTCGACGAAAAGATGACTCGTCCTGTTTTTAGAGTAACATTGCGACACCACCATATTTCTGCCGATTTTTGCAGCTACCACGTTCGTTCTTTGGAACTTTTGTCCATGTTTGACATCTTCCACTTTTGTGCCACGAGGAGCCCGACCATGCTCGCGAATCAAGCATTGATCCACACCGCTCTCGTCAAGATAGACTCGTTTTTCTTTGGGGATTTGGCCACATTCTTTACGAATTTGGCCCGTTTTTTCTCGGGTTTTTGGGCATAGTTGAACGTCTTTTTTTAGCGTAATGCCCATCTTTTTCAGGGCGTAAAACACCGCTGGAATACTGCACTGAAACAACGCGGCAAGCTCCAAAAGATAGGCGTCCGGCTTCTTTTCGACCGCTTTTCGCAGAGCCTCTTTGTCGATTTTCCGTTGTCGTGACCTGAACACATATTCAGGTATAACGGAACCGGTTTCACGCAACAATTTCACCCACGCGTTGTGGGTCTTGCGATCAATCCCGAACACCGCCTTGAGCTGTTTGAATGTAGCACCACCCTCTTTGAAAGCGATGGCCCGTTCTCGAAATTTCTTGTCGTATTTCATAGAACTAGTTCGAATGCTCATAGAATAAAATTAAATTAAAAAATATAGTGTCAATCTGAATGACGACGAAAAAGCTGACGTCGGTATTACCGACACCAGCTCGAACGGCATGAAAATAGCCGCATTTCTGCGGCCAACGATGGAGTTATCCCATGGTTTTCGCAAAAGCGATCATTTTCGATTCATCTGGGATTGCGTATCGTTCCGTCGTTTTGACATCAGAATGTCCCAATAGAAGCTGTGCCGCGTCAATGCCAAACTTCGCCCTTGCGTCGGTACCCGCTCGATGACGCAACTGGTGACTCGTCCAACGTTCATCCTCCGTTATCGCTCCGGATTGAATCGCCGATTCAACACCACGGCGTATTTCGCGTGTGTAACGAAACATGTCGTAACATGTTTTATGATTTGTAGTACGTGCTTCAAGTGTTACCGACGTACGCCATTCGATATTTTGAGGATTGAAAACATATTCATCGGTATATTTGAGATATCGTTCTAACACCGCTTGGCAAACAGGTCCTAGTGGAACGGCCCGTTTTTTACCTTTGCTCGCTGTTTTATGTTTCTTTGGCCGGTACATCCATATGGAACCAGAGCGGTCAACTTCTCCCCAATTCAATCGGCATAACTCACCCGCTCGCATTCCCGTATGAAGCTGTACCGTTACCATGTCGATAATCATCGGCGAAAAGTAGGGAAGGGTACGTTGCACGACATCCACTTCCACCGGTGGAACGACCCGCTCCGGCTTCACTCTTGGGTCATTACTCCGAATTCTTTCAACGCTTTTAATCTGGAAGTAACGTTCAGCCGTTATTAATTCACAGTCTAGGGCGTACTTGAAAAATTTCTTTATGAAACCAATTCTAACATTGATGGTACGCAAGGCCCACTTCTTATTTATCATATCCATAATAAGATTCTGAAAACAGACGATATTAAACCCTGATACCGATAAACTCCCATAACGTCTGCACAACACTCGTCCTGCTTGTTCATAATCACCAAACGACCTATATTTATACATACCTCGAATGGATTCAAGATATCGAACCACAATCTCATCGATTGATACGCTGACTATAGACCTAGGCTGCTTCGGCTTTTCAGGTTTCTGACACAAGTCGGAAACGAATTGCTTATAAGCAAGCCCCGCTTGTTTCTTATCGTACCCAAGAATGTGATCTCGACGCTTTCCGTCAGGATCAGTAGTTCGAACGCAGAAATAGCCCCTCGCATGGGCAAACATTTTAGGTATTCTCATGGTGAAAACTCCGCAAAAAGTTAAAGTTCTACACCACATTTTACACCACTTTCGACCCAGGAAATGTGGTGTTACACCACATTTCAGGATGTTCTGGCGGAATACATGCTAGTGTAGAAACCTTGCTTTCGTACGGATTTTTACCATCTTATTTGAATATACCCCCTAGGGGAGTCGAACCCCTGTTTGCGGACTGAGAATCCGATGTCCTGGGCCACTAGACGAAGGGGGCTTCATGGCCAACTTGGAAGCGTGTCTCCCAAGGATGCCAAGTTTATACCGATTCTTCCTACTTTTGTCAACCCCTCAGCCATCATTTGTATCTATTCTATTCGATTTTGGGGGCAATTTTTCAATTTCTCGTTATAGCACCGCGCTGAACCAGCAGCATTCTGTTTCCCGCCGGAATGAGAAATATCCCGTGGCAAAACGACCTACCTGAACACGGCTCCATCACCTACCTCAGAATCACGGGAAATACATACGACCATTTTGGCAGAGTGACGCTTGATACCATGGCTACGGACGCATTCGCGACCTTTCTACAATGAACACCAAAATATCCCTGACCAATAGATACAATAATCTGACGAGCCCAATCAATGCGACGGCCAGCGAAAAAGCAATGGGCAAAACCCATACCGTAAAGATTCCAGTTTGATAAACATCCGTTTTCCATCCATCCCTAAACTGGAACCAATCAGGAATGGTTCCTAAAACAAAGAATAGACACCACAATGCTAGAGTGCAAAAAAATATCTTACCATATAAAACATGCCAATCCAGCGGTGCAACCTGCTTGAATGTCAAAAAAAATCGGCAAAACCGGTAAGGCGAAAAAACAAAAAACGCCCAAAACCATCCAACCAAAAGATCTACACATGAAAATCAAGGAAAGCCCAAAAAGAATAGCAAAGCAACGACGCAAAATATGAACAACTCGCGAGGCGTCTTGCGATTGGCCTTGCGTTGTCTCATTTTTACCGAAGTTTTGTCCTGGTTCCCCCCATGACTATCCTCCTTTAATGTCGTGAGATGGCACCGTCAGATTGATACGGCACAGTTTATCATAGAAATCCCACGCTTGCCATAACGAATGGGCCAATATATAGAACAGGTAGCTTCGCCCCCCGGCAACCTCGCCCACCCATCGTACCTTTCCGAAGAGTTCAAAGATACGTTTCGTCTAATCACCCTGGATAGACGGCTAAAGAAGTGATCAAATTCCATCTTTTTACAATGGAGCGGACCGGGATCGAACCGGCGACCTCAAGCTTGCAAAGCTTGCGCTCTCCCAATTGAGCTACCGCCCCCCACTAAAGACTCTCACCGAGAAAATATTCCTCGCCATGAGTCCTCCTGCATCAACCTCCTTACACCCATTTTCCCAAAGAGAAAACATCCGCAAGGAAGGCCCGAATTATATCCGATTTAAGGACCTTTACAAGCCCCCAAATCGGCTCTCGCAAATTTTCCGATCGTACGCTAAATCGCCGTCCAAAAATGCGATTATTCGCAAGCGGCGTCATTACTCGCAATCGGTACGTGTTTCCAGGTAACGTGCAAGCATGTGCATGGATTCGCCAGGGAAAATTGGACGCGGCGTCGCACGAAGCTTCTCAAAATTAATCAGTTCTTCAAATGGTCGATACAGCACTTCAAAGCGTTCGTCCACCGACACCATCACGCCATTCACACCCTTTTCACACAACGCTCGGTACGCACCACAGCCCAACTGGCTGCCAAGCACCACGTCAAACGCCACCGGTTTGTTACAGCGAATCTCGTAACCAAACTGAAGGCCAACGAATTTCTTCTTGATACCCGTCTTCGCCGCGACGATCGCCGCCACTTTGTGACCCACATAGGTCGAGTATTTTAGCTGCGAAACGGGGAAGTGACCGAACGAATCTGGCTCCAATTTCTTGTATTCCGACTCGCTCACACATTCACGAATGTCCACTAACGGCAGGAATTCCGCAATACCTTCCGCCATCACGATCACACCGTAGCTCTTGCCTTCACGCTCACGCGCCATCACCTGATCCGCGATACGATTCACCAAAAGGTCAAGCTTCACCACTTTACGCATCATCGGCTTGCCGTCTTCACCACGAACAATCTCCCCCGTTTTGGGGCTGACCGTTTCTTCTTCGTACCACCAATCGTCCGCGATATCTTCCAAGCTAACCACGAAAGAAGCCTCGCCCGCAATCGCCGCACCGTATGCCAACCAACCCGCCGCGCGGCCCATTACCTGTGCTATATAATATGTACCCGTCGCACGAGCATCGGCCAATAGGTTATAGCACTCATGTGCCAAAAATTCCACCGCGGAGAAATAACCGAACGTAAAATCAATGCCCGCGTAGTCGTTATCGATCGTCTTTGGAAGGTGGACGACTTTGATTCGCTTCGCGTCTGCCGGGAGTGTATCTTGCCACAATTTGAACTTCGCCGCCGTCGTGAGCGTATCGTCGCCGCCCAGTGAAATCAACGCATCCACGCCAAGCGAGCAGAGTGCATCGTACGTTCGCTTCATCGGTGCCGTCTTTTCCGGATCTCGTAAATCTTCCGGCTTCTTCAGCAATTTACCAGGATTCACACGCGCGGTACCGATCAAAATACCATTCGAATTCCGAACGCCTTCCATGCACTTCCAGCACAATTTTTTATACGCGACACCCTCTTCGAGCGGGGTTCCATCATACTTTTCGAGATGGGTGTAACCGTTCTGCATACCGAGAACTTCCACACCATTTTTCGAGAAAACGGCCGCCGCCGCACCAATGACCGAGTTGGCCGCTGGGGCCGGACCACCGGAAAAAAGCATCGCCACTCGCTTAATGGAAGTCGAGTATTTCGGAGGGGTTGCAAGAGGGTTATTCATTTCTAGCTCCTGAAATCTTACGTTCTGGAAGATACGACTACACCGATTACCAATTGGGTTGTCTGACCATCATATCCGCGCGATTACACCACGAACGATCGTCAGACGTACAAAAGTCCCCTCATTTTACCCGATATTTTTGTTTCTGGCAGGGGTAGCGCAAACGCTCATCGCTTCATTTTTTTGCGAGGAAAAATGTCATCAATCAATCCATACCAACCGGTAAAAATACAAACGGGACGAAAACAGGCCTCTTTTTGTCGCGAGTAGGATTAACAATATCCCCCGTCTTTCTCAATTTATGTGACCATCTCGCAATAGCCCACTTGTATTCCCAGAACCATTTGATCATCACGTCAGCTCATTCGATACCAATAGGACCCGATCGAAATCATGGCTTGGATGAGAAGTATCCCCGTAAAGAAGAGAAAATCCGCTCTTCGTTTGTTCATCAGTTCACGCTTTAACACGGTATTGGAACTTGAATCGGTCCCTTTCAATTCCTCCGTGTCAGAAACGGAGGCCGTCGAGTGGTTCCAAAAACAATCGAGCAGCAGGGCTGGAATCAATATTAAAAGTGACATGCCTGGTACAAGTGTCCATCCGAAATCATCCATATGGCTCCGCCATATTAAGGGGAGTGTTACCCAACAAAGGGTACTGTACGCCGCGTGCCGCCGCCAAGCGAGTCGCAGTCCGAGCCACCACATGACAATCAAACACAGAATAACTGCGACACCAAACCCCTGCAACAGTAATGATTGGTCCGCGTTCAAAAGTATGATGCAACGAAACATCAAAGAAGGACTCATCACCCAAATAAGCCATGAAAATAACGCAAATGGACAACGCAAGCTACTTAGAAAGAGCAAATATATGAAAACGAGCGAGAATGCGAGTGGAGCATTCACACGCAAGCAG
>JAQVKF010000119.1 GCA_028694795.1 Thermoguttaceae bacterium | reverse complement strand
GCCATCGCTTTCAAAGAGGGTGGTGCTACATTCAAACAGCTCAAGGCGGTGTTCGGGATTGATCGCAAGACCCACAACGCGTGGGTGAAATTGTTGTGTGAAACCGGTTCCGTTACACCTGAATATGTGTTCCGGTCACGACGACGAAAGATAGACAAAGAGGTTTTGCGAAAAGCGGTCGAAAAGAAGCCGGACGCCTACATTTCGGAGCTTGCCTCGCTGTTTCAATGCAGCGTTCCAGCAGTGTTTTACGCCCTGAAAAAGATGGGCATTACGCTAAAAAAAAAGACGTTCACCTACGCCGAAAAATCCGGGGAAAAACGGGCCAAATTCGTGAAAGATGTGACCCAAATCCCCGAAGAGAAACGAGTCTATCTTGACGAGAGCGGCGTGGATCAATGCTTGGTTCGCGAGCGTGGTCGTGCTCCGCGCGGCACAAAAGTCGATGACGTTAAACGTGGACGAAAATTCCAAAGAACAAACGTCATTGCCGCGAAAATCGACAGAAATATGGTGGTGTCACGATGTTACTCTCAAAACAGGACGAGTCATCTTTTCGTCGAATGGTTTCGCAAAACACTCCTCCAATGTATTCCAAAAGACGTGACTGTCATGATGGACAATGCGTCGTTTCATCCGAAAAAGAGACTGTGTCATCTGGCTCGCAGGCATGGAATTCATCTATTAATTTTGCCACCATATAGTCCGGATCTCAATCCCATCGAAAAGGTTGGGGCGAATAGGAAACGTGCCTTAGTGGATATATTGCCAGCTTCACCGAATCTCGAAAATGCAATCCTAGAATATCTTCATCGAGGAAATCGCTAAATTAAATGACTATAACGCGCAAATAGCGGTTTGAGCGAAGGCAGTGATTCGATGCGACGGGTCACCTCCGCGTCTTCCTCCAATTCGGGCGCGTGGTACGGACGTCGCCGCGCATCAATCACCAATGGACCGCAGCATCCCCAATGTTTTTCTCGTGTAAACGATTGAACCCCAAAAATATCCGCCGCTGGATTACTCCGTGTGAACGTTGTCCAGAGGAAATCGTCTAATGAGCGGGTCGCTGACTTCGCGTCATCCACCCACACAATCCATCGCCATTGCGGTTTAGTCTCAAGCGTCTTCGCGTCTTCGCTCGATATCGCTTGATGTTCACTTGACATATGCTCATGTATGGTGTGCGAATCCGCTGTGTCGGTGGAGAATCGCTTTGCGGCGAGGCAGAATTGGTCGAGTTCCGGACGCTCTGGATCGTGATACGCGGGCGCTTGCACGACAGCCACACCTGGCATCGCGATACGAACATCCGTACAGCCACAACTCGACAAGAAGGACCAATCGTCTGTCGTGATTTCGGTCGCTAGCCGGTATCGCGAGGGACCGGTCGCTGCGATGATCAATTTCGAACCATGATTCAACGTTCCACCGGTATAATCGAGCGTGTCAATCGTTGTTTGTGTGACAAAATGGAGGTCACGTCGCAAATCTGCACGTTCCAGCAGATGCCGGAAAAATCCAGGTACATCGTGCGTCGTGAGCGTCGGTGAGTCGTTTTCCGAGGCGATAAGAAGATATTTAGCAAGCGAAAGTTGGCCGGAACCGAGTAGTGAATGCGCAAGTGTCAACAGCTCACGCGGTGTTCGATCGGCATCGAAAGGCGTGTATCTTTCTTGACCAATCGCCAGCAATAAAGGGTGAACGCCGGCGGCATCCACCGCATGAACCTCACGAATCCCCGGAATCCGCTTCGGAATGAGCGGACCGGTCAGGCGATGGATGAAAGTTCCGAATACAGTGTCTTCCTGCGGTGGACGACCGACGACAGTGAATGGAAAAATTGCGTCACGTCGATGGTAGACGCGATCCACTCGCATTACAGGGAAGGGGTGGGCCAAACTGTAATAACCGAGATGATCGCCAAAAGGCCCCTCCATTTTAAGTTCATTCGGACCAATGGATCCGCATATGCAGAAATCGGCTTCCGCGGCGATCGGAAGCGTTGCTGGCTGGCTCTCCATGGATGTGGGGGCGATCGAATAGGCAGGATCAGTGGTCAAAAGTACACGTCTACGTCCCAATAGTCCGGCAAAAGTCAGCTCACTTGAATCTTCGGGCATGGGCATGATGGCGGCCAGTGTCATGGCGGGTGGACCACCCAACCACACGCGAATCGGAAGCCGACAGCCACGTGCGATTGCCTCGGCGTGATGGATGCCCAGACCGCGATGAATCTGATAATGGAGCCCCGCCTCACGATCCGGTTCGTAATTACCACCGGAAATCTGAACGCGGTACATGCCAAGATTCGAATGGAGTGTGCCGGGATGTGAGGGCGATTCGGAATAAACTTGTGGTAAGGTGAGGTATGCACCGCCATCGTTCGGCCAAGAAACGAGTTGCGGTAATTGGGAAAGTTTTGTACGACAGGCCAGCACTGGGGCGGAGTGACGCGAAACCCATTGTGGTCTGGCAAATCGAGCCGAGAACAAACTACGCAGACCGGTATACCGCAAATAGAGCTTCGGACGTTTGAGGAAGTCGGTTGGATCAATCGCTAAGGTCGTGATCTGTTCCATAAGCGAAATGGCGTCACGGAAAATATACTCGCAACGTGATAGGGTACCGAAAAGATTCGCCAGCATGGGGAACGAGGAACCGACCACTTGTTCAAAAAGAACGGCTGGGGCTTGAGCCGCATACAACCGTCGTTGGATCGCTGGAATTTCCAATTTGGGGTCCAAACGTTCACGAATACGAACGAGCTGTCCCATTCGTTCTAAATCTTGGACACATGCTTGAAGATTGCGGTATCCCATGTTGTGGTGCGTCTCCTGCCGACCGGCAACACAAGGGCGCCCGCATCCCCATGGTCGCTTCTTGCTATACGGTGATTATTTTCAGCCGGGTGAGTAGGCATATAAATCCGTTCGGACTGGCGGCAAACGTGCCGCTGCGTGTTCGTGCTACCGCACGATTGGTACAAATCCGTTCGGACGGTCACATTGTTCCCGGTCCTCACCCGTGTACCACTCAAATCCGACTGCCCGCATAGCGGGCTAGGGCGTGTTTACATATAATCACATGGTAAAAACCATGGCCAAGAATGAAATAACCGTAATCGTGGCGGTCTGTATCGGTTGATATTGAAGTTTGTACGTCTAGTAAAAAGTTTTGGAAGGGAGTTTGATGGGAAGCTTTTTGCAAAAAGTTTCCTCCCATGGGTTCTTCGCTCCAAAAAAGTTTTACGAAAAAACATTTTCGCGGAAGATTCGCAAACTTTTTTGAACTTTTTACCTGACGCTGGTACAACCGATCGCTCCGATTAAGGTGGTAACTTGTGTGAACACGCCCTAGGAGTTTTTTATTAGACGTTGGTGTTACCAATGTCAGTTAAAAAGGTTGGTGTGACCCGCAAGTGCGCCGTGTGGTACGGCAGCACCAATGTCAGGTGAAATGGCAACCGCACTTTGCGGCCCGCCGCGGATACGTTTGACTATTCGCCGAGCATCGCCTTGACATCGGCTTCGATCGCTTGCGCCCAAATTTCTTGACCAGCGGCGTTCGGGTGGAGCAGGTCTGGCATGATCTCTTTCGAGAGTGTACCATCTTCGCTCAGGAATTTATCGTTAATATTGAGGAATTTGACCTGTTGGCTACCGGTGCCGTAAATGGTGGCGAGCATTTCGTTCGTTGCGTCGTTGAGCTTGCGAAGCGGATCGTCATTATTGGCCCCACGGCAGAAAATTCCCAACACAAGGATTTTCGCTTCTGGGAAACGCGTTCGAATCTTCTCTACGATGGCTACGACACCCAACGCCGTGTCCGCCGGAGCTGCCTGATGGTGTCCCGCGTTGTTCGTTCCGATCATCACCACGAACGCTTTGGGCTGAAAGCCGTTCAAATTTCCGTTATCCAAACGCCACAGCACATGTTCAGTACGGTCGCCGGAAAAACCGAGATTCAACGCCTTACGCGGTTCGTAATACTTTTTCCACACCTCGCTACCGTCTAGACCATGTGTGATCGAATCGCCTACAAACACGATATTCCAACCGCCCTGTTGGGCCAAAGCGTTCTTTTCTTCCATCCGTTTGGTCCACCAGCCTTCTTGATCACGCGGCTGCGCTTGCAGCGAAACGGGTAATTCCGCCTGAGCGGTACCCAAAAAGGCGAACGCACTCAATAAAAAAGCTCCGACCCACATGCGAAGATAGTTTACGTTTCTCATACTTTCTAACTCCTCTATTTTATCAAATATTCATTACGACAACGGTCAAGATACCCAGGCCGCCCGCTTAGGCTATTCCGATACCCGGAAATCCTTCACTGTTTTAACACGCCGAAGTGGTCGAAACAAGTTTTTTCTCAAAAAATCTTTACGAGCAGGTAAAAATTTTGAAAAAACCGCAAAAAAGATTCATGAAAATAGATATTTTTGCCGAATCTGTCTTGATTTTAAAGACGCTTTTTGCCTATATTACGCATATGATATGGTCTAGTTGCCATATACCATATACCATATACCATGTAGACATGGCGAAGCTAGGATGGTTTCGCGTGCTTTCACCTCATCTCCTGAATTGATTTTATGGGTGAGGTATATCGCAGGGATGCAACACTGAAAGCGTTCATATCTCCATTATTGAGGGTGTTTATCCACCGTGTAGGGAAAATTCTACATGGCGGTGTTGCTTTGCGCTGTGTGCGTCCCGCATCTTCTCGCAATGGCGTTCGGTTTTCTGCGGCATCGCATGTTTGGACAGGCGTACCGATTAGGCGGTGGGGACTTCCATGCAACCCCCGGAGTTGTCTATATGGTATCGGTTGTGGATTGCTCATTTTGCCTTTCGTATTATCTTTATCTTCTTCCGTAATGCTGGCTCAAACAACGAGCTATAACGGCAGTACGGCGTTTCCAGCGCCGGGTACACCGGGCGGCGCGGTTGTTCCCAGCACAGTCATCCCCAACGCGACGAGCGCGAGCGGAACGCCATATACTTTGCCCTCCGGATATGATTCGCCAGTGAGCAGCAGCGGTACGGTATCGGGATATGGGACAAGTGAGGCCCCGATCTATACGCCCACACTCCCAGCGGATGGAACGAGGGGTGGTGCAAATGGTGTGAATGGAGCGGCGGATGCGAGCGGAACGGGTACCACGGCGGTGCCATCAGGAACGGGGACTGTGTCTTCGCTCATTCCTTCGGCCAACGACGCTCCAATTCCGGGCGTCGCGGGGGCTGGTGAGGCGACGAGTAGCCGTTCGGGTCTGGGTGGTTTGAGTTCTTTTTTTGGAAGTGCCGCGACGACCCCGATTGCGGTTAAACCGAGCAAGGCGGCGTTTCGACGTTTCCAAATTTCCGGTCGTCATGAAAACTCACCGCAAATCTCGATCGAAATTGATGAAAATACCGGACAGCGGATTGCCGTCATCACCGGTGGCGTGAATATCGTGGTCGAAGGGTTGCAAAACGAGGCGATGAATTCGGTCATTCAGGGCGATGTATTGGACTTATCGGCGGAGAATATCGTCATTTGGACGCAAGCCGATTTCCAAAGCCCGACGGGCGCGAATATTCAGTCAGCCGATCAGCCGATGGAAATTTACCTATCTGGCAATATCGAATATCGGCAGGGTGAGTATTACATTACGGCGGATCGGATGTATCTCGACGTCCAGAAACAGATTGGTGCCATTCTCAACGCTGAGTTGATCGCGCCGATTCCGGATCACGATGTTCTGATGCGACTGCACAGTGAGCTACTGCGGATGACGGGGCCAGGTTCGTTTAGTGCGGGGACTTCTTACCTCACGACGAGTCAGATCGGTCTGCCGCGTTATCGTGTCCAGGTTAGTTCCGCAGATCTCCAGATGGCGAAAACGCCGCGTTATGACAATTTCGGAACGCCGATTTTGGGTGCCGATGGAAACCCCTTGTACGATGAGACCCGTTTTGCTGAAACTCGTGGCAATGCCATCTATTTGGATCGCGTACCGGTCTTTTGGTGGCCAAAACTTTCGACTAACCTTGATCGAAACGACTACTACCTGACACACGCTCGGTTCCGTAACGACAAAATTTTTGGCTTCCAAGCGATTACCGATTGGGATGTCTACCAGTTGCTGGGGTTATCCGATCCACCGGCGGGCCTAGAGTGGAATTTAAGTTTGGATTATTTGACCAAACGTGGTTTTGGTCACGGTACTGACTTACATTATGGTAATGTGAACGCCGATCCATCCGGTCCGCTCGCGGGTACGATGAATGGTTTTATTGATTATTGGGGTATCTATGACAGTGGATATGACAATATCAGTAAGTATCGCAGTCATATGGAACCTCCGCATAAATATCGGTATCGCGTGTTTGGTCAACATCGTCAGACGCTTGAGGCGGCAGACTGGTTAGGTGGTGACGTCCAGTTTTCCGGCGAACTTGGCTGGGCGGCAGACCGTAATTTCATGCTGCAATATTATCCTGATGAGTGGGATGAGCGGAAAAATGAATCGACGGATCTGGAGATCAAACGAATGATCGACAACCGCTCGATGGCGTTACGCGGTCAGGTCCGATTGAACGATTTCGTGACGGAAACGCAGTGGTATCCGAAATTTGATCACTACTGGATTGGTCAGGATTTGGGTCAGGCACTGACGTGGTCGGAGCATACGAGTCTCGGTTATGCTGATTTCAAAACACTCAGTCAACCGGACACGCAGCAGAATCCGGACGACGCCTTCCGATATTTGCCGTGGGAGATTGATTCGAATGGAAATCCATTACACGCTAAGGGTGGTCGTTTTGTGACGCGACATGAGTTAGCGTGGCCAATACAGTTGGGCGCGTTCAAATTCACACCCTACGTGTTGGGCGAGGCGGGATATTGGATGAAGGATGTGAGTGACGAGAGCATTTCGCGACTATACGGTCAGGCGGGATTCCGTTCTTCGTTGCCATTTACTGGCGTCAATTCGGAACTCCAGAGTGATTTTTGGAATTTGAACGGTTTGGCGCATAAAGCCACCCTGGAGGTGAACGGTTTTTACGCGGATGCCAATAAAGACGTGTCGGAATTCCCGATGTACGACAATCTTGACGATTGGTCGATGGACGCTTTTCGTCGACGTATGTACCCCTATATTTATCCCACGATTCCTAGCTCGCTTGCGCCCGATCCGGCAATTCCGTGGAAATACGACATTCGTTCGTATGCCCTACGTGGTGGAATGCAAAACTGGGTGAGTGCACCGAGTATGGAGATGGCGGACGATCTTTTCATGTTCCAAGTGGCGTTGAACCAGCGTTTTCAGACTAAACGTGGCGGCATTTCGCGGCAGCGGATTGTCGACTGGTTCCGATTTGACTCTCGATTGTCGATTTATCCAAAGAAAGATCGTGACGATTTTGGTAAATTATTCGGCCTGTTCGATTATGATTCGCGTTGGCAGGTAGGCGATCGGCTTGCGTTTACATCGGTGGGGATGTTCGACTTTTTCACCGATCCGCTTCAGTTTGCGACTTTTGGTTCGGAGTGGAATCGCGTGAACGGCGATTCGGCGTATTTAGGCGTACATTGGCTGGGTGGTCCAGGGGTTCCGCAAACGACTTTGATTGGTTCTTACAATTATCGAATGACCGATTGCTGGCGCAGTGAGTTTACCATGACGATGAACCTCGAGAAGGCGAAAGATATCAACCAGTCGTTCGACTTGGTACGAGTAGGCGAATCGTTCGAGGTCTTGGCGGGCTTCAATTACAACTACGCTACAGAGGTGTGGGGCATGCACTTTGGTGTCACGCCGGTTGCCCTGGCCAAAGCACTTGGCACCTCCTCGCAAACCACCACGCTCGACACCCTCGGTCGTCACGGCACTTTTTAACGGTCAGGGAGGCTGCTTTTTACTTCTCTCCCGGCCCTTCGTGCGGCAGGGTTGGAGTAGCACATACGCAAGCGGTAGCGGCACGTTGCCGCCTGATGTCGGAAACGAAGCGACGGCAACGGGTGGACGATCGGCAACCGAATGGCCTCACATGGACGCTTCTATAATCCACCCAGTAGCTGATCGAGCAGATCGGTTTTTGGATAAGCGTGTCCACGATGCTGTACAAAAACCTCTGCGCAAGGTACGTTGCACTCCGTGCCTCGTTGTGATGTGTGACGCCGCACCGAGTCGAGATATTCGTCAATCCCATGATACGCTTGTAACCATTCTCGCTGTGAAACGTGGCAGGCGAGCATTTCGAGCTTGCGTTCCAAAACGTCCGTGACATCAATTCGCGTGGTCGGCTGAATCGGCGCACCAAGCGGATCACGCCCGTCAATCGTGTCGCAATAGTACAAATGCGGAATACAGGTACCAGGCAACAGTGGAAAATGCGACACATTTGGCGTTCCATGTCCGAAGGCCGCCGCACGTGCGAGATACGAGGCCTGTTCGTGGTCGCACATGTAATCGCGCGGCGCATGTGTGAACAAAAGCGTCGGTGCAACACGGCGAAATAGATCGTACATCTTGGCCAAAGTCGTCTTATCATAGCAGACAAAACAGTCACGTTCGTCCAGACAGTGGTAGGTCGCACCGATGCGAGCCGCTGCCGTCGCTCCCTCGGTCGTTCGGCGGCTTGATATCTGCCAGCGATTCTCCGTCGTCGAACCACAATCACCAGGCGTACAGGTGCAAATATGCACATCCCAACCGAGATCTCGAAGCCGAATGAGCGTTCCACCACAAAGAATTTCGGCGTCATCGGGATGTGCCATCACCGCAAGCGCCACTCGTCGTGTCTGAGTTTCCATCTTGATCACCCCTTTCATACTAACACTAATATTTTGACTATACGATGGTGTTACAACTTTTTTACCGGACTAGAGTGCTGCTAATTCGGTGAATAATCGCGCATAATTCGTTCGGAGATTTTTCGCCAACATGGTGGTAGTAATATTCCACCGCCGACGTTACCGCCCGATAGAGTGGAATGTCTCCCCTGCTATTCTCTCAATGCCATTATTTATCCATGGCATATTTCGTTTCGGCCAATCGGTGCAAGGCCCCCCAAACAAAATGGTTGAACAACACCACAAGCAACGCCATGACGACCACGCTCGCGGTCAATAGTGGAAAATTACTCGTTTCAGTTGCGGTAAAGATCATCGAACCGAGACCAAACGCTTGATAGGTGTCGCCACCCAGCTGCAGATATTCCGTCACGATACTCGCGTTCCAAGCGCCACCGGCGGTCGTCACCCAACCGGTCACGAGAAATCGTAACATTGACGGTACGTACAACCATCGGAATCGCTGCCAACCGGAAATGCGGAAGCCGCGTGCCGCCTCGACTAGATCGGACGGAATTGCCATCGCTCCCGCAATCGTGTTGAATAACAAATACCACTGCGTACCCACCAACATCAGCAAAATGCTGCCCCATTGAATCCACGAAGGACCGAAGCCTGCCGCGATAATCATCCCGGCAAGCAGCGGGTAGATCATG
Source organism: Thermoguttaceae bacterium (assembly GCA_028694795.1). Lineage (GTDB taxonomy): Bacteria > Planctomycetota > Planctomycetia > Pirellulales > Thermoguttaceae > JAQVKF01. The sequence goes on along the minus strand of JAQVKF010000119.1, from coordinate 3,211 downwards.
GGAGCGGGAAATGACGCGATCACTTGCAGTACCGGTTGAGCGTATTGCGATAATTTGGGACTGCGCGTGATCAGCAGTGCCGTGGGAACCGTCCAAAGCGTTGCTAAAAAAACACACAACAACACGCGAAGCAGCGTCGCGCCCGCTGCCAAAAATATCATTTGCCACATCGAAAACTCCACGCCTCGCATGAGTAAAATCAATTTCCACGCGGCAAAACAAAGCAAACTGGCCAGCAAAACAAATATGCACAGGGGAATGAATGCCACCAAACGTGAACGAATGGTACGCGGTACGGAGTCGTTAGTATGCGCGGCGTAACCAATGCCCCTACCACGTGGCAACGAAACCATATCCAGTGAAATCCCCTTTTGGGAAAGTGCGTATTTCTGATGTCGAATCTCGTTCAATGCGTCCAAACGTTTTCGGCGTCGCCGTTGTCGCACGACGCTATTCAAAATGCGTGAATCATGGAGTAGATCGAGGAACCATGACGTTGCACGAATGGAATCGCTACCACTGCCTTCCTCCATGTTATACTTTTGTGCCCAAACGACGATCGGACGCCAAAGTAACTGGTCGAGTGAGACTATCATGACGATCATGGCCAAAATTGCCATGCTCATCGCACGCCAATTCTCCGCCGCGACCGCCGCAGACATGTACGAACCGAGGCCCGGAAGACGAAAATCGAAATTGCCCACTTGGAACGTTTCGCAAACGGTCAGAAAAAACCAACCGCCCGCCATACTCATGATACTGTTCCAAACCAACCCCATCGTCGCAAAAGGTAACTCGAGTAAGCGGAAACGCTTCCATGGTGAAAAATGGTACATACTGGCCACCTCGCCCAGATCGTGCGGCATTGACGTGAGCGAATGGTAGAAACTAAACGTCATATTCCAAACTTGACCGGAAAAAATCATCAAAATGGACGCCAATTCCAAACCGAAATTCGTACTCGGAAAAAGAGCGACCAATCCGAGAATCAAACCGGGCATAAAGCCAAGTACCGGAATACTTTGCAAAATATCGAGCAGTGGAATCAAGACTCGCTCTGCCCGTTTGTCTTTCGCTGCCCAATAACCGTAAATCAACGAAAAAACGAGCGAAAATAGATACGCAATCAAGCCACGCGCGAGTGAACGCAGTGAATAACCCGGCAACGCACTTAGTGAAAGATCTATCGTGACCGCGCGAGCCGGTTTGTCGGCAAGCGATTCCCTCGCAAAAAATATCATCCAATAAAAAAGTCCTGCTACCGCCAAAACGAGGAAAAGATCAATCCAATGGGATCGACGGCCTTCCTGCCAAAGGGCCAGCGCACCACCCCAGACGTTCAGTCGTAGTCTTCTCATACGCCATCTCCCCGCTTCCTCTACTCTTGATTACATTCCGCCCACACACATCGAATGGATGTGCGTCTCCTTCATTTTGGTCAAAGATCTACGACGCTCATGGAATCGGGATTTTGCCTACCTTGTCCATTGGCGTAATCCGCTCAAACGGCCCTACCCACAGGAGGCTCTTTCGCCCTCGGTCTGTTCCCGCCACCGGTCCATTGCCCCAATGGGGCACATCATTGGCAACCGCGGGGGATATCGCCCACCGTCACAATTCCATAGCTTGCATTTCACCGCCGTCACGGCGTTTGACGCTGGCCATCTGACGGTCACGATTTCCTCAAAAAGGTATCACAAACGCCTTATTGTACGTCGCAAACGCTTTTAACGAAAGCCCCCAAGCCCACTGAATCGCTTAGAAAAAAGAGCCTCCTGAGAATCAATTTTCCGTATGGAAAACAAGAACGGTGGAATTGGAGGAATAGAACGGCGTCTATGGTTCCAAAAGAGTATAGCTGACCGGTGGAACGGGATGCCCCGAAATCTCAAAAGGCGTGTCACGTTCATTCGTGATGATTTCAGTATCATCGGAAAAGACGGTCCGAAAGACGTCTGTAGCGATCATTTCGTAAGATTCCATATATTCGAGCTGGAGATATTTCAGTTTCTCAAATTCTTCGTATCCCTTTCGGATCTGTTTCACGGAACGTACCCACTCCTCACCGGTACCACCGATTAGGTCCGCGTCAACCTTTTTCCCTGACGTTGGTACTGCAACTTCACTGGTTTGGCCCTCTAGGCTTGCTGCGCGGACGGTCGGGTTGGAGTGGACCACAAATGAGCCGACCGATACTGGGAACGACGTGACTGCATCGGCGACCCTGTTTTACCAAGTGCGCAACCACCGTCCGGTAAAAGGTCTGAATTAGCATTGTTCAGCAAAGAACGCGAGCGCGTTGCGAGGCGTTCCCGGCTAGCCAGAAGTTGAATTTTACTAGGGACTGTTCACATAAGTTGCACCTTAATCGGAACGGCTGGCATTACCAGCGTCAGGTAAAAAGTTTGCGCATTTTCCGCGAAAATGCTCTTTAAGTCAAACTTTTTTGAGGCGAAGAACCGATGGGAGGAAACTTCCCTTCCCAAACTTTTTACTAGACGCGCAAACTCCGACATCAACCGACATAAACCACCCCAACTGCTGTTATTTCATTCTCGGCCATCGGTTTTTACCACGTGATTATATGTGAACACGCCCTAAAATCGAGGATCATCATTCTTTTGGAATGTTTCCACATCCAATTCTTTCACACCGTTCTTAAGCCACGAGGCCGTATCATCTTGGCCGTTGCTGCCCGTTCCATATAGCAAATACGGTGTCGTTTGGAAATCTGGAAACGCGTTCCGTGATGAAGATAAAAGTGACGATTTTTCATCATTCTCATTGATCACAACTGGTGGTGTAAAGGGTGTCGGATCATAAATATATCCTTGTCCACTAAATGGATCCGTCGGTAACTCGGTAAGCAGTCCATCGCTTACCAGTGCGTCAAGCGTTGCGGGATATTCGCCGTGCGTCGCATGGTATTGTTCCACCGATAGTCCGACACGTGTGAGATCTCTCAACGATTGTGCGCGATCCACCGCCACATAAAAAGACTTCAACGCTGGAATAAACGAATTCAGACAGAAATCGGTGATCCGCTCGGTTCGTTTTTCACGTGAGAGAACCGCCGTCAGAACGGAGGTTGCGCTCATCTGTTTGGAATGAATTTGCTCCCATCGTTGTTCGAACGCCTCCTGAGCTTTGTTGCGTTGTGTGCGATCCGGAATACGAGAGATTTCACGCATTTCCGCGTAATACGATTCAA
>JAQVKF010000118.1 GCA_028694795.1 Thermoguttaceae bacterium | reverse complement strand
ATTTTTTCATCTGTTGATAGACGGTCGCGCGAAGCAGGTAGGCGTCCAACGCGGACGGATTTTCGAGGATAATCCGATTGAGCACTTTCACCGCCTCGGCATATTCCTCTTCTTGCGCGAGCAATTTCGCCTTTTCAAACCGCAATGGAGAAGTATCTTCGACATCGCCGCTTTCGATCACCGCGTCGAGCGACGCAATCGCCTCCGCCGGTCGCTCCATCAACATCAGCAGTGCCGCACGCGCCTGGACGGTGGGCAAATGGGTCGGATCGCGTTCGATGGCCGCGTTCAGATCGGCAAGAGCCTTTTCGTAATCTTTTTGTTCGATGTAAACCAACGCGCGTGTCCGCAACGCCGGTGCGTGATTCGGCAACACTTTGAGCGCTTCGTCGAGATCGGCGAGTTTGGATTCGGCATCTTCACGCATAGAAGATCGCAACAGCAATGCACCGACGCAGGTGAGCGGTTCATTCCGACTATTTTCCACCGCCGTGTCAATCGCTTTGATCGCCTTGGCATGATTCTCATCGCCACCCTGAGCCAGACGCAACGTCGCAATCCGCACCCACGCCTGAATCATTTTTGGATTCAGCTCCACGACAGAGTCCAAATCACCCAACGCTGACTCCAAATCTTCGTTTTCGGCAAACAGCGTATGGTCGATTTCTTGGTCTTGTGGATTGATTTGCGCGAGAATCGGTTGGAGCTTGATTTCCGCACGCTGATACAGCGAGTTCGAAAGCAACTCTTTCGCAAACGCTTCGTCATCCGGCGGAAGCCCTTCACCAATCGCCGAGGCCACCAAACCAATCACCTCGTCCAGTTCGATCGCCGTTTTCATCGCGAGTCGCTTCTGAAGTGCTTTGTCCAATTTCGGCGCACCCGGAAATTCCGAATTCGCTTCGGTTTCATCGGCATTCTGACTGTCGGCGTTTGCGTCGGCTTCACTGGTCTCGGCATTCTGACTGTCGGCTTTTGCAGCTTCCGGATTTGCGTCGGCCTTCCCTGCTTCTGCTGGATCCGCGCTGTTTGTCTCGGCAGTCGCATCTGTTTTTTCCGCGACTTCAGGTTGAGCCGAATCGGAATCTTCCGCGACTTCCGTCACTTCTGCCGTCGGTTCGACAGGCGAATCCGCCGGAGCTTCCGCCAATGTCGTCGCACAAATGACGCCGCACGCCGCAGTCGCCAACCACCGTAGTCCCTTCCAGTAGTATCTCATCAGCATCCCTATTTCCATTGAAAATGTGAGTCAGACGATTTTTCAAAATTCTCGATCGGTTACCAAAATGGTCCATGGTCCTCAGTATAACAAGCTCCGGCGATGGATGGAATCCCGATTCCAACGATTTTGCGGATTGTCCCATATGGCTTCCGAGGAACGTCGTCGAGAAATTTGGAATCGGGATTGGAATTCCAATATATTTGCAAAAGGGTCCATTTGGCCACATTTTCGAAAGCCTTTTGAAATCAGATGTGCGGAAAAACAAACGTCGGCTTGGTACGGCACGGGGGCGAATCCGGGTACAGAAAATAACGGTTATAATGCCTTTTTATATGCAATATGCGTAAACAATAAAAAAATATAAAAAATTAGGGTTTTTACTTGACAAACACCTGAAGATAGTGCATAAGATAAGTACACACAATTCGAGATTGTTGATCACTGAAACGGCTCCCGATGAAGTGGAGGCCGATTGAAACTTAGCCCCCAAATTTTCCGCGAAGCTCCGAATTTCCAGACAACGTAAAAAGAGTAATCATGACCACTAAAGGCATTCTGGTTCTTCGGATGAACTATGTATTATAACGGTTTTTTTCGTGCCCATGGACCATATCCATGGGCGATTACGGATGATCCCTCTAAAATATTTGTAGAAGGTGAAAAATGATAGATCAAATGCCACGTCGTGTATTTTTGGGAACAACGACATTATTAACGTTGTCAATGTTGGGATGCGGTGGTAAACCGCGTCCAGAGGGACTACCCGAATTGTATCCGGTACGTTTTGTGGTGACTCAGGAAGGAACACCGCTGGCTGATGCTACCGTACAGTTTGTTCCGGATGGAAACAGCAAATGGAGTACCGGCGGTGTTACAGGGACAGATGGTTCGCTGATTCCGAACACACATGGTGAATTTCCAGGTATTCCGCTCGGAAAGTATAAAGTCATCGTGACCAAAATCTTGAAAGAAGGGGATCCCATTCCGAGTACGCCGATGAACGACGAAGAAAAAAAAGCGTGGGACGCTTATTGGAAATCCGGCAAAACGGAAAAGCAGTTCAATTGTGTAGAAAAGAAATATGGTGGCAATGATACGCCGCTCATCATCGAAGTGAAGGCGGATTCCAAAGAGATTCCATTGGATGCCGGTTCGATCACCAAAGAACCCATCAAAGTCCACAAACCGAACTTTTAGAGCGTGCTGTTAAATGTGATATGTGTTCCATTTTGATTTGATGTGAACACAACAAATGGGGTCATTGCACTCATGAAATGCGATGTATTGCGTCAGCAGACCTTGGAGTCTATCTCGTTACCCGTACAGGATTAGGAATGACTTTCGAGAAGGGAATATCGAGATAGGTTCTGAATGTTACCAATGACGAAAATTTGAATTCGGTGGTTTTCCCATTATTTTAGAAGGAGGTTATATCATGAAGCGATCGTCGGTGGTTCCTGTTCGTCCAGGTTTTACCTTGGTCGAACTTTTGGTGGTCATTGCCATTATCGGTATATTGATCGCGCTTTTGTTACCAGCGGTACAGGCCGCGCGCGAGGCGGCGAGACGCGCACAGTGCAGCAACAATATGAAGCAAGCGGGAATCGCGTTGCAGGTGTATCACGATTCCAACAAATCATTTCCAGCGTTAGGTTCTCCGTTAGGCTATTTTTCTCATGGTACGATTGAAGGTGGTTACGCTCCTGCGAGCACGATTTTTGCACTTTTGCCACAGATGGAAATGAAATCTCGTTATGACGCGTTGGCGGCACGAGCGACGGACCCCGCGTTATGGGGTTGGAGTGCATTTTTTGGTGGGGTTCAAGCCGAAAAGGGGCCGATTTCTGCCATCATTTGTCCATCGGATGGTTCCGCGTCGAAACCAGCTCCATATGGTGATTATGCGAGAACGAGTTTAATGTGGTGCTTGGGAGACGGAACTTCTAAATTAGACGCGCCGTGGAATCACCCGAACTACATTGGGAATCTGCTTCGTGAGGCGAAGACCCGTGGTATGTTCCATTTATACGATTGGAAAAATATTGCTCAAGCAACCGATGGTACGAGTAACACGATCGCGGTAAGCGAATCCGTTACGGCGAACAACAATGACTCGACGGAAATCCGAGGTGGTGTATACAGAGGGACGGAATTCAACCAAGACGATACCAACGCGTATCCGAATATTTGCATGAGTACCGCAAAAAGCGTGACGAATCCGAATCAGTTGAAGAATGGCGGCGACGTATGGCGTGGCTCGTTCTTCCCCGACGGTCGTCCGCAGTCGTGTGGATTCCACACCGTGATTCCGCCAAACGGTGTGAGTTGCCATAACGGTTGGTTTTCGAGCGCGATTTACACTCCTAACAGCAACCACTCTGGTGGTGTGAATGTGGGAATGGTCGACGGCAGCGTTCGATTTGTTTCGGATTCCGTGGACACAGGCGATTTGAACAAGGCTCGTCCGACCAGTGGTCCAAGTCCGTATGGCGTTTGGGGTGCAATGGGTACGCCGAGTAGTGGTGAAACCGTAACACTTCCATAATGCTTCCATAAATAAAAAAGGCGGGCCGCAAGGTCCGCCTTTTTTCTACCACCCTCTTAGCCTGCTGCGCGGACAGTCGGGCCGCAAGTGCGGTTGCCAATTCCCTCTGGGCTTGCGTTGCAAGCAGTTGGGCCGGAGTAGAATACTGAGTGAATATTCAGCCAGTGAGGACCGGAAACGATGTGACCATCCGAACGGTTTTATACCAATGTCGCGGCAGCGACAACTCGCAGCGGCACGTTGCCGCCCGTCCGAACGGTTTTGCAAGCCTGTTCACCCAGTTTGGATCACCACTATATAGTAAAAAGCACGCACTGGAACGCGAACGCCCTTGCGTTGCCGGACGCGTCGCGTTATTCTCCCTTGAGTTTTTTCAACTCTTCTGCGACCGTCTGAGCCGTGTAATCAATCTCCTCGTCCGTATGGATACTGGTGACGAAGAAACGTAATCGCGCGGCCTGTTCTTCCACCGCCGGGTGCATGATCGGTTGAACGTTGATCCCACGTTCGAAGAGCCGCGTCGCCAACGTGAGCGCGAGCATCGAATTACCGAGAATCACCGGAATGACCGGTGTATCGTGCGATAGTCCCGTGTTCAGCCCCTGTTCACGCATTTTGGTCAATAACCGTTTCGAGTTACGATGCAATTGTTCGACACGTTCCGGTTCCGCCTCCAATTTACGTAGCGACGTGAGAGCCGCACCGGCAACCGGCGGCGTCATCGCCGCGGAAAAAACGAAACAGGGTGCCGTGTAACGCAAATACTGAACCAAGGCGTACGAACCGGAGATGATACCACCGATCGAACCGAACGATTTACTCAGCGTACCCATCCAAATGTCTACATCGTTACGTTTGACGTTCCAATACTCCGCGATACCGCGGCCCGTTTGACCGAGCGTACCGAGCGAATGCGCCTCATCGACGAAGAGCAGTGCCTTGTGGCGTTTCTTCACCTCGACAAACTCCGGTAGCGGCGCAATATCACCATCCATACTGTACGCGCCTTCAATCGCGATGAGCACACGCCGATATTCATGGCGATAATCACGCAAAATCTTATCGAGCGCAGCCGGATCGCTATGCGGGAACGCGCGACGCCTCGCTCCGGACAGCATACAACCTTCCACGATACTGTTATGCGCCAAGTTATCGTGCAACACGAGATCGCCCGGGCCAAACAAGTGGCCAATCACCGACTCATTCGTCGCGTGTCCACCGACCATACAGATGGTTTCATCCGTTCCGAGGAATTTCGCGAATTCCTGTTCCAACTCGCGGTGAATCGTCTTTTCACCCGATACTAAACGGCTCGCCGACGCACTCGTACCGTAACGATTGATCGCGTCAATTGCGCCTTGCCGCACGTCCGGATCGCCTGCCATACCAAGGTAGTTGTAACTCGACCAGTGAATATAGCTCTTGCCACCAATGATAGTGCGATCCGCCGTCATCCCCTCATGCACCGTGAAGTAGGGGTCTTTCAACCCGCATTCCACCACGGCACGACGCGTCTCCTGAAGCCGTACGCATTCCGGGAATTTTTCGATTTGGTACGTTTCCTCTGACGGTTCCCAGCCGGCGGCTCGTTGCGTTTTAGCCTTCGGCTGATGTCCGAGATACTTTTCAACCGCCTCGACCACTTGCCGCGCCGTTTCGAGTTCCGTCAGAATTTCTTCCGGAAAACGTCCGCCAAATTTCTCTTCCAGCGACGCCAGAATTTCCATCCGTTCCAGCGAATCCAGTCCCAATTCCGCAATCTGCGTGTCGAGCGTTAAGCCAGTCGCGCGATCTCGTGCCACCAACCGCACATGTTCCAAAACCGTTTCGATGATTTTATCACGATTGATAGGAACATCGTCCGTCTTCGCCAGATCCGCCGCGTTATCTGGAGCGTTTTCCTCGCCCGTGGACGCCGCCTGCATGACCGGCCCACTGCCGCCAAAACCGCCGAGGCGATGGTGCTGCATCTCCTCAGCCACTTCCCGCGCATAGGCCTCACTGCGACCGATAGTATGTTTCGGGAAAGAGGTTTCTTTCGGTGTATCTACAGACAAGTCTTCTGGCGATTCCCACCGCGCAAGCTCTTCCAACGTTCCATCGAGAAAACCACGGCGACAGGCATGTCGTTGGATTTTACCACTCGACGTCTTTGGAATGGTCCCTTTTTGAATCAGAATCAGACGATCCAGCGGCAACTCATATTCCGACGAGACCACACGTCGTACCGCGTCAATCGCCTCCTGATACCCCGTACGATTGCGTTCCACTTCCTGAACGACCACGAGCCGTTCACGTCCGTCCACTTCGACCGTAAACGCCGCTCCCGCGTTTGGCAGCAACGATGGATGGGCACGTTCGACCGAAAGCTCTATGTCTTGCGGATAGATATTCACACCACGCAGAATAATCAAATCTTTCAGACGACCGGTGACGAATAATTCGCCATTTTCATCCAAAAATCCGAGGTCGCCCGTTCGCATGAACGGTCCTTCCTGAGTATCGGACAAATACGCGCGGAACGTACGCTGCGTCGCCTCGTCATTTTTCCAATACCCCTGAGCCATACTCGGTCCCTTCGACCAGATTTCACCAATCGAAAGCGGTGGAAGCGATGCGCCGGTCTCGGTATGCGCGATTGCCAACACCTGGTCCGGCAACACTTTACCGTTGCCAACCAACGGACGTGTTCCGTGATCTTCCGGTGTTCCAAGCACCGCACGATTCTGCGAAAGCGAATCAGCGTTAAACCAACGCACAACCGGCGGTTCTCGCATCAGACCTCCGGTCACCATCAGCGTCGCCTCGGCTAAACCGAAGCAGGGATAAAACGACTCTTTCCGAAAACCACAATCTTTAAATGCTTCATAAAATCGATAGAGCGTCTCCGCACGCACAGGCTCCGCACCACTGAACGCCACTTGCCAACTTGACAGATCAAGCGTTTTTTTCTGCTCTTCCGTCACTTTTCGAACACACACATCGTAGGCGAAATTAGGTCCACCACTCGTCGTCCCACGGTATTTCGTGATCGCATTGAGCCATCGATACGGTTTTTGGAGAAACGACATGGGCGACATCATCACATTTTTACAACCAATGTACAACGGCTGGAAAATGCACCCGATTAACCCCATATCGTGATAGCTCGGCAGCCACGAAATGCCGCAGCACGTATGCGTATGTTCATAGCCCCACGCGATGAGCGCACAGTTGTGCAGTAAATTCGCATGGCTGAGCATGACCCCCTTCGGCGTACCCGTTGAACCGGATGTATATTGGAGAAAAGCGAGCGTTTCCGGATGGACCTCCGGATATTTCCAATCGTTTGCCAGCGATTCGAAATCGAACGTATCGGTGGCCGTCCAAATCAAATTACGCAGATTGGGCGTCATGTCGATAATGCCCTCGACGCGATCCAACACGGTTTGTGTCGTGAGCGCGACTCTTGCGTCCGCATCGTTGACAATCGCCTGAATACGATTCATCGAACGATTTTTACGTGGTGGATAGGCTGGCACCGCGACGGCTCCGGCGAATAGACAGCCGAAAAACGCCGCGATAAAATCCAAACCAGCCGGATAGAGCAACAAAATCCGTTGTCCGCCCATTTTATGCGACTGCAACCACGCCCCAATCGCCCGCGCTCGAAGTTCCAACTTCAGATACGTCAGATCCGCCGCGTTATCCTCCCCGTCTAACAGATATCGGAAAGCCACATTCTCTGGCGACACTTCCGCCCGATGCTGAAGCAATTCCACCCAATTTTCGGGACCGTAAAAACTTCCGGTAAGATGATCTAACCGCGTCACTTGAATACCCTGCCGTTTCTGATATTCTATTTTTGGCTATAATTCTTGACTTTTTTGCGAATCTACACATAGCTATAGGATAGATTCGCTGTGCATACGCCTTCCGGATGGTCCGAATTTGTTTCGCGCTGACGCTCAACTTTTGGGGATCCATTCGCACAATTGATTTTTTCATTCGGAATTCGGAACACGTACCAGATTCTTCCGCATTACCGAGAAAGAACTGATTATCGATTCGGTACATTTAGGCTGAAAAATCAGGAATTTTCTTATAATCGGAAAATTCTTCCTAGCCTAACGCCCACAGGTCCTTTATATTAACAGAAGCGGGCCAAAAGCGAAAGGCTCTTTTCAGTTGTCGGTGCAAGAACTCGAAAAAAAGAAAGTCTTCTGCGGCAGAATTTTGCGATTATTTTTACCTATATTATTTATTTGCCTTATTGTGACGGGCAAATTTTACGCAATGCGCGGCAGCCATGGGCGATGGCAAGTTCGCTCTTTTGCCAGACGGTTTGTTCACATAATTACCACAGAAAAGTCTTCCCAGACCGCCTGCGTTCCCAGCCAAAAGGGTTTCTTATTAGACGTTGGTATCGCCAACTCGGTGGTTACCATCCCGATTCGCAGTCGGGCGTTCCCGACCGTTGCCGCCGTCATAGTGTGAACACGTCCTAGACGGTGGTTACTCCAACTCGGTGAGCAGACATGAATGATTCGCTGGTTACGGTCGCGTTCGTCGTGGCGGGCGTTCCCACCTTGCGGCAATCGCCCCACGCATCCATATATTCCCTAGGCAAAACGAGGATGAAACGAACTAACACGAGCATCTTCCCCGGTGGAAAACACTCGCCCTATGACGCTGGTACCGCATTTTGCCAGCCACCTCTTGCCAGTTCAACCATACCAGCTACTCCGCGTCCGCCGTATTTTACGCTTCCACACTCAGTCAATTGGTTGGACCGGGTTGCGGTGCTGGGGCGATCTCCGGCATATAAGTCGAATTCGACCCGGTATCACTGGCGTTGACATATTTCGAGGTACGCGGCGCGGCAACACGCGAACCACTCGGCCCGCACGGCGCACAAATCGTTTGTCCCGCCGCCGCGTAAGTCGGTTGTTGGAGAACGAGCGGCTGCTGCATCATTTGCGGCATTCCCGCTTGGCCCGCTACCATCCCCTGCTGCGGCATCATCGCATAGGCCGGCGATGGAGGCGTATTATTCACCACGGCTCCCTGACGCCCCGCTGAACCTTGGCGGCACCCCGAAACGCCTATCGTCGCAACAAACACGAGTATCCACGGAAGATACTTTCCTAATTGGGTCTGTTTTCGCATGGTCGGATCCGTTTTCTATCTGGATATACTGATTCCACTTGAAAAATTTTGGAAGCAAATGCCTAAAAATCGTGGAACGCCACTCTCGTAGAATGCTCAAAATCTACGTCCGTCGCCTTATTCCACCCACATCCCTTTAGTCTGCTTATCCAAACAGTCTCAGTCAAAATCCTTTGACACAGACTCTTCTTCGTTATCGGCACTTCTCGAAAAAGATGCCCTTCGAGAATCGTCTCCCAGACGAACCGGCAGAAACGATAAAATCTGTCGAATCCATTCGATACATCGAGTGTAACCTACCCGGCACAAAGTGCAATCCTATTAAAACAGCTTTTTTATGAATATTTCACCTATTTTAACATTTACAATTCGCATTATAGCGGTTATAGTAAATATAATGATTATGCGAAGATTGCGGTGACTCTGCAAATGGAGCGGCCTGAAACAAAAGCATTCATAATTTTTCTGATGAATAGACTGGATGTTGTCGATAGAATAGGTAAGACGTGCGAATATTTCCGTTTTTACTGGTTGCATCGAGGGCGAACGTTGCGTGCTTGCTTCGGGAAGGCGGTCCGGCAACATCATTGGTCGTCCAAGCGTAAAATCTTGTCATCCCCTTGTAGAACATGAAGCGAGGATGGCGGTGGATCGTGTGAATCCCATCGAAACCTGAGGATCGTGTGATCGAAGATGGATTGGATTATCAGTGAAAACGACCGATGGAAAGTGGCAAACGAAAAAGTCGTTTGTTATCCGAGGATAAAGGGGTGATCATGCGATATATTTCATTGATTTATGGCTTAAACCGAAAGGTGAGTCGGTTAGAACTGACGCTTCCTGAACGCTCGACGTGGCAGATTCCGCGCACTTCAAGACTCGGAGTTGGTTTCGTGGGCGCACTCTGGTTGATGTTGGGGTTGTGGGTCTTGCCGACTGTTTATGCTGAGACGCAAGATGGTCGGTCGGTAGAGCGAACAGCTCCATCTCTCTCTTTCAATCAGCCGGAATTGCCGATGATCGAACTGCCGGAGATACCAGTCATCGAATCGACGGAGCCGAGTGCGTCGCCCCGCACGGCAGTGCCTACGGATGTGACGCTCACGAAAGAATCCGTTTCGGACCACACGAAACCACAGACGCTTGCCGAAGTACCATCCCCCATTGCCACCGAGATTTCTACGGAGTCCTCGTTCAAACAGCTCTCGATGTGGACGATGATTGCGTCCGAGACGCCACCGACCGAAGCAAAATCGCCCGAAACGTTAAGCGAGAAAGCAGTAAGCAAGTCGGAACCAGCGGAAATTGCCACAGTGGACGAATCGGTCAAAGTACCGGTGAATTCCGCCACAGTGGCGGCCAATGCGACGCACTACTGGGTGCTCTCGACCCGTTCAACGCATCCGCAGTGGTTTTATCGAGATACCAGGGGACGGTTCAAACAGGCGGATTGCGGCCAGTTTTTGGATTCCACCGACGAAACGACGCCCATCGTGATTTTCGTGCATGGCAATCAGGCCTCGTTTGCGAGATCCGTGCAGATGGGCGATATGCTCTACGAGTATCTCCAGCAGCAAAATCCGGAGGTTCGTTTTTTGCTATGGAGTTGGGACTCGGAGCGTGAATGTCCATTCATTCGCATCGACACGAGCATCAAATCGGCACGAGCGGACGCGCAGGCGATTCCACTTGCGGCGTTTCTCTCCGAAATCCCGACGAAAACGCCCGTCATTCTCGTGGGTTACAGTTTTGGTTGTCGAATTGTGGGCGGTGCGATGCAATTGTATGGTGGCGGACAGTGGAAGGGCGAATCGTCCGCGACCGTAGCGGCGGCCTCCGAAATGTCCGACAAGGTGAATGCCGCTCCGCCGATAGGGACGAAATGCACGATTCACGCGGCGATTTTGGTGGCTGCGGCGATGGATCAAAACAGTTTTCGACCGACCGGCGCGATGAATACCGCGTTGAAACAGGTCGAACTTTCCATCGTAACGACTCATGCGTGGGATAACGCGCTCACCCTATATCACCTGATTTCCGATGAGGCAGCCCCGGCCATGGGGTTGATGGGACCGGACGCTGTGGCCGCTACCGATGCGGAACATATTCGAACGTGTGATCTCTCGAACGAGATTTTACCGATTCATGCGTGGGAGAACTATTTTTCGAGCTGTACCTTACGTTGCTTACTGGCAAAAGCCGTGCGTGGTGACGCGATGGTATCCCCCGTTGATACGGCGGACACCCCATCCGCGTCACCTGCTTCCCCCGATGTAGCCGCCCACGCGATGACTCGCCAAACGGAACTACCCCAACTCCAATAACCTCTTTTTACCTGACGTTGGTGCTGCCGCTTCACACGGCGCACTTGCGGATTACCTCAGCCTTTTTACCTGACGTTGGTGCTGCCGCCTCACACGGCGCACTTGCGGATTACCTCCGCCTTTTTACCTGACGTTGGTGCTGCCGCCTCACACGGCGCACTTGTGAATTACCTCACTTTTACCTGACGTTGGTGCTGCCAGTCGCTCCAATTTAAGGTGCAACTGATGTGAACATGCCCTAAGAACGGGACCGCCAATCGACTGTGCCATTGATCTAGCTATATACCGCGAAGTCGCTTCCTCTGAACGGGTATTGTAAACCATCGAATGGGATGGTATATTCGATAAAACTCACGCGAAATGGGAATAGTATCGGTTGCGTTTGGCTTGATATAGCCACTCGAATCTTGTCCGATGGGAGATGATGTCATGATGATCAGCTGTTCACTCGGTGTCAGTCTGGAATATGAGGAGGCCAAACAGCAGTTTCATGCGTTGCGAGGCCAATACGCCACGCTTCTTGTGGAGTACGTCGTACTGACTGATACGGTGCGTCCGAATTTGGAGACGGAATATATGATGACCATCGGACACAAAGAATATCAGCTGTTTGCCTTGCAAGTCGAGTATCTGCAATATAAACGAGAAATCTCGCTCTATCAGGCGGCCCTCAATCGTGGTACCAAAATAACGGAAGCGGCGGTCGCGGAAATCGTGGAACGGGAGTTTGAAGAGTATCAAACGCAGTTGGGTGAACAGCTGAAACAGGTGATGAAGGCGGAGAAATTATTTGGGGCGGAGAAATTATCGGCAGAAGAATCGAAAGTACTTCGCCAGCTCTATCGGGCATTGGTCCGGAAATTACACCCTGATCTCAATCCGAATTTACCACCGCAGGCCGCCACTTTTTGGAATCAGGTCGTGGCGGCTTATCAGTCAGTCGATTGTCAAAAGCTGGCGTTGCTCTCGGACATGGTCGATGAATTCTTCGCCGGTAAACAGGACGTACCCGAAACGCCCAGTTCCATGGAAACTTTGCAGCAACAGATTCAGGATATTTCTGGTAAAATCGAAAGCCTGAAAAAACAAATGGAACAAATCCAATCGAATCCGCCGTTCACATTTCGAGAACTGCTCAACAATCCCATCATCGTACTGCAAAAACGAACGGAACTCGATCGACAAATCACCATCTACACGGAACAACTGGACGCCATTCGGAAAATCAGAGATGAATTGAGAGACCATGATGGCGAAGAATGATGAATCCAAAAAACAAACGACCGATCGACCGAAAAAACGGATGATGACGCAGAGTCTCTCCCCACACGACGCGACGACAGAAGCGAATCTCCAATCTGGAGAAATGACAACGATTGAAAATTGGGGGAAGCTCGTCAGTCTTTTTGGCAAAAGCGGCCCTCCTATGCCGTTCGTCAAAGAGATTTTCCTGATGGAATGCTCGATCGCCGGCACCACCTACATCGAGGGTATCGCCAAAAA
>JAQVKF010000297.1 GCA_028694795.1 Thermoguttaceae bacterium | reverse complement strand
GTATCAGAGTGGCGTACTCGTACCCGCGTTACCAATGGGGTCCCAGCCATTGGCGGCAAGTTGCTGATTTGCGTCTCTGTTGATAGCGATAGCCGAATGAATCGCATCAAGAACAACCCTAGTGATACCCAATGAATCATCATATCATCCAGATGGTGCAACTCTAGTTTTACGATAATATAGAAAAATCCATGCCATTTCGATGTTATAAACGAGTTCGGGACCCGGTCGAGCGAGTTTCTGAACGACGCGTTTCGTCTCGCCGCTGTAAAGCTGTACGTTTTCGCCGACCAAAAGCTCACCAGCGTTGACAAATGTCCGACGCATCCGTCATTACCAAAAACGGATGCGTATCGGTCGTCTGGAACGTCGGTGAACGCCTAAGCTCAACGAGGAGCGTTACTTATCGTGATCCGTTTCGACGTCGGACGGTATCGCGTCCAGTTCCTCTTGCGTCAACGGTTCAATGCGATAAAAAACGGTGTATCTGCCGTCCTCCGAAATGACAAGATGCAGGTCGGGGACAATGCGTACCCTGGCCGCCACATAATGACCGCTTGGTTCTTGTAATGACGGTATCTCCCGCTGTGTCAGAATTCGCTCCTCTCCATAAGAAATCTCCTGTTCATGCGGGTACCTTCCGATCAGTTTTACCCAGCGGACCGGCCAGAAAACGGAGTCGTCACCCATGGTTTCCGTGGTAATCTTCCAGTCGCCAGGCATCTCCATAAAATATTCCGCAAATGTAAAGTCGCTCTGCTCAGCCGAAACGTTCAGTGTATAATCACTCAACCCCGACGAGACAAACACCGTCGTTCGACGCTTCCGTTTCATCGGCGGAAATGTGCACACACTCATCGGAACGGAAGCGGGAACAATCTCGTCAAATCCAAGCCCTGACGACTTGGTTCGGAAATACTTGGAAAGGTATTTCAGACGTTCTTCATGAGGTGAAATTTCATCGCCCTTGGGCGGATCTTTGGGCCACTGGACGCCGAGCGAACGCAGATAATTCGCCAACTCATGGTGACCTTCCTGAACCGCCCATTTCAACGCGTTGTACTGACCGCCGAATACCGTGTATTCCGCGTGAATATCCGCTCCTCGCGAAACCAAAAGTTTTACCATTTCCATATCGCCTTCTCGGGAAGCGGAGATCATCGGTGTTGCGGAACGCCCATTGTTGTTTTCATTCACATTCGCTCCAGCGTCCAGAAGCAGTCGGGCGACATCAATGGCATGATAGTTCGCGGTCTCCCCTAATGGCGTTTCAAGTGGCCACTCTTTTCCCCGAAAATCCGGTGGGTAGCCCGCATCCAGAAACATCCGCATCGCGGCAACATTATTGTGCTTCGCAGCCAGAAGCATCAGATCACGTTCGGCCACGAA
This sequence comes from Thermoguttaceae bacterium, assembly GCA_028694795.1. GTDB lineage: Bacteria > Planctomycetota > Planctomycetia > Pirellulales > Thermoguttaceae > JAQVKF01. The sequence goes on along the minus strand of JAQVKF010000297.1, from coordinate 1,573 downwards.
AAATGGATATTCATCCAGAACCCGCTGAATTCCGTCACATTTTCCATCCTTGATCGCATAGTACGCAACGGTTGAATATTGCCATATTTCATCACTTGTTTCGTGTATAAACTTCAATATTTCGTCCATAACCTTATCACCTTTTGAATGTTAAAGGTCTTTGTAAAAACTGAGATCGGAAATTTCTCTTGCAATCTCACCAAGTTTATCTCTAGGACGATCGACACTCCAAAACGGATGATTCGGAGTGCAGCCAAATATTGGTTATCGTTCAGGCTCGAAGAACGGCGGTAGTTCCACACCGTCCAACGGCTTGTCCAGTACTGGAATACGAGCGACATACAACGCTTTTTTCCATCTCTGGATATCAAGCAATTGAAAAACCGAGGCACGAAATATCAGACTGTAGACTCCTCCCTGAAATATATCGGCGTCTTCTGGAGGTTTGGGATATAGATGATATTTTCCCATCGCAAAGTAACGAACCAAACCACAGGTACCGCAAGGATGTGTTTCAATTTCCGTTGTTCCTCTAGAATTAATGATACCCCTAGTTCCTCTGACATAAAGCTTATACCGTCCATTGAATGTGGACCAACCCTCCAGTGGTTTGCCATCCGGTCCGAGGAGTGAGCCAAGCCATAGATCACGTTCAACGATCTCTTTTGGGATCGGCGCTAAAAATTCATTCCAGACCATACCTGTTTTCACGCCAAGTTCCAGTGGTTTATCCAATTCATCACTCCGTGACTCCAATTGAATACCATTGACTGCGGTGACCCCTTTACGTATATAATGGCATTCTGGACAACACCTTGTCTGAATAAACCTTTCACGTTCTTCATGGGAAACTTCACAATCTCCAAGTTTCGTTTTTACCAAGTAAAACTCATCATTTTTCATGGAAACACCTCAAATCCTTTCTGCATAATTTGCCGCCACACCTGTTGGGTAAATTCTGTTCCATGCTCAGCGTCAAACTTGCGGGAAACGTCTAATAACGTGTCCAACGCCTGTTTTTGAGCACCCGCGGTAGATTCCATTAACTCTCTCCATGCCTCTTTTGAAGCATTTCCGGGAAGCCCCAGTTTTCTCTGCAATGCGGCGCTCAACAGCGAATGGTACTTATCGGCGCCGCGATGCAGCAACCTATCAACATCGTATAAATCCTGCTTTTTATTTCCACCCATAAATTTCGGTATGGGATGGTGACCTTCCGTCGGCTTCCTGCTCGCACACATATTATGGACGAGTACGCCGTCGGTGGTGACGTGGTAGACGTGTTCACCGAGGACTTCGATATTATAAACGAGTTCGGGACTGGGGCGAGCGAGTTTCTGAACGACGCGTTTCGTCTCGCCGCTGTAAAGCTGTACGTTTTCGCCGACCAAAAGCTCACCAGCGTTGACAAATGCTCGACGATCGACACTCCAAAACGGATGATTTGGAGTGCAGCCGATCGGGGCCACCCCGTCGATTACGAGGTCGATTGTCTGCGTCGCAAGATGGCAGAATGTGCCGGTGACCAGATTCCCGCTTCCCGTGGAAAACGACTCGACCTCCGATACCGCGA
>JAQVKF010000117.1 GCA_028694795.1 Thermoguttaceae bacterium | reverse complement strand
AAAATGCCAACGTATGAATATCAGTGTGGAGCGTGCGGAGCGAAGTTCGAGCTGTTTCAGCGGATGTCAGACGATCCGATCAAAATTTGCCCCCAATGCGGCAAATCGACGGCCAAACGTCTGATGAGTACCGGTGTGGGAGTCGTTTTCAAAGGTAGCGGTTTCTATGTAACCGATTACCGTGACGCCTCCTACGCAAAGGCTGAATCAGCCGACCGTACCAATGCGACGCACACATCCGCCCCATCGTCGAAATCCACGAAATCCACCGATTCAACCGTTGCCTCGTCCGATCATTCAGCCAAATCGACCTCCACGGCAAATGGCGGCTCCAGTGGCACGCCCCCAAGCGGCGTCTCTGCGAATGGAACCTCTTCCGCTAAACCCGGTTCGAATCCCGGAAGCACAACCAAAGCGGCATAGTACCAACGTCGCAGACGATGGAAGATAAGGAGGCAGGGATGACAGGGGATACACCGAGTCAAGAAAATACAGCAAATCCATCGCGTTCACGTTCCAGTGTCCCGTTGCAGTTGGCATTTGCGTCGTTACGGGGCCTGCGTTGTCCCATTTGTTCGAAGCGATTCGATCCCGCGGGGAAAGGTGTCGCAATGCCGTTTTGTTCCGCACGCTGCAAACAGATTGATCTCGGACGGTGGCTCGGCGAGGAATATGGTCTACCCTGCGTCAAATCGGAAGGGGATGAGGACGACGAAGCGTAAACTTTCGTAAAACTCCCGTCAGAGAGCGTTGCCCGCTTCTTGCCGATTGATTCTTGCGTTCACACAGCTCGCCATTCTCGGTTCATTGCCCAGTAACGCGGCCCATCCAAGAACTCCGGCAAGCAGCCCCCTTCAAGGCAAAGTCTCTCGATAATAAAGGCAAATAAGGGGTAACAGGGTGTTTCCCCCCTTCCCTTGGCTCTTTTCCATTTTCGGATTCCGACGTTCGCGATTCGGATCTCGATTGAGTGGTTTTGTGCCATTCCATTCCTTTTCCATTGCAAAAGTGTGCTGGGTAGGCCGCAAGAGACATATTTTCAGGCGAAATAGGTAGACGCCCGCCCGGTTCTCGTCCCGCCACTTGGGCGTCAATTGTGCGAAGAAATCCGGTCGTCTCGTTCGCTCCACTCTGGTTTGAGTTGCTATCCCCAGTGATCGGTGTTATACTGGGTAATGTGAGCGGGGGACGTATGAACAAAGATAAAAATTTCTGAAAATATAGATTCTATCGAGGTGGTTGAAATGGCTGAGACACCGATTACAGATGCACGGGTGATTGAGGTGCGTAAGCTCGTTTGGCGTGACGTGTTGCCAGAGGTGATTTTTGGCCGTTGTTTCGGCATTGCCTTCCAGCTACGAGCCATGTTTTTGGGCTTTTGGGGCATTCAAGCAACCATTTACGGTTGGCAATGGTTTCGAGAGATTTTGGTATGTTCCACACCGCAAAATCCACCCATTTGGAATCAGCCGCCATTGCGTCCATCCGCCAATTTTTGGGACTTTCCCGCGCTCGCCCAGAATTCCCTGGATACGGTAAGCGGCGTTTTGCGAGTGTGGCACCAATTGCTTTTCGATGGAATCAGCCAAAGCCGGTTGGATCTTTTGGCCCAAGCGATGATATTTAGTCTTTATCTCATCGTGGTGTGGTCACTCATCGGCGGCCTGCTAACTCGTAGCGCAGCGTTACAGCTGGCGACTTACCGACGTGACAGCTTAACACAAACGGTGCGTTTTGTCATACGTAAATGGGTAAGCTACCTGGGTACCGCAATTCTTCCCGTGTTGGCCATGTCAGTCATTGCGGCAATTTTGATATTCATCGGTTGGAGTGCTTCGTTGATGAACGATACGCTAACCGCGTGGTTAAGTGCCGTTTTGGGATGGTTCCCATTGTTCTTGGGTTTTTTGGGGACGATTTTTTTGGTGGGCACGATGTTTGGTTTTCCACTCATGGTAGCCGCAGTCAGCGCAGAGGGAACGGACGCTTTCGATGGTACCGCGCGTGGTTTTCATTTCCTGTTACGACGTCCGCTTCGAGTGTTCGTCTACGTGATCCTCGTTAGTATTGTCGGTCTGTTAGGGATGGGAATCGTTCGGATATTCTTCCATTATTTCTTGGCATATACACAAGGATTTATAGAATTCGCAAAGCCGAATCCCATGCGAGGAACGACGGTGGGCGAACTGATTCACAGTCCCTGGCTGGCGTTAATTCCGACGTTGGTCACCGGTTTCTCCGCGTCGTTTTTCTGGAGTACCACCACGGCTATCTATCTGCTGTTGCGTAAAAATATCGACCACACACCACTCGATCAAGTTTTAGCCGAGGAAGAAAGCGCCGAACCGCCGAAAAAACTGCCGATCATCCGCAAAGATGCGGCAGGCGCTCCTGTCATGGACCCGATGCCTGATGGCAAACCGGTGGACGATATCCCTAAAGTGGATCGCGAAGAAGGCGTTGCCCCTGTTTCGACCGCGGAACTCGCGGCCCAAAAAACGGAGAGCGATGCTTCGGCTAAGCCATCAGCACCGACAGAAAAGCTTCCGTAACCTAATCCCGATTTTACCAAAAAAGGTTACGCCTCTTGGTACCAAATTTCACGCGGCGCCAAATTTCACGTGTGACGGCAAGGGAGATGAACAAAAAACAGATTTCCTTCCGTTTGCTGCATAAACGCCCGATGGTCAACCAGAGTGGGCCGCGCAAACGATCGGGGCGACTCTCGTTTCCCCTCCGGGTTTGCATGGGTTGGGGGAACTGTGACGATGAAAAACCCGTGATAGAGCACGGTCTCGTATTGGGAGTGGTTCTCATCTTTTTTCGAGTAGAAATAGAAACTCCTGGTGCGGCGTCTCGGCGTCTCGCAGCCATTCGCCCGTCCAGGACATCGCGGCCATGACATTTTTGCGATAATCGACACGTACCACCTGTCGTACCGTTCCATGTTGATCGAGTATCTCACGCAGCTGCTCCGCCGTCGCCCGACCTCCCGAACTGTAAGAGAGCAAAATCCAACGCGATCGCGTCTCCCGAATCATCCGATCAATCGCTTCAATGACCACCCAGCGACCACTCGAACCACGCCGGAAATCTTCAAAAACACTACCCGACCGGAGATCGGAACTGTCCGCGCGTCGCATCGCCTTGCCGAAAACTGACGGATGATCGTTCAAACAGATCGTTGTCCATAGATGGTAATACGCCAAATATCGAACGCGAGACGGCGGCATTTTTTCATTATTCGAACCATACGGCGGATCAAAATAGACCAGATCGGCTTCCACCCGTGGAAGGAGCGTAAAAATATCCCGCTGGTACACCTCATGCGATTCAGTCGCTGGTGCTAATGCCGGAACTTGCAGTGTAAGCGTCCGATACGAACGAGCGGACCATCGTTGCAAATACGAGGCAAAGTGTCCCAGCGTATTGTCCACCGCATCCAATCCAAGAAGCAACGACGTAATCGCCACCGCTCGTTCCACTTCCGTCAACGGTAACCGATCAATTTCCTCTCGAATCGCGTCTAATCGTCGCGTATTATGCCGTTGAAACGGTTTTTTATAACCGTCTGACGCCGCACAGATCCCCCCCGCGTCTTCACCTCCATAATGTTCCGTAAACCAGCCGTCTTGTGGCGGCAATCCGTTCAGATGATCAATCAACGCTTGGTACGCAGTTCGTGAATGATCGCTTTTTAGATAGCAAATTCCCATATATTTCGACCAAATAGCATGATCGTTACAAAGGACGCGACACCCCGAATAAGCCAACGCTTGCGACACTCTGGTCGAACCGGCGAACGCGTCCAACACAGTATGAACGGAGACCAATCTCACCAATTGCAAAATCTGCGGTAAAAGCCGGAGCTTCGAACCGATATATTTGACACTTTGCGTTGCGGGAAGAGCAAGGTTCTTCGACAACGATGATGATTCTGGCGACCGTTCTGTCATAGGATCGATACTGGTTGGAAATAGAATTAAAACCGAACAGGCATACTGGAAAATTTCGCAAAAAAGCAATAGCCTGGAAAACATTTTGCCTGACATCGGCACCGCAACTTCGCACGGTCGCTTGCGGGCCGCCGAACTGGAGTAGACTCTTGATCGATTAATTCGACGGGCCGCTGTCGGTTAATCGCTAATCACGAGGATTGCCACATCGGCATTGCGATTCGGGTCCTCATAAACCACAGTGTCGTTTTCCGTGTCAATCGCCGTACTATGCAAAATCCGAATCTTACGTTGCGCGCAAAATTCCTCAAAATCCGCGATCGATAGTGAACGAACATTTACCGTATTATACCACTCGAATGGATATAATCTTAGCTTCGGAGCATGTCCAGCGGCTAGCTGTTGTCGCAACTTATAGTGCGCGATATTCGGGAAGGTTACAATCGCGCGTCGCCCGACACGCAGCATCTCCGTGATAAGCCGTTCCACATCAGTGATCGTTTGGAGCGTTTGAGAAAGCACGACATAATCGAACTGGTCATTCTCGAAAATTTCCAACCCACGATTCAAGTTTGCCTGAATGACCTCGAAACCTTGCGAAATGCAGGATAAAATCTCTTGTTCATTCCATTCGACCCCCACGAGCCGCCGATGTCCACGGGCTCGCAATGCCGCCAGCAGGCCACCGCCACCACAGCCCAAATCGAGCACGGACGCCTCCGGCGGAATCAATTTGACGATCTCATCATAATCGAGCCGATATCCCAAAAGCGTCAGAGGATCGTTATCGAGTGTTTTCAAAATATGAGAAGGTACATTGGCCGCATCCTACCCCTCTCCAGCCGTATCGTGACCGGATTCCGCTCCATCATATCCCAATTCACTATCACGGTAGCCCGCCTTAGAATCATTACCAGGCCATTCTAAACCATCATGAGGTTGAGTATCCAAAACGGCAGTACTGGAACGAAGGTTTCCCGGCAGAGCGGACTCTAACGGTCCGGTTTTTGGAACGAATGTTTCCATGGTCGGACGTACACCGCAACTGCCTGGAGAACCGAGATTATCCAGAAAACCACGAATCATCCCACCGTAGATCGCCAATTCGTCTTCGAGTAAAAAAGCGTCATGTCCGCAATCACTTTCAATATTGCAATAGCTCACGGGACGACCAAGCGACAACAACGCTCGTACGATTTGTTTCGATTGTACGGCGGGGAAAAGCCAATCACTGGTAAAACTCAGCACAAGCGCACTACATTTCGCCGGTTTGAGCGATTTGGCGATTTGCTGGTAACCATCGCCCAAATCGAAAAGGTCTATCGACATGGTGATCGTATTATAGCTGTTAGGATCGAAACGTTCGCCAAATTTATCGCCTTGATGCGCAAGGTACGAACCAACCGAAAAGCGTGTTTCAAATTGGGTGTCGATATCACGTGGACGCATACGGTCGGCGTTGAACTTTTGCTGCATTGATTGCGGCGAAAGATACGTGATATGTCCCAACATGCGAGCAATCGCCAACCCCGTAAGCGGTTTCGTCGGTTGGTCATAATATTGCCCATTGTGAAAAGAAGGGTCCGATTGAATCGCGTTGCGTCCAACAATATCGAATGCCAACGCCTGGCTCGACATTCGCGGCGCGCTAGCCACACACGCCATCCCCTCAATCTGATCGGGGTAATTTTTCGCCCACGTCAACGCCTGCGCTCCACCAAGTGAACCGCCTAACACCATCCGTAACTTAGAAATACCGAGCAAATCAATCAAGCGTTTTTGAACGGCGACGATATCATCGACCGTGACAACAGGAAAATCCGCTCCATATGGACGACCTGTGGCAGGATTCGTCGAGGCTGGTCCCGTCGTACCACGGCAACCGCCCAGCACATTAGGGCAAATCACATAATAACGGTTCGTGTCGATATGTTTTCCCGGACCGATCAGTAAATTCCACCAACCTGGATCGTCCGGTTCCGCGGGATTTTCTAAGGCGGCCTCCGGATGAGCGGCAACATGTGAATCACCCGTCAACGCATGGCAGATCAACACCGCGTTATCTCGGTGCTCGTTCAGCGTCCCGTAGGTCTCGTATACAACGGTCACTTCCGGAAGCATTGCGCCACATTGGAGTGTTAGCGGCTCGGCAAAATTCGCCGACTTGGCATATTTTAACGGCTTGCCACTTCGTTGTGAGTCACTCGATTGAAAAGTATCCATGCACACGCTCCATCCCCTGTATACCGACACGAAATGCCCCCATTATAAAGGATAAGGCGAGAACAGAGAACAGGGGGCAACGCACCAAGGCGGTGCAATTTTAATCGTGTGAAATGGATGGCTCACGGCCCAAGCCGAAATGCGGTCTGATGAGATGTTCCTTTATCGCCGTCGGCTTTCGTCCAACATGCGGCAGAAGCCTCTTATCAGTCAGGAGGAGTGGAATAACGATACATTCCGATACCAACAAGAAAAAACACCGCGAACCTGCTGAGTTCCATCGGAATCGGGGGATGATTCCGCCAACTCTAGCAAGATGCGGCGTCTCATTATCTACAGCGAGATATTCTCACAAGCTCGCGACAGGACAGGCATTACTCCACTTTTTTACCATAGTAGGCGTTTAGTAGCATCTGCTTGATCTCGCTGATGAGCGGATATCGCGGGTTAGCCCCGGTGCACTGGTCGTCAAAGGCATCTTCCGCCAGCTTGTCGAGCCTTGCGAGAAATTCCGACTCATCCACGCCGGCCTCCTGAATGGAGCGAGGTATTTTCACACGATCACACAGTTCGCGGATCGCGGCAATCAGCCGTTCGACGCACACTTCGTCGGAATCTTCCATCGTGCCTAAACCACAGTATCGCGCGATTCGGGAGTAACGATAGCAGGCTTCCGGGAAAGCGTATTGCGGGAAAGCGGCCTGTTTACGCGGTGCGTCAGCCGAGTTGAATCGAATCACTTCCTCGATCAACAGTGCGTTCGCCAAACCGTGCGGCAGGTGGAACGCCGCCCCCAATTTATGGGCCATGGAGTGGCAAACACCGAGCATCGCGTTGGCAAATGCCATACCTGCCATCGTCGCCGCGTTGTGTACTTTCTCACGTGCGTGCAGATCGTTCAAGCCGTTCTCATACGCCGTAGGTAGATATTTGAACAGCACACGAACCGCTTCCAGGCACAGAGCGTTGGTGTAGTCGGTTGAAGTGACGGCGACCATCGCTTCCAACGCGTGGACCATGGCGTCAACACCGGAGAACGCCGTGAGCGACTTCGGCATAGTGCGCACGAGGTCCGGATCAACGATAGCCATATTTGGCGTCAGCTCGTAATCGGTGACGGGGTATTTTTGGCCCGTTTTGTCATCGGTGACAACAGCAAACGGGGTCACTTCACTGCCAGTACCGCTGGTGGTCGGAATACAAACGAGCTGTGCCTTCACGCCCAGTTTCGGGAAGTGGAACACACGTTTGCGGATATCCATGAATCGCAACGCAAGGTCTCGGAACTCAACATCGGGGTGCTCGTAGAGCAGCCACATGATCTTCGCAGCATCCATCGGAGAACCACCACCAATCGCAAGAATCACATCCGGTTGGAAATGATTCATGCGTTCGTTCCCCGCGTGGATCGTTGAGAGATCCGGATCAGGTTTAACTTCATTGAACACCTGGACCTCCATGCCGAGCTTTTCCAACGGTTTTGTCACAAGATCCACGATGCCCAATTTGAACAGCGGTTCGTCCGTAACGATAAACGCGCGTTTCTTGCCAGCTAGGTCGCCCAACGCGATCGGAAGACAGCCACTCTTAAAGTAGATCTTGGGTGGAACTCGGAACCAGAGCATATTTTCACGCCTTTCTGATACGGTCTTCACGTTGATCAGGTGCTTCACACCCACGTTTTCACTCACACTGTTTCCGCCCCAGCTTCCGCAACCGAGCGTCAACGACGGTTCGAGGCGGAAGTTGTAGATATCACCAATCGCGCCTTGGCTGGACGGCTGGTTAATCAACACGCGGGAGGTGGGTGCCCGTTTACCGAATTCTACCATACGATCTTGATTGGTTGGATTGGTGTACAACACGGACGTGTGTCCCATTCCTCCGAATTCGATCAATTCTTCCGCACGTTCCACCGCTTCGGCGAAATCGTCCGTTGTATACAGTGCCAATACTGGAGATAATTTTTCATAGCTGAACGCTTCTTCCGCATCGACGACTTCCGCCTCGCCGATCAGCACCTTCGTGGCCTCCGGAACGGTAAATCCCGCCAATTGTGCGATTTTATACGCCGATTGACCAACGATCTTCGCGTTTAATTTATGATCAATGATGATCGTTTTTCGCAGCAAATCAGCCTCTTCCGGAGAACAAATGTGCGCGCCGCGCTTGACGAACTCGGCTTTAACCGCATCGACGACCTCTCGAACGACGACCACCGACTGCTCAGAAGCGCAAATCATTCCGTTATCGAAGGTCTTACTGAGTAAGATTGAGTTCACCGCGATGCGAATATCGGCAGTCTCGTCGATGATGGCCGGCGTGTTACCCGCACCAACGCCGATCGCCGGATTACCGGATGAATAGGCCGAATGTACCATTCCAGGGCCACCGGTCGCCAAAATCAAGTTAATATGCTGGTGCGACATGAGCTGACGTGACAACTCGACAGTCGGCTCGTCAATCCATCCGATAATATTCTTCGGTGCCCCAGCCGCAACCGCCGCGTCGAGCATCAACTTCGCCGCTTGGACTGTGCTGCGTTTGGCTCGAGGATGTGGTGAGAAAACAATTCCATTTCGTGTTTTAAGAGCGAGCAACGATTTGAAAATCGCCGTGGAGGTCGGGTTGGTGGTGGGAATCACACCAGCGAGAATCCCAACCGGCTCGGCAATTTTGTAAATACCGAATTGCTCATCCGACTCGATCACATCACAGGTCTTCGTATCTTTGAATTTATTGTAAATAAATTCCGAGGCGAAGTGATTTTTGATTACTTTATCTTCCGTCACACCCATGCCCGTCTCTTCCGCCGCGGCTTTCGCGAGCGGAATACGAGCTGCAGCGGCGGCCATCGCCGCCGCCCGGAAAATTTCATCCACCTTCTCCTGTGGAAACGTCGCGTACTCACGCTGTGCCACTCGAACTCGTTCCACCATCGCATTCAGTGTTTCAGCATCTGTCACAACCATCGGAATACTCCTTCGTTTCGGAAAAATTTTCCACCCTTTGAGGATCGTTTCATTCTATTATACCCGCACTGTCGATTTATGTTATTTATTCCGCAAAAATCGCCCAAATCACCTGAACAAACGCATGGCCTGCAAAATAAATAAATTATTATCGATAATCTTTTGTCGATATTGTAATGTGAAACGCCAACGAGTCAATGGGGAATCGACAAAATATTGTCGATTTTCAAAAAATTTTCACTGGTGAAAAGAGTTCTTTTCGCGGCATATCGTTCCCGTACGGCAACGTAAGGACGCCCGCATCCCAAATGCGACGCCTCGTTGCGCGAGGTCACGGTGGATTATTCATGCCCCACCGAAGCGACTGTGCTAACGTCAAGTAAAAAAAAGCGGACGACAGTTGGGAAACCAACCCCATATTTTATAACGCTTCTTGGCCGCGATCTTTCGTCTCCACTCACACATGATGTCAATGTAGGTAAAAAAAGAAGAAAATATCTGTTTTGCGTATTATAACTTACATAATAGTTATTCTCCAATTTACGAGTATATCAGTCGAAGCAGTTATACATGATTTAACACATATCATGTTTTTATTGGGTATGCCATTTTTCTTGGGAGGCTTAAAGCCTCGAGATAGGATAGCAACGGGGGAAACTATGTGTGGGTTATTAGGATTGTCATTATTGATTCGGTGGTATCTTTCACATCGAATACTGAGTATATTTACATTGGTAATGTGTGTGGTGATCGTCAGTACTTACGGCACGATGAGATCACACGCCGCGGTACGTTCCGGATCACAGAGAATAATTGACGATTCCGATTTGCTTCGTACCGCATCCGTCAATTCGGATTTACCCAGCGAAAAAGGAGGGGCTAATCCAGAGATTCCGCCAAAAAATGCAGCAGACAACCCATCATCACCAGAATCAACATCACCGATACAAACATTACCCCAAAATTTATCGGAAGAATCCACCGAATCATCAGACTTATCGTCCTCCACAACTTATGTGCTTCCCCCATTTGCGGAGCGATTTGTCGCTGGTGGTTCCACATTTTTCAACACCGGTGTCCCAACGGCATATCAACAGACGCATTATCAGCTCGGACGTCGGGTTCCGACAGACCAGATGGGATTATCCATGGAAAGTGCGCTGGTACGTGGCTACTATTTGAACGATCAACGTATTCAGTGGACCGGAATGGAGGCGACGTTTGGAGCGGAAAGCATTGTTACGCCGGTGTATCGGCATCGGGACGGCGACTGGGTGAGTACCATTAAGGGTGAGTTTTATTTGAATTTACCCTTTGAGAAGAACCGCTTTTATGATGATCCAGAACGTCGTTCTTACGCCGCGAATTGGGAACGCGAGACGTTTGAAATTTCGCAGCTCTATGTTGGCATGCGAAATGAGGCATACGATTGCGAGGTGCAGATCGGTAAAATTTGGACGCCTTTCGGTCGCTTCGAGGAGCGTTTATATACAAATCAGCGGTTGGACGCCCCGTTTTTACGAACGGAAGTCATTCCATGGCGAGAGATTGGTGTCTTATTGCGATACGACCCGAAACCGTTCGTTCTGGACGTCGGAATCGTGAACGGCGGCCACGACCTCGATACGAATAGCTCCAAAGCTCTCGTTTCGCGAGTGGGACTGGAGTCCGAGCGTTGGCAGGTGGGCATCTCGGTCAAAGTTCAGGACGGTATCGGTTCGGAAGATCAGAAGACGTATAACAACGTTTGCGGCATGGACGCCTCAGTACGCATGGGCCGCTGGAAATTCGCCAGCGAAGTTTGCTACGATCAACATGGCCTTTACCACGATTATGATCCGAATCAGATTTTTTGGCAAAAAAGCATCTATTATCGGGATGTGAACAAGGCTGAACATGAGGCCATTGGCGGTTGGGGATGGTATCTGACGAGTATTTATGAAGGCAACTCGTGGTATCTCTCCGGCAGTTATGGCATGTACACCCCGGAGAAAATAGGAAACATCCAACACGACCGAGCAATCAATCGCGGTATAGTCAAAGCGGCGTATTGCATCACACCGCAATCACAGTTTTACAGCGGTATAATCCTCGAAACGGACGGTTTTATCGCGCAGTGCGACCGTCTTCGTGACGGTACCACTGCGATCTCCGGCTTCGAGATAGGATTCTAAAGGTGGTCCATGAATGGCATCCGCGAAATAGTATACCAACGGGTCAACAACGCAAGGGCACCGCGATCCCATTCGCGTGAACACGCCCGATAGGAGCCGTATATCAAGTGAACGTGCGTTCCCCTTTGTGGCTGCCCACCACTAGAACGTCAGATGTAAACCGTTAAGCCGCTTTTCCGTCTCGATCATCAACGCGTCTTCCGCCGCTTCGTCCACCGCCTCATACGTGACCGAAAATCGCAAAAACGCACCCGCATCATCCCACGGTACGGTGCAAATCGAATGCTCCGTGATCAAATATTGGCTCACTTCTTCCGCGTTCGCAAACTGATGATCGCCCATCCCCCTCGGAGCCGGCGTGTACAGAAAATACGACCCCTCCGGCATCTCACAACGGAATCCACAACGCTGAAGCATCGCAACCAATTTTTCCAAACGACGATGGTATTTCCGACAAGTCGCCAACGGAATTTCGGCATCGTCTAACGCCAGCACCGCCGCTTTTTGAATCGCCTTGAACTGTCCAGAATCACTATTATCCTTAATATCAGCATACGCTTGGACAATCGTCGGGTTACCACAAACCCAACCGAGCCGCCAACCGATCATATTCCAACCTTTGGAAAGCGAATGGACCTCAACACCCACCTCTTTCGCGCCATCGACCTGCAAAAAGCTCAGCGGAGCACTTTTATAGCTCATCATCATATGAGCCGCGTCATGCACGACCACCACTTCGTTCTGATGTGCGAATTCGATCACACGCTGAAAAAATTCGACCGTCGCCATCTTGCCCGTCGGGCTGTTCGGATAGTTCAAAACAAGCATTTTAGCACGAGAACGAATCTCCTGAGGAATGCCGTTCAAATCCGGATAGAAGTCGTTTTCCGGCAACAATGGAAGTCGATAAACCTCGCCGCCATAATATGTTGTGTGCGTTCCAGCCACGGGATAGCCGGGAACCGTCATGAGCGTCACATCGCCTGGATTGATGAACGCACCTGGCAACATCGCCAGAATCGGTTTCGAGCCAATGCCATGACAAATTTCCGTCGCGGGGTCCAATTCGACATGAAATTGCCGCTTCATGAACCGAGCGACCGCCGCGCGAAATTCCGGAATTCCGTTGTCGGCATAGCCGCGATTTTCCGTCTTGACCGCTTCTACACCCAACGCCGCGCTGACATGAGGGGCCGCCGGAACATCGTTCTCACCGATACCAAAGTCAAGCAAATGACGCTCAGGATGATCCGCAAGTGCTTTACGTTTGGCACGCTTGATCTTTTCGAATTTATAAATTCCGGCACCCTTGCCGTAGTTCTCTCCACCAATACGTTGCGCGAAAAGTTTCTGGAAATATGGGTCGCTCATGCTACATCCCTTCCGCGGTCAAAATATGCCATTCCGCCGTTCATTCCGAATCCAAATGAACACGGCCTGACTGTCGTCATGCAT